>NZ_CP059165.1:5166691-5533382 GCF_013466425.1 Mycobacterium vicinigordonae
GGCGTTGCAGCAGGAGTTGTAGGCCTGCACTCGAAGCGTCAGCCGCATGTGCCGCTCGGCGAGCTTGTTCAGGGTGTCGTCGATGACGCTGAAGTCGTACTTGCGCTCGTCCGGCGCATCGGGCGGCAGGGTGGCGGGGTCGGTGGGCTGCAACTGGCGCCAGGTGACCCGCAGGCTCGCGTCGTGCGAGGGCGGCCACGCCGGGTAACGCTGCTGCGCGAGATCGCGTTGCGGAAACAGCGGCTCCAGCAGGTCTTCGTACTGCCCCCGCAGTGGATTGGGTATTTCCTGGGCGGCCGGCGGGATGGCCGGACTCACCATCGCGTTCAGCGGACCGGGATTGGTGTGGCCGCGACTGCACCCGACTAGTGCAATCGCCGCGATCAGGACCGTTGCGACGGCGGTCGCGGACGCGGCAGCGATGAACCTGGGGTTTCTGATCGGTCGAACCATTCTCTGTTTGGCTAGATCGCGCCGAGCGTGAGTGCCTCGCGGTCGGCGAGGAACGGCATCGGCATCCAGCGCGCGGACAGCAACGCTTCCATGGCGTTGCCGGGAACAGGGCGCGACAACAGGAATCCCTGCGCGCGGTGACAACCATGTTGCATCAATGTCAGCGCGGCGGCCGGGGTCTCCACGCCCTCGGCAACCACCTGCAGGCCGAAGGCCTCGGCCAGGCCGATGATCGCGCGCACGATCGCCAGGTCTCCGGCGTTCGTCCCAAGATCGCGGACGAACCCGGTGTCGATCTTGAGCATGTCGACCGGTAGCGACTTCAGGTGCGACAGCACCGCGTAACCGGTACCGAAGTCATCGATAGCGATCTGGACTCCGACATCTTTGAGCTCATGCAGCGTCTTGCGGGTTGCGTCGATGTCGTGGACCACGGCACGCTCGGTGATCTCCAGACAGACCGAACCGCCGTCGATGCCGAACTCCTCGATCGTGTCGGCAATGCTGCGGACGAAGCCGCGGGTGATCAACTGGACGGGCGAGACATTGATGCGCAGGATGGCGGTCTGCCCGACGCCGTTAGATCGCCATCGGCTGAATTCGGCGCAGGCGCTGCGCATCACCCAGCGGCCCAGCTCACCGGCCAGGTTGGTCGATTCGGCGACGCCGATGAACGAGTCCGGCAGCAACAGCCCCCAGATGGGGTGCCGCCAGCGCACCAGCGCCTCAGCCGCCACGATGGCACCCGTCCACAGGTCGACCTCGGGCAGGTAGTGCAGCAGCAGGGCTTCGCTGTCGATGTCACCCTGCAGGTGCAGCTCGATGTCGTTGCGAAAAGCGCTCTTGAGCGACATGTCATCGGTGGACACGGCAACCTGGTTGCCTCCGGCGCGCTTGGCTGTCAGCACCGCCTCGTCGGCACGACGCAGCAGGTCGGTGCTGTTGTCGCGGCCGGGCATACCGACGGCCAGGCCGATGCTGACGGTCCGGGTGATCTGGTGCCCGCCGATCGCCAGGCGCTCACGCAGCATGCTGCCGAGGCGGCGGGCCAACGATTCGGCCGCGCCGCTGGACATGGTTTGTTCCGGGATGACGACGAACTCGTCGCCGCCCAGCCGGGCGATCATGCTCTGCGAGCCCGCGCACACCCGCAGCCGCTGTGCGAAGACGCGGATGAACCAGTCGCCGGCGGTGTGGCCCAGGTAGTCGTTGATCGACTTCAGCCGGTCGAGGTCCATATAGAGCACCGCGACCGGGCCGGGGTGGCCGGCCCTGAGCCGATCGGACAGGTGCGCGACCAGTGCCCGGCGGTTGTAGAGGCCGGTCAGGTCGTCGTGTTCGGCCAGGTACCGCAGCTTCTCCTCCGCCGCGATCCGGGCCTGCAGTTGCGCGAAGAGGGCCGCGACGGCCTCCAGGGTGTTGATCTCTTCCTGTTTCCACTTACGCGCGCCGAACTTGACGAAACCCAGTACCCCGGTGGTCATTTCGCCGGATACCAGCGGAGCGGCCGCCACCGAGGGCGATGCGGCCTGCTTCGTGCCGCCAATCCAGCGGGGCAACGAGCGGTTGTTCTGATCGGGCCGGATCACCACCGGCTTCCTGCCGTGTTCGCACTGCGACAACACCGGGTCGGCGCTGGTGAAGTGCACTACCCCCTGGGGATCCGGGTCCGGCACATCGGGCCGCGGCGGCCACTCCGCAACCAGGACCGAGGCGCGGATGTCGTGGTCGTGGTGACGCAGAAAGCTTGCGTCCACGTCGAACTGCTCGACCAGCTGGGCGAGCACCCGTTCGCTGACTTGCGTAGCGGTGGACGCGGTCGCCTCCATGAGCTGGGTGGCCACGGAGGTGACGACGAGGTCCAAGCTGCGCGGCACCGGTCCTCCGATTTGTGCACGAGTCGAGTGGCTGCACCGGTTGACGGGCGTCTGACCCAGGCAGCGTCACTGTCGACGGTCCGCCACGTCCGAATGCCCAGCGATGCGCTTCGAACGGCCCCCTGCATAGCCTGGTTTCCTGGGAAGCACCCGGACCGGCGCAGGTCACGGATGGAATATCTGTCGGGAGAGGTTATCACGCGAGCCCGCAGCAGCCCTGGGAAATCTCTGTGACCTGCGCTATCCCACCGACTGTCGCGGTTGGGGGTCCGCTAGTGTCGGCACGATGTCCGTGGCACGCACAGCCAAGCAGTGGCTCGCGCCTGCGGCGAAGGCCCTCGCGCCGGGGCTGTTTTGGCGACGCAAATACCGCATCCTGCAACGCCTTGGCGCATCCCGTCCGGATGTGGCGCTGGTGCAATCGCTGTGCGACCCCCATCGGCTCTCATTGGACATCGGCGCCGACATCGGGGAGTTCGCGATCGCCATGGCCTCGTCGTCACGGTCGGTGATCGCCTTTGAGCCGCGTCCGGCCCAAGCGCGCGAGCTGACGACGATGTTCGCCGCAGTGGGCGCGGCGGTGCGCGTCGAGGCGCTCGCGCTCTCCGACCGGCCGGGCGTGGTGGCCATGCGGGTAGTCGAGTCCGATCCCGGGCGCAGCACCATCGACGCCGACAACGTGCTGGACACCGCAGTCGGCGGACCGGTTGCCACCATCGAGGTCCCCGTCAAACGGCTCGACGACCTGGGCCTGGACGGCGTCGGCCTGATCAAGATCGACGTCGAGGGGCACGAACTCGCCGTGCTGCGCGGCGCTGTCGAAACCCTGGACCGCAACCGGCCGACGATCGTCGTGGAGGCCGAGGACCGCCACCACGCCGGTGCGGTGGCCGAGATCACCCGGCTGTTGACCAGCCTGGGCTACCGGGGCCACTTCACCCTCGACGGTGAGCAACGGCCGATCGAGGAGTTCGATGCCGCCGCGCATCAGAACCCGGCCAACATCGGCGGCGCCGAGGACGGCTGGGCGCCGCGCGGCGTGTACGTCAACAACTTTGTCTTCACGCCATCGCAGTGAGACAGCTCACAATTCGCGCCTGTTCTGTCACGCCTGGCCGCCCCGCGGTGTCTTGAGGGCGTAACCCGATCAGAACAGGAGACAACGATGTCTGAGCTTTACGAGCTATCCGAACCGGCGAGCGCCAAGACCCGTGTGGTCGTCATCGGCGGCGGATACGCCGGCACCATGGCCGCCAACCACCTCCGGCTGCGCGAAGACGTCGACATCACTCTGGTCAATCCGCGGCCGCAGTTCGTGCAGCGAATTCGCTTGCACCAGTTGGCCGCCGGCACCGGCGCCGCCACCGCGGACTACGGAACGCTGCTGGGCGAGGGCATCCGCCTGGTCGTCGACACCGCCACCCACATCGATGCCCCGGCGCGCCAAGTTTCACTGGCATCGGGCGGCGTGCTGAATTACGACTACCTGATCTACGCCGTGGGCAGCACCGGGGCCACCCCGGTCGCCGTCCCAGGAGCCGCCGAGTACGCGTTCCACCTGGCCGAACTGGAGGGGGCGCAGCGGCTCCGATACACACTGGCCGATCTGCCCCCCGCCGCGACCATCACCGTCGTCGGTGGCGGCCTGACCGGCATTGAAGCCGCCGGTGAACTGGGTGAACAGGGGTGGCCGGTGACCCTGGTCTGCGGCGGTATTCTCGGTCCGTCGCTGAGCGGTCCGGGCCGGCGTTCGGTGGCCAAACAGCTGCGCAAGCTCGGCGTTAACGTGCTCGAATCCGCGACAGTGACCGAGGTTCGCTGGGACTCGGTGGTGCTGGGCGACGGCGCCGTAATGCCCAGCGAAGCCACGGTCTGGACGGCGGGATTCGGGGTGCCGGACCTGGCCACACGCAGCGGGCTGCGTACCGACGCGCTGGGCCGACTGCTCACCGACGAGACGTTGACCAGCATTACCGACTACCGCATCGTCGCCGCCGGCGACGCCGCCGCGCCCTCCAACCAACCATTGCGGATGAGCTGCCAGGCCGCCATTCCGCTCGCCGCCCAGGCCGCGAACACGGTCCTGGCCCGCATCGCCGGCACCGCGCCGGCCCCGTTGAACCAGGCGTTCACCGGGCAGTGCATCAGCGTGGGCCGCAGTTACGGCACCATCCAGCTGGCCCGCACCGACGACACCCCGGTGAACTTCTACGTCGGGGGTCGCGTCGCCGCGGCCCTGAAGGATTTGGTCTGCAAGGGCACGGTGTGGGGCCTGCGTAAGGAGGCCGCGAAGCCCGGCTGGTACCGCTGGCTCAAGGGCGGAAACCGGCCGGCGCGGCTCGGCTCCGATGAGCAGGTTGCGGTCCCGTGAGTTCGCCGGGGGACGGCAGCGGGCACGCGGAACGGTTCACCCTGCTGCGCCCGCTGCTGTTCACCATCGCCTACGAGATCCTGGGCTCGGCAACCGAAGCCGACGACGTCCTGCAGGACAGCTACTTGCGCTGGGCGGAGGTCGACCTAGGCGGCGTGCGGGACACCAAGTCCTACCTGGCTCGGCTGGTCACCCGGCAGGCGCTCAACTCGTTGCGGGCGCAGGTCCGCCGCCGGGAAGAGTATGTGGGCCCCTGGCTGCCCGAACCGCTGCTGCTCGACGACCACGATGCCAGCGCCGACGTTGTGCTGGCCGAATCGGTCTCCATGGCCATGTTGGTGTTGCTCGAGACACTCAGCCCGGACGAACGGGCGGTGTTCGTGCTGCGCGAGGTGTTCGGGTTCGACTACGGCGAGATCGCCGACGCGGTGGGCAAACCGGCGTCAACGGTGCGGCAGGTCGCGCACCGGGCGCGGGCCCACGTCCAGGCTCGGCGCAAGCGGTTCGATAGCGCCGACCCGGGGGATCCCGATCGGCACGCGCGGATCACCCGGCAGTTCCTCAGCACCGCGGCCAGCGGCGACGTCGAGGCGTTGCTGGAGATGCTAGCCCCGGATGCGGCCTGGGTGGCCGACGGGGGTGGCAAGGTCACCGCGTCCCGCAAGCCGATCGTCGGGGCGCGTAAGGTAGCCGGCGCCGTTGTGGGGCTGCTGCGCAAGGCGCGTGGGGAACTACAGGTGGAGGCCGTGACTTGCAACAGCGCTCCGGCGGTGGTGCTTTATCTGGACGGCCAGCTGCAGGGGGTGATCACGGTGGAGATCGTCGACGACAAGATCACCAACTTCTACGCAATGCGCAACCCTGAGAAGCTGGTGGCGTTGGGTAACCCACGCAGGATCAGCCGCGGCTGACACCTTCTGTCAAGCTAAGCCGGTGCGAATCGAGCGGCTCGGCGATCTAGGTGGCGCACCGCAGGTGCTGCGCTCGCTCGGTCGCGCGACCGATCGGCTCGGGTTTGCCCCTCCGGCAGCACTGACCGGGGAGTGGTTCGGCGCGCTGGCGGTGATCGCACCGACCGTGGAGATAGGCCCCGCGGCGACCGGCGACGTCTTCACCGCGCCGCTGGGCTTTACCGCACCGCCCGAGGGCCGGCCGGGGCCAGTTGGCGGCGGGTGGATCGGCTACTTGTCCTACCCAGATCCCGGCGCCGACGGGCTGCCGCACCGGATACCCGAAGCGGCCGGCGGCTGGACCGACTGCGTCCTGCGCCGGGACCGAGACGGGCAGTGGTGGTTCGAAAGCCTCTCCGGTAGCCGGATGCCCGGCTGGTTGGTCGACGCGCTGGGGGCGCCGGCACCCAGAACGGCACCCTTGTGCCAGATCGAATGGCGGCCCGCGGACCGCTCAGCACACAAAAATGGTGTGCTGCAGTGCCTGGAGGCGATCGCGGCTGGCGAGGTCTACCAGGCCTGCGTCTGCACCCAGTTCACCGGCACAGTCACCGGTTCCTCCTTGGATTTCTTCGTTGATGGCGTCGCGCGCACCGCCCCGGCCCGCGCCGCGTACGTCGCTGGGCACTGGGGCGCGGTGGCCTCGCTTTCCCCCGAATTGTTCTTACGCCGCCACGGCGACGTCGTGACGTCCAGTCCGATCAAGGGAACACTGCCGCTGGATGCCTGGCCGTCGGCGCTGCGGGCGTCGCCGAAGGAGGTGGCGGAGAACATCATGATCGTAGATTTGGTTCGTAATGACCTTGGGCGCGTGGCGGTTACTGGCACAGTTACCGTGCCGGAGCTGCTGGTGGTGCGTCGGGCGCCGGGCGTCTGGCATTTGGTATCGACGGTGTCGGCGCAGGTCCCGTCAGAGTTGCCGGCAGCGTCGCTGCTGGATGCCGCCTTCCCGCCGGCATCGGTAACCGGAACTCCTAAACTGCGTGCCCGTCAACTTCTTTCGACATGGGAGCCACATCGTCGTGGAATATATTGCGGCACAATAGGATTGATGTCCCCTATCGCCGGGTGCGAACTCAACGTCGCGATCCGCACGGTTGAATTCGATGCTACGGGCCGTGCCGTGCTGGGCGTCGGCGGTGGGATCACCGCCGATTCCGACCCCGAGGCCGAGTGGGCCGAGTGCCTACACAAAGCCGCCCCGGTGGTCGGCCTACCCACCGCCGAGATCAGCCGAGTGAGTTAACTGAGCAAACTTCTTCGCGACAAAGTCGGGTGAGGTAATTTCGCGGAAAGCCCGCGCCGGTCGCCGGGTGCGCCTAAGCTTGCGCCAGCGGTGTGCCAATCGGCGTGGCGTGGTGCACATCTGATACGCGAGCGGGGCGAAAGGGCTGTCATGAGAGTTGCCATCGTTGGCGCTGCGGCTGCGGCCGTGTTGGGTGGCGCGCTGGCGGTTGCGCCGTTGACCATCTCCAACCAGAGCAAGGTGCTTTCCGGCGGCACCTGCACCGCCGGAAAACAATGCGACAAGCTGGCCTCCGTCTTGATGCCTGAAACCGGCAAGCCAACCGGTCTCGCGATGCCGCAGGCCCCCTCCGTGATCGAAGCCCCGCAAGCAGCCGCCCCTGCCACAGCGCCGCAACCAGCAGCGCCCCAAGCGGTCGCCTACACCGGGCCCACCGGCGGCTCCGGCGCGCTGCCGGACGCCTCGACCGCCGGCCTGTCTCCGGCTGGCCCGCTGCCCGACGCCGCCACTCTCTCGCCGGGGTACGGCGCCGTTCCAGATATCTACTCGATCCCCGGTGTGCCGGACCTCTACGGTGTTGCGGGCGGCGTGGCCGGCCTCGCCGGCATCCCATACGGCGTGAACGCAGCCGCAGCGGTTGTCAACGGTGTGTTGGGCGTCGGCACCGGCCTGGCCAGCGCGGTGACGACGGGCGCGCTGGCGGTCACCTACGTGGTGCTGGCCTACAACACGCTGCAGTCCTCGGGCCTGCTCCCGGCAGTCAACACCGGCGCGCAGGGCGGGCTCAGCAACCTGCTGCTGCCGGTCGCCAGCGCACTTCCCGCGGCGGCGCTGCCGGGTTTGAGCCTGCCCGGACTGCCGAACCTGAACCTGCCCGGCCTGCCCGGCGTCTCGCCGGCCGGCATGATCGGACTGGCCGCGGCGGGCGGCCTGCCCGGCGTCAGCCTGCCCGCGCTGCCGGGCGTATCGCCGGCAAACCTGATGTCGCTGGCCGCCAGCGGACTTCCGGGGCTGCCGGGCGTTTCGCCGACCGACTTGCTTGCCCTGGCTTCCGCCGGAGGCATTCCCGGACTTCCCGCCCTGTCCGGAGTGAACCCAGCCGTGTTGTCGGCCGCGCTGCCGGCGTTGACCGCAGGAATCCCGGGTCTACCGGCGATCCCCGGCGTGGACCCGACCATGCTGGCCGCCGCACTGCCCGCCCTAGCCAGCGCCCTGCCAGCGGTGAATCCGGCGATGTTGGCCCAGGCGCTGCCCGCCCTGGCCGGCGGCGCCCTGCCCGGCGTCGACCCCGCTCTGCTGGCTGCCGCGCTGCCGGCCCTGTTGGCCGGCGGCCCGGCGCTGCACGGCGTGGACCCGGCCGCGTTGGCCGCCGCACTGCCGGCGATGCTGGCCGCCGCCGGCGTGCCGACCGGCTTGCCCGGATTGCCTGGGCTGCCCGGGTTGCCGGCACCCCCGGCGTTGCCGCCGCTGCCTGCCCTGCCCGGTCCGCCGCCGCACCCCCCGCTGTGCGTGCCGATGGGGCCGTGCATCTGACCCGACGGGATTATTCGTCGCCCGACGAATCACGCCGCGACTTCAGCACCGCCTCATAGAGTTGGCGCGAGCGCACCTCCGGGTAACCCGCCGCTACATGACTGCACGCGTCTTTGACGCGGATGCCGCCTTCGACGAGGTTCTCCACCTCCGCAACCAGGTCGGTCACCAACGTGGATAGGTCCGCACGCGGGGTGGCACCGGACAGCACGACGGTGATCTCGCCAAGCACACCTTCAGCCGCCCAGTCGGCCAGCTCGTCGAGTGGTCCGCGCACCACTTCCTCGTGCACCTTGGTCAGCTCCCGGCAGATCGCGGCCTGACGAGCCCCGCCGAGCTGGTCGACCGCGTCGCGCAAGCAGGCGGCCAGACGTCGGGGGGATTCGAAGAACACGCAGGTGCGGCGCTCCTCGGCCAACGAAGCTAGCCAGGACCGGCGGGCCGCGCCCTTGCGTGGGGCGAAACCTTCGAAGCAGAACTTCTCCGCCGGTAGCCCGGAAACCACCAGCGCGGTCGTTACCGCCGACGGACCGGGCAGGCAGTGCACCGGCAACCCGGCCTCGATGCACGCCGTCGTCAGCCGGTAGCCCGGGTCGCTGATGATCGGCATGCCGGCGTCGCTGACCACCAACACCGTTGCCCCAGAGCCGATCGCCTCGAGCAGGGCGGCGACCCGGGTAGCCTCCACCCGGTCGAACAAGCTGAGCACGCGGCCGCCGATCGTCACGTCGAGTGCCTTGGCGAGGTTGCGCACCCGCCGGGTGTCCTCGGCGGCGACCACGTCTGCGTCTGCCAGCGCTTCGATCAGGCGGGGCGATGCATCCGTTGGCTGGCCCAGCGGGGTCGCGGCGAGCAACAGGCGGCCGGTAGTCACGACCGACAGCCTACGATCGACACCGATGACTGCCCCGCCCCGAGAAACCTCTGTCTGCAACGAGGACCCCGCCGAGGACGGGACTTTTCACCGCGCGTCGACCCGCCCAGCCGCCACTGTGAGCCCGGCGCCACTGCTGCCCGCCGCCGACTTCGGCCCCACCGACCGGATGCGGGGCTGGGTCACCACAGCGGTCATCACTTTGCTCGCCGCGCTGACCCGGTTCCTGAACCTGGGCTCGCCGACCGACGCCGGCACCCCGATCTTTGACGAGAAGCATTACGCGCCGCAGGCCTGGCAGATGCTCGGAAACCATGGGGTGGAAGATAATCCGGGCTTCGGGTTGGTGGTGCACCCGCCGGTCGGCAAACAGATGATCGCGATCGGCGAGGCAGTGTTCGGCTACAGCGGAGTCGGCTGGCGGTTCACCGGCGCTTTGCTGGGTGTACTGCTGGTCGCGCTGGTGACCCGCATCGTCCGGCGTATCAGCCGCTCCACGCTGGTTGGCGCGATCGCCGGGATTCTGGTGATCTGCGACGGTGTCAGCTTCGTCACCGCACGGACCGCGCTGCTAGACGGATTCCTGACGTTCTTCGTGGTCGCCGCGTTCGGGGCGTTGATCGTCGACCGCGACCAGGTCCGACAACGCATGCATGTCGCGTTCACCGAAGGACGCTGCGCCGCGACGGTGTGGGGTCCCCGGCTGGGGGTGCGCTGGTGGCGGTTCGGTGCCGGGGTGCTGCTGGGGCTGGCCTTCGGGACGAAGTGGTCGGGACTGTACTTCATGGCCTTCTTCGGTCTCATGTCGCTGGCCTTCGACGCGGCGGCCCGCCGCCAATACCAAGTACCGCGGCCCTGGCTGGGCACACTGCGCCGCGACGTCTTGCCCACCACCTACGCGCTGCTGGTCATCCCGTTCGCCGTCTACCTGGCCAGCTACGCGGGGTGGTTCGCTTCCGAGACCGCGATCGACCGGCACCAGGTCGGCCAGACGATCGGCCCGGACAGCGTCGTCCCGCTGCCCGACGCGATCCGCTCGCTGTGGTGGTACACCACCAAGGCGTTCCACTTCCACGCCACGCTGACCAATGCCGCAGGCAACTACCACCCCTGGGAGTCCAAGCCGTGGAGCTGGCCGATGTCGCTGCGGCCCGTGCTGTACGCCATCGACCAGAACAACGTTCCCGGCTGCGGCGCGCAATCGTGCGTCAAGGCCGTGATGTTGGTGGGAACCCCGGCGATGTGGTGGCTCGCGGTGCCGGTGCTGCTCTACACGTCGTGGCGGATGTTCGTGCGACGCGACTGGCGCTACGCGGTGGTGTGGGTGGGCTACTGCGCGGGCTGGCTGCCGTGGTTCGCCGACATCGATCGACAGATGTACTTCTTCTACGCGGCGACCATGGGCCCGTTCCTGGTGATGGCGATCGCGTTGATCCTCGGCGACATCCTGCACCAGCCGCGCCAAAACAAGGAGCGCCGCACGCTCGGCTTGATTCTGGTCAGTTGTTATGTGGCGCTGGTGGTGACGAATTTCGCCTGGCTGTTTCCGGTGCTGACCGGACTGCCGATCTCCCAGCAGACCTGGGACATGGAGATCTGGCTGCCCAGCTGGCGATAGCCGACCACCCTCCGCGCGTCAAGCGTCAGGCCAGCGCGACTTCCGGCGCTGCGCCGGGCCCTGGTTTCACAACAGATCGCGGCTCGCGGGGCAGGTCATGCAGCGCGGACCGCCGCGCCCGGTGCCCAATTCAGAGCCGGCGATGGTAAGCACTTCGATGCCGGCATCCTGTAGCCGGGCGTTGGTCTGCACGTTGCGCTCGTAAGCGACCACTACGCCGGGCGCCAACGCCAGAGTGTTGTTGCCGTCGTCCCACTGCTCACGCGCGGCGACGACGGGATCGCGGCCGGTGTCGATCACCCGCAGCTTGTCCAGGCCCATCGCCGCGGCGGCCGCCGCCACGAACGGGGCCTCGTCGCTGATCGTCACGCCGCCGGGGGTGCGCGCGATGGTGAACGCCGACAGCGTCTCGACGACGTTGGCGTACATCACCATCGCGTCGACGTCGACCATCGTGCACACCGTGTCCAGATGCATCTGTGCGCGCTGCTGGGCGATCGGCACCGCCAGCACGGTGTGCGCCAGATCGTCGTCGAAAAGACTGCGCGCCAATGCCTCCGCACCGGCCGGGGTGGTCCGCTCCCCCACCCCGACGGCGATCACACCCGGGGCGAGCAACAGCACGTCGCCGCCCTCGACGGGCGCGGTGCGCGATTCGTAGGCTCGCCGCACACCGGTGAACCGCGGGTGGTGGGCGTAGACAATGTCGGTCAGCGAAGCCTCGCGCACCCGCGCGCGCAGCGCCAGCGACGGGATCACCACCCGCGGACCTATCCAGATCGATGAGTCGCGGGTGAATACCAGGTTGGGCAGTGGGTCGATCACGAAGTCCGACTCGTGGTGCATCCGCAACACCAGTGACACGTCGGTGCGGGCCGTTGCCGGCAGCTCCTCGAATGTCATACCGGCGGTTAGCACCCGCGCCAGCGGCGCCGGTTCCAGTCCGCGCAGATGGGCTGAAACCGATTGTGCCAGCGGCATTCCCAGCCGCCGCGCGTCGACGGCCGCGGCCACCCCCTGCATCCGGGCCGCCCCGCTGTGCTGCAGCGCCTCGGTCAGCAACTCGGAGAGCAGCAGCACCTCCACCCCGCGAGACCGCAGCAGCGCGGCGAACTCGTCATGCTCGTCCTGGGCGCGTGACACCCACGGCAGCGCGTCGAACAGCAGCTGGTCGTTGTTGCGCGGGTTGAGCCGGCGCAGTTCGTCGCCGGGGCGATGCAGGATCGCGACCTGTAGCTCGCCCACCTCGGAATTAATCCCTAGCTCGACACCCACGCCACAAACCGTAGCGGCGGCTGGGGCCTCTGGCGCGTCACGCACCAAGCTATCGAACTGATGTGCGATAGACTCGCCGCGTGGCGATCGCGGTTCAGGGCTCGCTATTCGAGCACAACGAACGTCGGTATCTCGGCGACGGCGCCTTCCTCGACGTCCGAGCGAACTGGCTGCGAGACTGCGACGACCTGCTCGGCGAACTGCTGCGGATCGTTCCCTGGCGCGCCGAACGCCGCCAGATGTACGACCGGGTGGTAAACGTGCCGCGACTGGTGAGTTTCCACGACCTCAGCATCGAAGATCCCCCACATCCGCAGCTGGCGCGAATCCGTCGGCGACTCAACGACATCTACGCCGGTGAGTTGGGCGAACCATTCACCACCGTCGGATTGTGCTGCTACCGAGACGGCTCCGACAGTGTGGCCTGGCACGGGGACACCATTGGTCGCAGCAGCTCACAGGACACCATGGTCGCGATCGTCAGCCTGGGCGCCACCCGCACCTTCGCCATGCGGCGGCGCGGTGGTGGCCACTCGTTGCGGTTGCCGCTGGCCCACGGTGATCTGCTGGTGATGGGCGGTTCCTGCCAACGCACTTGGGAGCATTCGGTTCCCAAGACGTCGGCGGCCGCAGGACCGCGGGTCAGCATCCAATTCCGGCCGCGCGACGTGCGCTAGGTTGGCCCGCCGCGCGACTAGCTGCGGACCGCAGCCACCGCCTTGACCAGCAGGTCGCGAGCGCGCTGCGTGTCGACCTTGGCGACCGGTTGGCCGGGTATCACCAGCGGGTTGGCGATCACGATCACCTGGTAGTCGCCGAACTGCGCGGAGTAGTCGTACAGCTCGCCGGTGTGCGCCGCGCCGTCCACCAGTGCCTGCAGCACGCGGTGGATGCCCTGGGTGTGCACACCGTCGATGTGCGGCGCCTCTACCACTTCAATACCGCCGCGGACCTGCGCACCGGCGAAGCCCACCTTGGTGCAGTCTTTTCCCGGATCGTTGACCGGCAGCGCCTGGGAGGTCTCCACCGCAATCGCCACGAATCGGTTGCCGTTGCCCTCGGCCGAAATTGCGGCCATGTTGCCCTCCAGACCGGGCGGCATGTCCGGCCCGACCGCCGTCTTGGCGCAGCCCGCCGGGTCGAAGCTCAGGCCTTCCGGGAGTTTGCGGGCGGCGAAGAACTGCGGGTCGATGGCGCGTGGGGTGACATTGGTGACCTTGAATTCCGGACCGAAACTGGATTTCACCTCGCTGATCTTGGCGATGTCGACCTTGGCGGGCTGGGAGGCGTGCGTGCCGCCGGAGCAGCCCACGAGCACACACACCGATCCGACTGCGAGCGACACCCTGACCATCGTCGCCAATCTACCGAACCCAGAATGCTCAGCCGCGTAACGTCGATACCGTTTTGACCAGTAGATCCGCGGCATATTGCGGCGGCAGCGGCGGCAGCATGGAGCCCGGGTCGGTGGTCAGCGAGGTGAATACGTAGTAGGCGCCTAGATACGCAACGAATGTGTATGCTCGCGAATCGATTTCGCTGCCCGATTCGACTGCGGCGCGGATGTCGGCCACCATTGCGCACGTGTCCGCACCATCGATGTGCGGGGCGTCGACCAGACCAACGCTCACCAGCGTGCGCCCGGCGGACAGATCCCAGTGCGCGCAGGCCGTCTGCACGTTGCGGTCCAGCTTCGCCAGGCCCCCGGACATCGTCACGACCACCGAGTCGACGATGCCGCCCGGTCCGGACGCGGACACGCCCTGCGCGTTCGGCTGGTGACCGTTACCCGGATCTGCCAGGGCCAGACACGGCGGCGGGTTCGCCGCGGTATCGCCGCCCAATCCCCAGAGGGCCTTCGGCGACGCGGCGCGGGCGGTGTTGCTCACCTCATAGCCCGCGGGCAGTTCGCGGGCGACCCGCCTGATATTGCCCGGGTTGACGACCGCGCCGGGCGGGCGACTTGACGTGGGTGCCGACAACGAGGCGGGTGCCGTCGTGGGCTGCTGCTGGGCGCAGGCGGTCAGCAGGGCCACCGCAAGGCCGATGCATACGCGCCGCATGATCGTTGATATCACGGCGGGCGGGTTTGGTCGGGGAGCTCAGCTGAGGACGTCGATGACCTGGCGAGCGACCTGCTTAATCTGTTCGGCCATCGAATCGTCGATCTTCAGTTCGCTGGGCACGTCGATGATGGTGGCGATCACCCCCACGTCCTCGCGCTGCCACACGGCGCCGGCGCGGTCCATGATGGTGCGCATCGGTAGGTTGTCGGAAAGCATTCGCGCGGAGAATCTTTCGACGCCGTCGACGCGGGCGGCCACCGAGAGTGCGTCGATCAGAAACGTTCCGATGCCACGTCCCTGATAGGCGTCGGCGACGGTGAAGGCGATCTCGGCGACCGTCGGGTCTTCCTGGTCGCGTACGAATCGCGCGTCTGCTACCGGGTCGCTGCCGTCGACCATCACCCAGACGAAGTGGTCGACGTAGTCGACTTCTGCCAGATAGTGCATCATCGCCAGGCTGGGCGCGCGCGCCGACATGAACCGTCGGTAGATGGTTTCGCTGGAGAAGTGGACGTGCCCGTGCACGGTTCGTTCGCTGTCGCCGGGCAGAACCGGACGCAGCATCAGCTCGGATCCGTCGCGCAGCCGCACCGGAATCGGTGTGATGAAGGCGGCCAGTCGCTGTCGAACCGTACGCACCAGCCGGTCCATGATGCCGGGAATGTGCACCATCTCGTTCAAGGCGCCCCGGTCGCCGACCCAGCCGGTGAGCGGTTCGATGGTGGCGATCGTGGCCGTTCGCGGGATATCGCGCAGCAAAGCAATTTCGCCGACGATCATGCCAGGCACCGCCTGTTCGATGATCACCGTGTTGTCGGCGCCGACGTGCATCACCTCGGCACTTCCCGACGCGATGAGCAGGAATGACACCGCCTGCTCGCCCTGCCGCATCAGCACTTGGCCAGCCGGGGCAGACAGGGGGGCTAGTCGGGACGCCAGCGGCAGCAAATCCTGCGTCGGGCAGTCCCGGAAAATGTCCATCCGCGCGAGTTCTTCGACCCCCATGCCGGTCAATTCGGCCATCCCTCCGCGGTCTGCTGGGCCCCAGGCTAGGACGTGGGGCGCCGCTCCGGCAAGGACGCCCACTAACCTGAGGGCAGGGAGGAGCCGCCAAACAATGATCGATAACCAGGATCGAGTGGAGTTGACGCGCAGTCTGCTCACCCAGCCCGCTGTGCTGCGGCACGGCTTCCTCGATGTGCTCGGCGAATCGACCGCCTCCCCCGTGCCCACGTTTGCCCAGCTCGCGATGAACAGCCCGTTCGTCGCCACCGTCTATGAACAGTTGTGGCGCCCGATGTCGTTCTACCTGGCCAGCGGTGTCACCACCGGCGCCGAACAGCGGCGCGCGGCGACAGCCCTGCGGTTGCGCGGTGCCACCAGGCTGCTCGATGTCGCATGTGGGCCAGGAAATTTCACCGCGCCGCTGGCCGAGCAACTAACCACGGGAAGCCTCGCGGTCGGATTCGACATCTCCGAGCCGATGCTGACCCGCGCGGTTGAAGATAACAACGGACCGCGGACCTGCTACGTGCGCGGTGACGCCCGCGAATTGCCGTTCGACGATGAAACTTTCGACGCGGTGTGCTGTTTCGGCGCTCTGTACCTGATTCCCGATCCGTTCCAGGTAGCGCAGGAAATGGTGCGGGTGCTGGCCCCCGGTGGGCGCATCGCCATCCTGACCAGCTATTCCGGTCAGCCGCAACCGCTCAGCTTCGCGCTGAGCGCCGGCGCGCGCCTCATCGGGCTCACCATGTTCGACAGTGACGCTTTTGTGGACCTGTTCATCTCGGCTGGTCTGGTCGGCGTGGAGCAGCAGACCCAACGCGTGTTGCAGTTCGTGACCGCCACCAAGCCGAGCTGAGGTCCCGAGACCTTAAGAGGCGGCGGCCGCGCAGATGCCGAACAACCGAACTACGGGCGTGCCCGCTTCGTAGTCCAACGTCGCCGCGCCGTCCGACGTCAGGGTGACCATCGGCGGCTGTCCGTCGCGCTGCGACACCTGAATACTGTCCACCTGAAAAAGACGGAACTTGCCGCCGGTGCGGGCGGCATCGGGGATTGCGAGTGAGTATCCCGGCTCGACGGCTTCAACGGGAATCTTCTGCAGGTAGTACTGGGTGCTCATTCCGTCGACTTTAGAGACGTTGCCGGACACAATTCGACACAGAAACGCGATCTCAGCGAATGTTCAGCTGAATTTTGGACGTTCATCAGGCTGTAGGGCGGATCGCCGTCCGGGGCGGTGACTGAGGGCCGGCGGGACCAGTAGCGTTTGATTCATGGTCGACGGTTGGAGTGTTAGATGAGTGTCGCCGGCTTGGTGCTCGGCGTGGTTGCCACCGTGCTCGCCGTGGCGTCCCTGGGCTGGCAGATCGGCACCTACCTGCGGCAGCGGCCGCGTCCCAGACTCACGGCCGTCATCGGCCGGCTGACGCCCGACGGTTTGGTGACCAACGACGCCAGCGCCGACGTCCGCGAGTGCCTCAGCAATGTCGCCGAGCAACTCGAGGATCTGGTCATCGGGGTGAAGGTGGTCAACGCCGGCCGGGTGCCGTTTCACGTCGACGGGTGGGCGATACGTTGCGGTCCGGACGGCACCTCGTTGATTCCGATCGGGAAGCCGATCGCCGGTGCCGACGTGCCGCACGACATTCCGCCCGACGGCAGCGCGGTGTTCTTCACCGAGTTGCAGCATGCACAACACTTCAGCGCCGACACTGGGGGCCCCACCGATCAGCCGTTAGTGCTAACGGTGGCGTCGGGCACACGCACGTACGCAACCAAACCTATTGCGCCCGAGATCTTTTCAACCAGTTAGCGGCACTCGGCCAATGCGCAGCGTGACCTGCGGGCTTTGGCCGAACTCGTCGCTGTAGTAACCGGCGAAGCGCCCCAAATGCGCGAATCCCCAGCGGTGGGCGATCTCGCCCACGGTGGCCACGGTGCCGTTGGCGGTCAGCAGGTCGCGGTGGGCGTGGTGTAGCCGCACCAGCCGTAGGTATTCGGTCGGGGTGCAATCGCGGTGCTTGCGAAACGCGTACTGCAGCGTCCGTGGCGTGACGTGCACCGTCGCGGCAATATCCGCGAGCGAGATGTCAGCGCGGGCGTTCTCTTCGATGAACCCCATCGCGCGGCGCAGCAGTTGCGGTGTGCCGCCACGCAACTCCGCACTGGCTGGTTCCGGAGATGCGGTGCTGGGGAAGGACCCCAACAACAGCGCTGCCAGATATTGCTCCACACCGCCGCGGATCAACGGGTTCTGGTCTGCGTCGCCCGCCGCGGCGCGCCGCAGGTATTCGATGCAGTCGAAGAGGTACCGGTTTGCCGCCGCCGACACCGGAGTCGAACCGGTCAGCTGGACGGGTTCGCCCCACGGCACGGCGACTCTGTCAAGGATGGACCGCTCGACGACCAGGTTGCGGTAGTGACCAGCACGAACTTGGCCCCTATAACCTTTGCCGTCTTGCGCGCCGAACACGTAGACCTCGCCGGGCCAGCAGAAAGTCGCCTGCCGCTGATGGCTGGCTTGAAGCGCGCCGGAGACCACACCGCTGATGACAATCGATTCCGGCGGGTCCATCTCGTAGCTGAAGCCGCATCCGTAGTCGATGGCATCGATGCCGATGGAACCGAACAAGCTCCGCTCGATCCGGATCGAGGTGGGCGCACTGTCGGTAGTCGCGTTGATGCGAATTTTGGAGTAGTTGGCACTAAGCGCGATCTCGGCCTCGTCGAGATCGCGTGTGTCAAGCAGGACCGTGGATTCCACAATGACCTTCGGAGCAGGGGACACCGTTTCGGCGTCCTTCTGAACCGAATGTTCATTCTAGCTGCGGGCGCCGTGTTGCGCACGGCGTGCTTCGTTGGCACCTCCGACGTGCGGCACGGAGCCCGGCGCGCGGCGAAATGGCCGGCCGCATCATGTTCGACGAATTGCGTCGCGTCGGCATCGGACTGTTCATGACGAACCGGACCTCTCCACATGGATTGAGTTGCGCCACAACGTCACTCGTTGGTTGCCGTCAGTCGGTTGCCAGCCACTATCCGGCGCAACAGGGACGGCCGAAGAAATTCCTTGGGATGCTCGAGGAGTTGCATCTGTCTGAATAGCGCCTCGGTGATTACTACGTCGGTCGCCGCCGCCACGTAAAGCTTGCCCATTGCGAGACTAATGAACTTCTTCGGCTTCGACTGCCAACCATCAGACGGGACAATGGTGAAGTCGAAGAACCGATTCGCCCGCCACATCGGTGACAACGTCTCGGCGCAGGCGCGAAAGAATCGAAGGCTTAACTGGTCGCTGCCATCGGATATGCACGTTTGGAGCGCCGAAGCTTGTAACGCCGCTGAGGTCATCCCTTGGCCGTACACGGGATTGAGGCTGCATACGGCGTCGCCCATGACGAGTAATCCCGGTGGAAACCGAGTGAGCTTGTGATAACACCGCCAAACGCTAGCGGGATACCGCTGAGTGGATACCTCGCCAATCGGTTCCCCAGTGCGTAATGCCGCAGCGACGTGGTTCGGCACCGACGCGGAAATTGAGTCAAGTAAGCCTGGCAGGTCTTTGGGTGTCTTCCTGCCAGCAAACCCGATCACCGTGGCGATGACGGTCCCGTTTTCGTAGGGCAACAACCCAAAACCCTCCGGCCTGTCGAGTGTGGGAATTTCCAACACGGCTCGCTCGGCAAGCGTCCCAGGTGCCAAGCGGAAGAATTGGCTGGAGTAGCTCAGATCGATCGTGTACCTGCGTTCAGGAGGCCGCTGATAACCATTAGCCTCCAAGAACGCGGGGGTGCGGGCAGAGCGACCGGTCGTGTCGATCACCAGGTCAGTCGTCAGCACGAGTTCCTGGCCGGTTGCGCGCTCGACCACGCGCGCACCCGTGACCCGACCAGCGGGGCCGATCACCATCTCCGCCACGTCGTGGCCATCCATGAACGTGACGTTGGTAATCGACCGCACCCGCCGTCGAATTATCCCTTCCAGCAGTGGGCGGCTGGCCAAGAACACGACTGTGCCCTCGGATCGTGTGAACCGCCCCGAACGGCAAAAGACGATGTCACCGACGCCCAGATGGAACAGGGCCGGGTCGTCGGGGCTGTCCAGGACGATGGCACCTGCCGCTTCGAGTTCCTCCAAGAGACCCGGAAACAAGTCGACGATGTACGGCACACCTCTGCTGAGCATCTGATGCAGATGTCGCCCTTGCGAAACCCCTCGCCGCTGGGATGGGCCTTCCGGCAACTTGTCACGCTCGACCACAGTGACTGCGTCGTAGAAATCCGACAGCACCCGCGCCGCAAACAGGCCAGCGATACTCGCGCCGCAGACCACTGCGTTCTCATTACGCATGTCGCCGGTCCCTCCCGAAAGAGTCCCCCACCAACGCCACACTGGCAGTGCGCTCCACCGCTGTCTACCAACGGACGGACCGAATCTGCTTGAGATATCGCGCTGCTGAAAGTGCCCTCCGAGCGGGTCCGCTAGTCCTGACGTGCTCAAACTCTGTGGAGCTAAGGGGAATCGAACCCCTGACCTACTCGATGCGAACGAGTCGCGCTACCAACTGCGCCATAGCCCCTGACCGCTAGCAGGCTACCAGCCAGTCTCGCAAAGGTCCGAACCGCGGGCTACTGGCCGACGGCGCGGGGAAGGTCGCGCGGCCAACCGTAGTTGCGCGAGGCCACCGCATAGTCGAGGTGCTCGAAGATCGGGTCCTCGTCGTCGATCTCGAGGACCACCGCACCCGGGCGCCGCAGCCGCGAGGGCACCACGTCGTAGTCGCGATCCTCGGTGTTCTCCACACCCATGCGTGCGCGGGCCATCCGCCGCATCCGGCGCCGACGTACCTGCTCCTCGATCTTGGTCTGCCGGCGCAGGTAGGCCAGGTAGAACATGGTGATCGTGGTGGCAGTCCCGCACACCCACCAGGCGAGCGACGTCACCTCGAACGCTGCGATGGCCGAACCGATCAGGACCAGCGCCATCACTACCAACACCCGTTTGCGGAACGCGTACTTGCGGGCACTGACCGCCGCGGCCGTCGTGTTGTCGTAGCGGCGCCGCCGCGACGCCCCCGACGCGTAGGTCAGCGGGGCCTCCTCCTCGTCGTCCTCCTCCGGCTCCAAACCCGAAGAGTCGTCGACATATTCGTATTCGTCCTCGGCGAGATCCTCGTCGGACTCGTCAGCCTCTTCGGCCTCAGCGGTGTGCTCAGCGGCTGGTTCGTCGTCGTCTTGGCTCGCGTCGACTTTGAGCGCGAGCGGTGCGACACCGTCGGGGGCAACGCTGGCGCCCGCCGGCAGCGCGGGAGCGTCCTCGTCGACGACGTCGACGTCGAGGTAGTCGTCCGCGGTGTCCATCTCGGCCTTGTCAGTCTTGGTCAGAGCCGTGACCACAGATCGTTTGCCGACCATCACGTCGGTGTCGGCGTCGTGGTCCTTGTCGGCATCGGCGTAGGTCCCGTCGATGCGGTCGGTGTCCCACTCCTCTTCGGGCTGCCAGTCGGGATCACTGCGGTGACCGGCCGCGGGTCCGGTCCGTTTGAGCAGGCGAGAGCCGGCGCCACCATTGAGGACTCTGGTCGCCAAGGCCACATCGCTGGTGCGCCGTACCGCGTCGCGTTTGCTGATCAGCATCGGCACCAACACGAACAACCAGAGCACCACAAGCGAGATCCACAACAACGATTGCGGGATGCTTGGCATGATGACCTGCTCTCTTCGGTTCCGCTATCCGCGAGGCACCTCGTTGGCCTGCGCGGCCGGGTCTCTGTGACCAGGGCAATTACACACCTGTAATTCGCCCCTTTCAAGCATCACACGCCACATATGTCACGCGAGCCACACTTTTATTTCGGTTTTCTCAAGCGTGTACGTCGTCTACGCCCAGCTGGCGCGACCAGCCCGAACCAGCGTCGACGCCACCGACCCGTAGACCTCTTCGACCGTCAGCCCCACCAACAGATGGTCGCGCCAGGCCCGGTCCACCTCGAGATACCGCCGCAACAGCCCCTCTTCCCGGAACCCGACCTTCGCCAGTACCGCGCGGCTGGCCGCGTTCTCCGGCCGCACCGTGGCCTCCACCCGGTGCAGCCCCACCGGGCCGAAGCAATGGTCCAAGCCCAGGGCCACCGCCCCCGTCGCCACCCCGCCGCCGGTGCAGTCGCTGGACACCCAATAGCCAATCCACGCCGACCGCAGCGCCCCGTGCGTGACATTGCCGATGGTTAGCTGCCCGCAGAACTGCCCATCCAGCTCGATCGCGTACGGCAGCATCCGGCCCTTGCGCGCCTCGGCACGCAGACTCGAACACACCGCCGGCCACGCCGCGGCAGAATGCCGGACCGCCCAGTCGCCGTCGGTGCTGGGTTCCCACGGTTCGAGATGCGCGCGGTCGGCCGACCGAATCCGGCTCCACTGCGCGCCGTCACGCATCCGCACCGCCCGCAGCCGGATCACCCCAGCGGCAACCCGCAGCGGGCCCACGGTCATCGGCCAGCCCGGATGCCGGGCGCTGGAACGCAGCAGATTCACGCGCGGTCGCGCTCAGCCGTGCTGAGCCAGGAAGGCAACGTCGACGATCTCCCCGGTCCGGATCTGCTCGGCCCCGCTGGGAACCACCACCAGGCAGTTGGCCTCGGCAAGAGTGGCCAGCAGATGCGACGACGCCCCGGGCGCGCCACCCAGCGCCTGTACCAAATACTCGCCGCTCTCCTGATCACGCATCAGCTGGCCGCGCAGATACCCCTTGCGTCCCGCCACTGAGGTGATCGGCGACAGCGTGCGCGCCTGCACCACCCGGCGCATGGGGTGGCGTCGCCCCAGCGAAAGACGGATCAGCGGACGCACCATAACCTCGAACACCACCAGCGCGCTGACCGGATTGGCCGGCAACAGAAAGGTGGGCACACCGTCGCGCCCGAGTTGTCCGAATCCCTGGACCGAGCCCGGATGCATCGCGACCCGGACCACCTCCATGTCGCCAAGTTCGGACAGCACCGAACGCACCCCTTCGGCCGCGGCGCCGCCCACTCCCCCCGCGATCACCAGGACCTCGGCCCGGTTGAGCTGGCCCTCGACCACCTGACCGAGTTCCTTCGGGTCGTTGCTGACGATGCCGACGCGGTTCACCTCGGCACCGGCATCGCGGGCGGCGGCGGCCAGGGCGTAGGAGTTGACGTCGTAGACCTGCCCATTGCCCGGGTTCCGGGAGATGTCGACGAGTTCACCCCCGACGGCCATCACCGACACCCGCGGTCGTGGATGGACCAGTACCCGCTCCCGGCCGACCGCAGCCAGCAGCCCCACCTGGGCGGCACCGATAATCGTGCCCGACCGCACCGCCACATCGCCGGGCTGCACGTCGTCGCCGGCCCGGCGGACGTAGGCGCCCGACGGCGCGCCGCGCAGGATCCGGACTCGGTTCATGCCACCGTCGGTCCAACGCAACGGCAGGACGGCATCGGCGAGTGTCGGCAGCGGGGCACCGGTCTGCACGCGGGCCGCCTGGCGTGGCTGCAGCCTGCTTGGGGTGCGCGCGCCGGCTTCGATGGTTCCCATCACCGGCAGGGTCACGACCTCACGACCCTCGGCGGCAATCTCGCCGCCGTCACCACCGAACGCCACTTCGACCGGACCTGAATCACCGACTCCGAGCACGTCGACGCTGCGCACCGCGTAGCCGTCGATGGCGGCCTGATCGAAACCGGGCAACGGGCGTTCGGTCACCACCTCTTCGGCACACAACAGTCCCTGTGCCTCGGCGATGGCAACCTTGATCGGCCTCGGAGCCACCGCGGCTGCCGAGATCCGTGCCTGCTGCTCCTCCACAGAACGCACAGTGCGCCTTCCTGCTGCCGGCCTGCGACTACTGTTCGGTCAGGCCCAATCGCGCTACCAACCACCGCCGAAGTTCTGGGCCGTAGTCGTCACGATCCAAGGCAAAGTCAACCGCAGCCTTGAGGTACCCGCCGGGATTTCCCAAGTCGTGTCGGGATCCGCGGTGCACGACGACGTGGACCGGGTGCCCCTCGGAAATCAGCAAGGCGATCGCATCAGTCAGCTGGACTTCGCCGCCGGCACCCCGGTCGATGCGGCGCAGCGCATCGAAAATCGCCCGGTCGAGCACGTAGCGGCCGGCCGCCGCGAGCAGGGATGGCGCGTCGTCGGTCTTGGGCTTCTCCACCATGCCCTTGACCTGGAGGACATCAGGATTCGAGCTGTCCGAAACAGGCTCGACGTCGAAAACGCCGTAAGCGCTGATCTCGTCGGGCTCGACCTCGATGGCGCACAGCACGGTGCCGCCGTATTGCGCCCGCACCTGCGACATGGTCTCCAACACCCCGGTTGGGAGCACCAGGTCGTCGGGCAGCAGCACCATCACCGCGTCCTCGTCGGCTGCCAGCGTCGGCTCCACGCAGCCGATGGCGTGGCCCAACCCGAGCGGCTCGGCCTGTACCACCGACTCAACCTTGATCAGCGCGGGCGCTCGACGGACCTTGGCCAGCATGGCTTTCTTGCCGCGCGCTTCGAGGGTGCCCTCCAGCACCAGGTCCTCAACAAAGTGGGCGACCACGCCGTCTTTGCCTTCGGAGGTGATGATCACCAGCCGTTCCGCGCCGGCTTCGGCCGCCTCCGCGGCTACCAGCTCGATGCCCGGAGTGTCGACGACAGGAAGCAGCTCCTTGGGCACCGTCTTGGTCGCGGGAAGAAACCGCGTTCCCAGCCCGGCAGCGGGGACGATCGCCGTGAGCGGGATCGGGTTTTGCGAGCGTGGAGACATCGATTCACACCATAACCCGCTGGACGGATGTGGCGGCGGGAAGACCGTAGCTGTCATGGTTGACGGCATGGCGGACGACGGTGGCGCAGCCAGCAAGGCCGCATGGCGGGAACGGCTGGCGGCCGGACGTCGCGGTGTTGCCGACGACGTCCGCGCCGCCGAGGCCGCGATGCTTACCTATCATGTCGAGCAGGTGGTGACCAGCGGGATCACCGTGTGCGCGTATGTGCCAGTGGGGTCGGAGCCGGGCTCGACCGGCATGCTTGACGCGTTGCTGAGCCGTGCCGGGAAGGTGCTGCTGCCGGTGGCACGCACCTCGCCCACCGACACCGCGCAGCGGCTGTGGTGGGGAGAGTACCGATCCGGCGACCTGGTGACGGCGCGATGGGGGCTGCGTGAACCGCCCCAGCCATGGCTTCCGCCGTCGGCCCTGGCCGAGGCTGCTCTGGTACTGCTGCCAGCACTGGCGGTCGACCGGCGCGGCGTGCGGCTGGGCCGAGGACGCGGCTTCTACGACCTGTCCCTCCCACTCCGCGATCCCCAGGCCAGCTTGGTTGCGGTGGTGCGCGACACGGAACTCGTCGACAGCTTGCCGTGCGAACCGCACGATGTGCCAATGACCCATGCGCTCACTCCGGCACTCGGGCTGATCCCGCTGCCGATGCGGGAATGATCGCGATCACGTGGCGGTTCTAGCACTTAAGACGGTAGAGTGCTAACTCAGACTTACTTATCCCCCGGAGGTTTTTGTGCCCACGTACAGCTACGCGTGCACCGAGTGCGGCCACCGCTTCGACAAGGTGCAGGCATTCACCGACGACGCGCTGACCACCTGTGAGCAGTGCTCCGGCCGGCTGCGCAAGTTGTTCAACTCGGTCGGGGTCGTTTTCAAGGGCAGCGGGTTCTACCGCACCGACAGCCGTGAGGCGAGCAAGGCGGAGAAGAGTTCGACCAACGGGTCCTCGTCTTCGAGCGACTCCGGGTCCAGTGCCACGTCCACGTCGAGCGACAGCAAGTCATCCGCATCGAGCGAGAAGTCGAGCAGCGCCGCCGCGTCGACGGCCGCCGCTTCGTAAGCTAGCGCTTATCCACAAATAGATCCCGGCCTGACTGCGCTGGTGCTGCACCGCGTCTAACGTGTGCGGCGTGCGGGAACCGTCATCGCTCAATCCCACTCTGCTCAGCCGCATTTCAACGGGACTGCGCCCGGACTGGGCCCGTACCATGCTGGCCCGAAGGATCGCCGCGGGCGGACTCGTGGCGCTGGCCGCGGTGGCGGCACTGCGCTCCGATCCCGAGCGCGATCGCGTCGAGGTGTTGGTGGCCGCGCACGACTTGAGCCCCGGCGTCGCTCTGACCGCAGCCGACGTGCACATCGAAAAGCGTTTGGCAACAACAATTCCCGACGGTTCACAAACCAACATCCAGACGGTGCTCGGCTCGACGCTGGCCAGTCCCGCGCGGCGCGGCGAGGTGCTCACCGACGTCAGCTTGTTGGGCAGCCGGTTGGCCGAGTCGACGGCCGGCCCCGGTGCCCGGATCGTGCCGCTACGCCTGGCCGACAGCGCACTGGTCGACCTGGTCAGGGTCGGCGACGTGGTCGATGTGCTGGCCGCGCCGGCCAACGAATCCCCCGCGACCGCCCGACTGATAGCCACCGATGCGGTGGTGGTGCTGGTCTCTACCAAGCAGAAAATCCAGGCGGGCGACAACGACCGTGTTGTGCTGGTCGCGTTGCCAGCTCGGCTGGCAAGCACGGCTGCCGCTGCAGCACTGGCGCAGACCGTAACCCTCATCCTGCATTGACGGGCGCCTACTGCGCACGTCCGGCATCTCGCCGGTGGCCGCACCGGGGTGCGACCGCTACCGACCGCTTCTTACAGCACCCGGTAAGGGTTGGCATCGTCTCGCTCCCCCGCGTTGTGCTGGTTGAGCGCGCGAATGGACACGTCATGACCCTCGGCGGCCTGCCGCAACGCACCGACCGTCGCCTTCTCGCGAGGGATGCGGGCAAACGGGTCGAACGAATACCAGTTCATCGCGTTGAGGTGAGTCATCTTGTCGACTTCATCCTCCGGCACGCTTTCCGCGGTAAAGACTTCCCAGAGCTGCTCTGGTGCACCCGGCCACATCGAGTCGCCGTGCGGGTAGTCGGCCTCCCAGGCGATGTTGTCGATGCCGATCTTGCGACGCAGCGCGGTGCCCACCGGATCGCTGATGAAGCAAGCAAGGAAGTGCTCCCGAAACACCTCGGACGGGAGCTTGCCACCGAAGTCTTGATGGGTCCACGTCGAATGCACCTCGAACGTGCGGTCCGCTCGCTCCAGGAAGTACGGGATCCACCCCGTGCCGCCCTCGGCCAACGCGATCTTTAGGTCCGGGTAAGCCTTAATTGCTTTGGACCACAACAGATCCGCGGCCGTCTGCACGATGTTCATCGGCTGCACGGTCATCATCACGTCTATCGGCGCGTCGGGTGCCGTCATCACCAATTTGCCGGAGGATCCGAAGTGGATGTTCATCACGGTGTCGGTGTCACACAACGCCTTCCACAGTGGATTCCAGTAAGGATCGTGAAAGCTGGGGTAACCCATCACGGACGGGTTCTCGGTGAAACTCAACGCGTGCACGCCCTTCTTCGACACCCGCCGCACCTCCTGCGCACACGCCTCGGCATCCCAGATCACCGGCAACGCCATCGGGATGAACCGTCCCGGGTATGCCCCGCACCAATCGTCGATGTGCCAGTCGTTGTAGGCCCGTACCAATGCCAGCGAGAACTCCGGGTCGTCGGTGGCAAACAGCCGTCCAGCAAATCCCGGAAAGGACGGAAAGCAGATTGAGGCAAGGACGCCACCTGCATTCATGTCTTTGACCCGTTCGTCGATCTGGTAGCAACCGGGCCGGATCTCGTCGAGACTCTGCGGTTCTAGGCCGTACTCGTGCTTGGGGCGGCCGGCCACAGCGTTGAGTGCCGCATTGGGGATCACTCTGTCACGGAATTTCCACACGTCCGAGCCGTCCGGGCTACGCACCAATCGGGGTGCATCGTCCAAATACTTTCCCGGCAAATGATTCTCGAACATATTCGGCGGCTCGACCGTGTGATCGTCGACACTGATCAGAATCATGTCATCGCTGTTCATCATCACACCTTCGAAGACGCAATCCGGCCACGATGCGACTGGACCGTAGGGAACTGAGGGCAGGATTCTTATTGGCTCCGCGCTGCTCATGCGGCAACACTTCTTGGCGACGGAAAGGAGTCATGCGCAAGCCCTGGGGCTGGACAATCGCCCAAGGCCGTTCACGAACGCGCACTTTCGGCTCTAGTGACAGATGCCAATCACGCAAAATTGTGGCGGCGGTGACCAGCATTTCCGTCATGGCGAATGCGTCACCTATGCACTTGTGTTTGCCAATACCGAAGGGGATAAAAGTATGCCGCGGCACCGGCGCCGAGTGCTCTGCGGCCCAGCGGTCCGGTTTGAATGCAAGGGGATCGTCATACACCGTTGGATCCCGGTGAATCGCGGTAGGGCTAAAAGCTACCTCCACCCCGGCCGGAATCTGGAACTGCCCCAAGCGAACCTCCTCGACGGTTCGGCGGGTCAGGATCGAGTTCGGCGTATGCAGACGCAAAGCCTCGTGGACGACCCGTTTCAGCAGCTCGAGATCGCGAAGGTTGTCGTAAGTGATGGGCTCGGCGCCCAACTTGTCGTCGAGTTCGCGGACAACCTCGCGCTCGATCTCCGGGTGCCGGTCCAGTTCATAGAACAGCCAAGACAGTGTGGTGGAGGATGTCTCGGTGGCCGCGAGCAGCAGGGTGAGCACCTCGTCTCGCACCTGGCAGTCGCTCATCGGTTGGCCGGTGTCCTCGTCGCGGGCCTCCAGCAGCATGGCCAGCGCGCTCTGGCCACCCTGGCCAGAGCAGCGATACGCCGCTACGAGCTCCGCGACAAGCTCGCGTACATCGGCGATCGCGCGCTGAAACCGGCGGTTGACCGGAATGGGTAACTGGGCCAGCCACTCGAATGGGTAGAACGTCTGCCAGATAACGCCCTGGTTGATAGCGATCAGCGCCTGCTCGACCCGGGATACCGCCGATTGGCCGACATCGGTTTGGAAGAGCCCTCGGCACACCACCGCCAGTGCCATCGTGTGAATTTCGTGGGCCACTTCGATCGACCCACCCGGGCGCCATGCCCGCGACAACGTCTGCGCGGACTCGGCCATCACCGCCGTATATCGGGCGATCTGCTGGCGGTGGAAGGCCGGTTGGAGCAACCGTCGTTGACGGCGGTGAAGTTCTCCGTCCGAAACGAGCAACCCTTGCCCGAGAGCCTTGCCGGCGCGTTCGAAAAGCGCTCCGCGAGTGAAGGATTCGGACTGCGAGGTCATCATGTCTCGCACCAGATCGTGCGAGGTGACCAGATAGGCGACACGTGGGCCCAGGTGAATGGCGACGACGTCGCCTACTGACCGAAGCCGCGCCATGTATCCCAGGGGGTCGCGGGCCAGAGCCCCCAGATGCCCCAGGACCGGCAGCCGACCGGGGGCGACGGGTGGTGTCCGCACCCCGGGTGGGATGGCGACCGTCATTTCGGTCCGCCGTCAGAGCGACGAGGACGCACAAGCGTGTAAGCATCAACCATCTTCGACAGGCAGTAGGCTTGCGAAAGTTCTTCTAACGCTTCAGCAGCCGACGGACTCATGGGCGCCGACGCTAACACTTCGATGCCTTAGTTTTAAGGCCATTGATGCTGCACCGCGCACAATTGAGTCATTTGACTGAACCGCCCTGACAGCAGACAGCACGGTGCTGGCATCGCCCTACCGTCCGTGAGTTTGCCGCGCAATTGGTTGGCATCGCCGAGCCTCTGTCATTCATGGCACCTACCAGTGCCAGGAATGACAAGCATCTGTGCCGTTCGCGGGAAGTGTCTGCGCAGGAGACGGCACACTTGCTAGTCTGCGCCATCAATGATGGGACCCGCCGAACCTCGGTAGGAGACCCAGCAGATTTGTCGACCAGGGACTGCATCGAATCCGCTTCGCCTCGAGATTGCCTGCCTAAGCCCGGGAGGAGCACTATGCTACTTGCGTACGATCTGCAACAAGCACTCGCACCACACCGGGGCGGCGCCCGGTCGATCGGATAATTCCATTGCGGCACATGGTGATTGGATGATCTCCTACGACAGCGAAGATAGACCTTCAGCCAACCCGGTGGTGGCCGATTGATCGATCGGGTAGAGGAACTAGGCGCGCTGGAGTCGTTTCTCGATGGCGGCGGCCCCTGCGGAGGCATGTTGCTGCGCGGCGAAGCCGGGGTCGGCAAGTCGATGCTCGTGCAGGAGCTCTCGGACCGAGCGGCGGCGCGGGGTCGGCGGGTATTGCGCTGCAGCGGGGTCGAAGCGGAGGCCTCTTTCGTGCTGGCCGGGCTCAGCCAGCTGGTCTACCCGCTGCGAGACTTCATCGGCGACCTTGGGATCGAGGATCAGCGCACGTTACAGACAGTGCTGGGAGTGCCATCCGACAAGGCACCATCCGTTAGCGGGCTTACCTTTGCTTTGTTAAACCTCTTGACCGCGGCAGGCGACGTCAAGCCGCTGCTGGTGGCTCTAGATGACGCGCATTGGTTCGACGATGTCAGCGCCCGGGTGATCGCGATGGCCGGCCGACGACTTGATGTCGCGGCGGTGCGCCTAATTGCCGCGTGCCGCGCCGAGGTACCAAACGCCCTGGCCGACGGAGGATGGCCGCAGCTGATGCTGGGTCCGTTCGACGCGGAGTACTCCGCGAGCTTTCTGGACGAGCTCGGTGTCGACTTGACGCCGACGGCCCGCCTGGCGGTGCTCGACCAGGCCGCTGGCAATCCGTTGGCCCTGGAGGAACTCTCACGGTGTGCGCTGGAGAACGCGTGGACCCACGAAGCACCGTTGCCGCTGACGCAGCGCTTGGTCGCAATCTTCGGCGAAAGGCTGAAAAGCCTCGACGCGGCCACCAAGACCGAGCTGCTCCGCGGCGCCCTTGACGGCCCCGCGGCACCCGATGTGATGTCGGCCCCGCCGCGAAACCGCTATGTGATGGAGGGGATTGAGGCCGCCGTCGAGTCCGGCATCCTGATTATCGACAGCCGCGGCGAAATGGTGTTCCGGCATCCCCTGGTCCGTGCTGCAGTGATCCAAGCCTCGAGCGCGATACACCGCCGTGCTGCACACGCACTGCTCGCCGACATTTATCCCGATGACCTGGTACGCCGTGCCGCACATCTTGCCGACGCCACCGTCGGTCCCGATCAAGCGGTGGCCGATACCCTCGCCAAGGCGGCCGAAGTCACGATCCGGCGCGGCGGTGCACGGCAGGCAATTCGGTCGTACCGTCGCGCCGCCGAATTGTGTGAGGAGTCGCGACGCCGAGAAGAACTGTTGGCAGACGCGGCGTTTGTCGCGTTGCAAGCCGCGCAACTCGACGAGGCCGAGCGCCTCCTGGCGGATGTAGATCTGGGTGCGCGTGCGTCGAGAACCGCGGTGCTTACCTCGTCATTTATTTCGTTATACCGCTACGGCGATGTGACCGCGACGCATCGGTACCTCGTCGAACGACTGCAATCGGGTGATGACCTTGACCGCGACTCCCTCACCCGGATGGTCAACTTGCTGCTTGCGGCCAACATGTTCGCCGCAGATCCCGTTATGTGGGGTATTACCGATACGCTGGTCGACTCGCTCGCCAGCAGGCTGGGCGAGCTGACGCTGATCTACCGGGACGCCTGGGCCGATGTGGCGCGCCGCGGCCATGGCGTGCGGCAACGGCTAGACGCGCAATTAAACCGGCTCCCGGAGCTGGATCCTTGGGATCTGATGCGGCTTGGCCTGTCGGGCTACTACGTCGACGTGATCGAGGACTTCCGTCCAGCCCTAACTCGCATGGTTGATCGCGAAATCGACGGCGGTGCGGCTACTATCGCGCTCGCGACGCTCGCGCTGGTCATGGTTTACCAGATAGCGACGGGCCAGTGGGCGGAGGCGCTGCGCTCCGGCCAGCGCGGAGTGTCCTTATGCAGCGAGCACCACTACGGCCTATTCGGGTGTCAGTTCCGAAGCTATTTGGGCCTGCTCGCCGCCCACCAGGGCAATGTCGAGCGTGCCCGCGCCTTCGCCGCAGAGGTGCGGGTATGGGCAGAGCCACGGCGGGTGGGCTTCTGTCTGGGCAACGCCCAACAGATCGCGGTCCTGTGCAGTCTCGCCGAAGGCGATTACGAATCGGCCTACCTACACGCCACCGCAATCACCGCAGTAGGCGAGTTCCCGCCGTATTCGCTGCACGCCCCCCGCACCTTGTTCGATTTAGTCGAGGCCGCCGTGCATACGGACCGGCTAGCTGAAGCGCGCCAGCACCTGCAGGCAGCCGAACGCCTCAAGTTTGGCTATGCCACACCGCGATTGGCCATCGCGATCGGCGCTGCGGCGGCCTTGTGCGCCTCGGACGAACTGGCTCCGGCGCTGTTCGAGAAGACATTGCGGCACCCCGATATTGCTGCGTTCCCCTTCGAGCACGCCCGCGTGCGCCTGGCCTACGGGATGCGCCTTCGCCGGTTACGCCGCTACAGCGTCGCTCGGGTGGTACTGGACGCCGCGGAAGAAATCTTTTCTGGCCTGGGCGCAGAACCGTGGGCCCAGCGAGCACGCAGTGAACTTCGCGCAGCAGGCACCTCGGTACACCACTCGGCCACCGGGGGGCCCGCTCCGCTCAGCGCGCAGGAACGCCGCATCGCCGAATTGGCCGCCAAAGGGCTGACCAACAAGGAGATCGCCCGGCAGATGAGTCTCTCGCCACGCACCGTTGGCGCGCATTTATACCGGTTATTCCCGAAGCTAGGCGTTACCCGGCGCGCCGGATTGCATGACGCTCTCAAGGCCATCGATGCTGCACCCCACACTATTGGGTCATCTGACTGATCCCACCTAGTCCGCCAGGCGCAACCCTGTGCATGTCCCCGCGATGAAGCGACGAAGCAATGAAGCGGGACCAGGGCAAGGAGCACCGCATGGCGGTCACGCGAACACGGGTGAAGTTCGCCGATGGACTTTGGCGGCATTCGCGGACCGCCGGACGGCTCCGCTACCCCGACCAACAGCGGGCAGCGTACGCACGACCCGCGTCCAGCCCACCGGGATTCCCCCCGCCGCTACCAGATAGCCGCGAGGCACAATGCGGCCGCTGTCACACTGCGCCAGTCTTCTGGCGTCAGCGCTAAAAGCGTTGCACCTCAGGCATTTCAAACGATCTCTCCATCCTCATAGCTACGACGGCCGGTTACGCCCAACCACATGCGATACCAGGAGGCTGCGAATGTCAGTTGACGCTACTCGCACAAGTGAGTCGTCTCGTTCTGGCTTAGACGTCTTGCGGCGTGCCCAGTGTGATTGTGACCCGTTCTTACGCGACGCAATTGGATCACTCAACGAACCGCTAGCGACGATGGGCGGCTACCACTTCGGATGGTGGGATGCCGATAAGGGAGGTGCGCCAGCCACGTCGGGGAAGTCGCTTCGGGCGGCCCTCGTTTTTGGCGCCGCGCGGGCTTGTGGATATCGCGGCGACGCCACGCCCGCTGCGGCAGCCGTGGAGCTTATTCACAACTTCACGCTGCTTCACGACGATGTCATGGACGGTGATTCGACGCGCCGGGGCAGAGCCACCGTGTGGAGGGTATGGGGGGTTAATAACGCAATCCTGCTGGGGGACGCGCTCCACGCCTTAGCGATACGGATCTTGACTGAATCACTCGGGCAGACTGCGGCTCTGAGCGCGATCGCGCGGCTGGAGCAGACTTGCCTCGACCTATGTGTAGGCCAACACGAAGACTGCGCCTTTGAGCGGTGCATGAGCGTGACGGTTCCCGACTACCTGCGCATGGCAGCCGGCAAGACCGCCGTGTTGATGGGCTGCGCGTGCGCATTGGGTGCGCTGAGCGCCGGCGCCGACGCGACCACGGTATGCGCATTAGACCGGTTTGGTTACGAGCTCGGCCTAGCGTTTCAAATCGTCGACGATCTGATTGGGCTCTGGGGAAACCCCGCTGCGACAGGAAAGCCGGTCGGCAACGATTTGGCCCGCCGAAAGGCGACATTACCGATCGTTGTCGCCCTTAGCTCTACCGGCGAGGCGGCCGTCGAACTGGCGAAGCTGTACAAGTCCGATCACGCGATGACTCAGCAGGAGATTGTTCGTGCTGCCGACCTGGTGGAGGCCGCGGGGGGCAGGGAGGCCGCGCAGCGTTACGCAAACGAGCGGATGCACGCCGCCATGACCGCGCTGCCCGACTCAATGAAGTCGAGCGAGCTCGTTGCGTTGGCGCAGTTGGTTATCGATCGTGACAAGTGAGGCCGACCGATGAGACGTAACCGTGTCCTGGCGCCGCATCAATCTGGCGACGACTCGCCGCTGGAGTCGAAAGTCGTTGTCCACAAAATTCCCACCGCACCGGCGGCATTGCCGCTGGTCGGCCACAGCGTGCCGTTGCTGCGTGACCCACTGTCGTTCCTGCGGTCCTTACCCGCCCAAGGCGACCTGGTGCGGATCCGGATCGGTCCCGCAGCCGCCGTGGTGGTGTGCACCCCTGAGCTCACCCACCAAGTCCTTTGCGACGACCGCACTTTCGACAAAGGCGGCTTTTTCTTCGACAGGTTCAGAGAAATGCTTGGCGACGGTATTGGCACCTGCCGCCGTAGCCAGCACCGACGGCAGCGCCGCCTTTTGCAACCGGCTTTCCACTCGCAGCGGTTGCCCGGCTATGCGGAGACCATGGTCACCCAGGTGGATGCGACGGTCGGGAGCTGGCGTAACGGACAGATCATCGACGTGCCCACGGAGATGATGACGATCACCAGCCGGACGCTGCTCACCACAATGTTCTCCAATAGTCTGCCTGCCTCCGTGTTGCGGGACGCCCTCGACGATGTTGCCGCCATTTTCGAGGCCCTGTATTGGCGGATGCTGACGCCGCCGCCGTTGGATCGGTTGCCCACCCGCGGCAACCGTCGCTACAACCGCGCCCTGACCCGGTTGCGTCATGCGGTCGGTTCGGCAATTGCCGACCGACGTGCCGATGGCGGCGATCACCGCGACCTTCTCTCGGCGATGCTGAGCGCCCGCGATGTCGATAACGGCGACGGCGCCCTGACCGACGCCGAGGTCGTCGACCAGGTCGTGTCGTTTTTCGTTGCGGGCACCGAGACCACTGCTCTTACGATCGCCTGGGCGCTGCATTTGCTCACCCAGCACCCTGATATCGAACGACGCCTGCACACTGAGATCGATGCAGCCCTGTCGGGCCGCTCAGCCACTCACGCCGACTTGCCCCGGCTAGGGTTGGTCAGCCGCATCGTCACCGAGACCCTCCGCCTCTACCCGCCGGGGTGGATCATTACCCGCCAGGTCAGCGCCGATACCTGCCTTGGCGACCATCGTATTTCGGCCGGGGCAACGGTGATCTTCAGCCCATACCTGATCCACCATCGACCTGATCTCTACCCTGACCCCGAGCGCTTCGACCCCGACCGGTGGCTGCCCGAGCGGGCCAAGGCTGTCCGGCGCGACGCCTTCATCCCCTTCGGCGGCGGTGCGCGCAGGTGCATGGGTGATCAGTTCGGCATCACCGAGGCCGTACTGGCCTTGGCTACCATCGCCGCCAACTGGCGGATGGAGCCGATTCCTGGCCTGCCTGTCCACACAGCCGCGGAAGCGTCATTGCGCCCACGAGGACTCCGCTTGGTTGCCATTGCTCGCACGGATGACCACACCCGCGAGAAAACCGGCGCACCTCAAGCGAGCCGACAAATTGGTTAACTCGGAGGTGCGCTCGTGACCATCACCGCGGATTTCACGCTGCCCGAAATCCATTGCCCGTTTCCGTCCGCCTTCGCCCATTCACGTCACTCGGCCGGAGCCGAAGTAAAACAGGCAATGTCGACCGTCCTCCACGGCAGCACAGGCAATTCAGTTCGGCGAGCCGTCTCAGGAATACATCTTGTGGACTATGCCGGCCGCCTTTATCCCGACGTGACGGCGGACGGGCTGCAGACAATCGCCTGGTACTTTTCCTTCTTCTCCCTGCTAGACGACTGGTCCGAACAGCAGGACGGCGACGGACACCCGGATACCCCGGGGCTGATCCAGCACCTTCACCGCGCGGCACTTCGGCTGCTCGACTACCCCGACGCGGATAGCAACGATCCCCGCATTCTTGAACTGGCCCACGTTGTTCGCCCACTCAGTCGGCTTCTCAGTGCCACAGCCAATCCGGACATTGTCGAACGCTTCCGGATCGCTCTCGAAAGAGCCCTGCAAGCCCGGATTTGGGAACTTGATCACCTAAGAACCGGGAGTGTGCCGTCCTTGGCGGTGTATCCGCGGTTGCGGCGGCAGAGCTCGATGGCCCTTCCCCTGCTCGAGCTTCATCCGGCGCTCCTGGAACTGCCTACCACCGCGCAGTCGCTGGACCATCCAGCAGTCCGACAGCTGCGCACGATGCTGCTCAACTGCGTGTTGTGGAGCAATGACTTGTTATCGCTGGCAAGGGAACTACGTGAACGGTCTTGCATGAATCTCGCCCTCGTCTTGCAGGAGGACCTCGGATGCGATCTCCAACGAGCCGTGACTGAGGTTGGCCAGATGATCAAACGAGAAGCCCTCGCATACCTTCTCCTCAAGGAGCAGCTCCCTCGCATAGGTATCAGTTCATCGGACGAATTAGCTTCCGTCACAGCGCTTCTCGATCGCGAGGAACGGTGGTATGCCGACTCGATCCAATGGCATAAATCCCCGCGCTATCAGGGCGACCCAGTGCAGGCGCAATGACACCGCAACCAAGCACAGCACGGCAAGTCAACCACCCCACGATTGGAGAGCAGCGATGACCATAGGCATCTTGGACGCCACAGACGCGAGGGATATCCGAGCCGCTGGATGGGCCGGCATTCTGGCCGTCATCCCCGGAATTGTGGCGAACTTTCTAACCGGTACCCCGCAGGAGCCCTATCCCAATTGGGCCTGGACCGACCAGCATCTGGTCAGCTACTTCGCTGGCCAGCAGTCGGCGGTCGCCGTGCAGCTCCTGCTCACGAATGCGGGTTTCGTCTTACTGATATGGGTGGTGGCCGGCGTGAAACGAGCGGTACTCACCGACACCCGGCCGTCGCTACACACCGACCTGATGGTCCCATCCGCCGCGATAACGACGGTCGCGCTACTGCTAGGCAACGGCCTCTACTGGACCGCGGGGTTACGGGGCTTCCCCCCGCAGTTGGTTCGACTCGCTTTCGACATGCTCATTACCTCCGGATACATCGGTGTCATGATCAGTGCGGCGGTCATGCTCTTTAGCGTCGGCATCGCCATGCGGCGCAGCGCGGTCTTCCCCAAATCACTGGCGATCGTCACGCCCTGGGCGGCCATTCCACTGGCCGCCGGCCCATTCTGCTTGTTGGCCGACTCCGGCCCGGCGGCACCCATCAGCTTCTTGAGCTTGGTCCCGTACTTGGTGCTTTACGTCTGGCTCGCGGTCACCGGCGTCGTCATGTTACGACTCACCGCCGCCAACCGCGTCGCACTCAGCCAGTCGACCGACTAGACGCATACCTATCAACAGGGTTGGCAACTCAAATCTGCACAGCCACCGACACTTTGGAGACCGGTATGAATACGCCCATTCAACGAGCCATCACATACCTCGCCGAACAGCACGCCATCGGTTATCCGAACGCGGTGCACAAGATGGGTTCCTACTCAACCGCGAAGTTTGTTCAACTCGCGGCCGATCACCTTGGCCTCACTGCAGACCAGGTACACAAATTCTCCACATTCACGTGTGAGAACAAGGCGTATCACGTGGCGATGATCACGGACGCCCTGCAAGACGCGGTCGAGGCGGGACATTCCCAATGCCAAGCGATGGTCGATGACAATGTCGACTATCTGCTCGGCTGCCGGGATGAAATATCCTGGCGCTACTTTCCCGGGTTCGATCCACTACCGTACGACGCCGACAGTCTTGGCCAGATAACACAGGTGCTTGTTCGAGCGGGGCGAGCGGAGCCCGAAATACTAGAGAAAGCATTCGAACTCGCTGCCCTTAACGCATGGCCAGACGGCCCCATAAGTACTTTCTTCGCGACCGATCCGAACGACAGAATCACTGTCAACAAGATCTGGGGCCGTGGGCGCGACGACAGCGGACGCGACGCCGAGGTCGTCGCCAACCTTCTCTACGGGGCCATGCTCTATCAAGATAGAGTGGGCGACTCACCATTAACCCCACTGCTGGAAACAGCAACCAAGTGGCTGACGATTCAACAACAGCCGATGGGGTTCTGGCGTGCCGCATGGTATGTCGGCACCTCCTATAGCACTTATATTGTTGTGCGCCAACTTGTTGCGGCGGGTGGCTACCAGGAATCAGTTGACCATGCGGTCCGCTTTCTCAGCCAAGCACCTGCGCCCGATCCGCTGAACCGAGCCCTGGCGATGCTGGCGATGACCGCGACGAACCGCACACCCGATCGCGAGGACCTAGACCTTCTTCGGGACACCCAATTCCATGATGGATCCTGGGAAGCCATCCCGCTGCTGGACAACCACGCACGAATCTGGGGAAGCCGCGCAGTCAGCACCGCCATCTGCCTCAAGGCACTGGTGCGGCAGGAGTCTCAGTGACTATTGCCGATTCCCCGCCGCAGCTGCAGTCGCAGTTATCCACTACCACAGTACTTTTAGCGTCGCCACGCTCATTCTGCGCGGGTGTGCAACGGGCCATCGAAACGGTTGAGCGGGTGCTCGATCGTGCCACGGGGCCGGTGTACGTGCGCAAGCAGATTGTGCACAACCGCACAGTAGTCGCCGAATTGAGCTCCCGTGGAGCAATTTTCGTCGACGAACTGGACGAGATCCCCGATCCACCCGCCCTGGGTACCGTCGTGGTCTTCTCCGCTCATGGCGTGTCCCCGGCAGTGCACGCGGCAGCCAAGCAACGCGGACTGGAAGTCGTTGATGCCACCTGTCCGCTGGTCACGAAGGTTCATGTGGAAGCCACGCGGTTTGCCGGGCGGGGCGACACGGTGCTGTTGATCGGACACGCTGGACATGAAGAGACGGAAGGCACGCTGGGGGTTGCTCCCGAGTCAACCCTATTGGTACAGAACGTAGATGACGTAGCCAGCCTGGATCTCCCCGGAGACGCCCAAGTGTCGTACCTGACTCAAACGACGCTAGCGTTGGATGAAACCTCCGACGTCATAGCTGCGCTGCGTCGGCGGTTCTCCAGGCTTAGCGAACCGCCGTCAGAAGACATCTGTTACGCGACGACCAATCGCCAGCGCGCGGTCGACGCAATCGTCGGGCAATGCGATGTCCTGCTGGTGATCGGGTCACAAAACTCGTCGAACTCGCAGCGGTTGGTCGAGTTGGCCCGACGGCGCGATACTCCGGCCTACCTAATCGACGGGCCAAGCGATATCGACCCGAGGTGGCTGGATGCAGTGGCAGTGATCGGCGTCACTGCTGGCGCTTCGGCGCCACCGCAGCTGGTTGAGCAGGTGGTCGACGCACTGCGGCAGCGCGGGCCGATTGATGTGGTCGAAGACCCGGTGACGACGGAATCCGTGCGGTTCAACCTGCCGCGAAAGGTGCGCGCGCTGTGACCATTGCCATGCGGGCCGATCAGCCCGACCTACTGTCATTCATCCGGGGTCCGCAGGATGTCCAAGCTCTGTCTGATGACCAATTGCCGTTGTTGGCTGCGCAGATACGCCGGCGCATGATTGACACGGTTACGAGCACCGGGGGTCACCTCGGCGCGGGGCTAGGTACTGTCGAACTAACCATCGCGCTGCACCGCGTGTTTTGCTCCCCGCGCGACATTGTTGTGTTCGATACCGGACATCAAACGTACCCGCACAAACTACTGACCGGCCGCATCAATCAGTTCGACACCCTGCGCCAACCCGCCGGGTTGTCGGGATATCCAAGTCGCAGCGAATCAGACCATGACTGGGTCGAAAACTCACATGCATCAGTAAGTTTGGCATGGGTCGACGGTATCGCCAGAGCACTGAGCCTGCAGGGTCGGCATGATCGCCATGTCGTAGCTGTCATTGGCGATGGGGCCCTTACCGGCGGAGTCGCGTGGGAGGGTCTGAACAATCTGGGCGGCACCGACCGCCCGGCGATCATTGTGCTCAACGACAACGGACGGTCCTATGATCCCACGATCGGCGCTGTCGCCGCGCACCTCGAGGAACTCCGCCGCGGTGCTAGCACAGTTCCAAATCTGTTCGAAGTCTTAGGGTTTTCGTATATCGGCCCGGTAGACGGTCACCACATCGAATCGATTTGCGTGGCGCTACGGCAAGCGGCCGCACTGAACCAGCCGGTCGTCGTCCACGCGGTCACCGCCAAAGGGCGCGGGTATCCACCGGCCGAAGCGGATGAAGACGACCGCATGCATGCCTGCGGTGTAGTCGATGTAGCGACCGGCCGGCCCACCAAGAAGAGCCCACCGACCTGGACTGACATATTCGAGCAAGAGCTCGTGCGCATCGCGGACGAACGGCCAGAGGTCGTCGGAATGACAGCCGCCATGCGCCTGCCCGCCGGCCTTGGAGCGCTATCACGCAAGTACCCCGAGCGAGTATTCGACTCGGGCATTGCCGAACAACACCTACTGGCCTGTGCCGCAGGCCTGGCAAGTGCGGGGGCACATCCTGTGGTGACGCTCTATTCGACCTTCCTGAATCGAGCCTTCGACCAGTTGATGTTCGATGTCGGACTGCATCGCCTGCCCGTCACGCTAGTCCTTGACAGAGCCGGTATTACCGGCCCGGACGGAGCAAGCCATCACGGAATGTGGGATTTGGCGCTGCTGGCCACGGTGCCTGGAATGCGCGTCGCCTGCCCACGTGACGAGCTGAGACTGCGCCAACAGCTCTCCGCAGCAGTTGGACTGACGTCACCAAATGCTGTGCGCTATCCGAAAGGATTACCCGACAAGGATATTCCAGCAATCGACCACATCGCTGGGGTCGATGTCCTTTACCTCAGCGGGACATCCCGTCGTGACGTGCTGCTGATCGCGGTAGGTGCGATGGCGCGACCATGCCTCGACGCCGCGCAGTGCCTCAGTGCGGCGGGCGCCGGTGTGACCGTCGTCGACCCAGGTTGGGTCTGGCCACCCAACCCCGTCCTGATCGAGTTGGCCAGCCAGCATCGGATCACCGTCACAGTCGAGGATGGAGTCGCCGAAGCGGGGATCGGCACCCGAATGCGCCACCAAATCAAGCAGCTGAGTCCCCAAGCACATATCTACAGCCTGGGCTTGCCGACGGACTACATCGCACACGCCGCCCGCAACCAGATCCTCGACGAGTTCGGCATGTCCGGAACCGTAATCGGTGCAAAGTGCCGGTCATTGCTCGAAGCGGCCAGCACAGTTCCGACGGTCGATCGGTGCGCCTATCAGCGTGATCTAGTCATGGGCGTCCCACCGGAGACACGATGACTGTCGCGCTCGGTATCCCCGCACCGCCAGTTCCGACGTTGGCCCCGCGACGTCCGACCCGCCAACTGATGGTCGGCAACCAGGGCATCGGAAGCGATTATCCCGTTGCGGTGCAATCGATGACGACGACAAAGACCCATTGTGTGAACTCGACCCTGCAACAGATCGCCGAGCTGACAGCAGCGGGCTGCGACATCGTGCGAGTGGCGTGCCCACGTCAAGAGGACGCCGACGCGCTACCTCAGATCGCCAAGCGAAGTCCTATCCCGGTAATCGCGGATATCCATTTCCAACCCAAGTACATCTTCGCCGCGATTGCCGCTGGGTGTGCCGCTGTCCGGGTAAACCCAGGCAACATAAAAGAATTCGACGGCCGGGTGGGAGAGGTGGCCAAGGCTGCGGGTGACGCCGGCATCCCGATCCGCATCGGAGTCAATGCCGGCTCATTGGACCGGCGGTTCATCCAGAGGTACGGCAAGGCCACCCCAGAGGCGCTAGTGGACAGCGCACTCTGGGAGGCATCCCTGTTTGAAGAACACGGTTTTGGAGATATCAAGATCAGCGTGAAACACCATGATCCAGTCATCATGGTGGCCGCGTACCAGCTACTGGCCGCACAGTGTGACTATCCGCTTCACCTCGGTGTCACCGAAGCCGGTCCCGCATTCCAGGGCACCATCAAGTCAGCAGTCGCTTTCGGCGCCTTGCTATCCGGGGGCATCGGCGACACCATCCGGGTGTCGCTGTCGGCGCCGCCAGTCGAAGAGGTCAAGGTTGGCAATCAAATCCTCGAATCACTCAACTTGCGGCCGCGATCGCTGGAGATCGTGTCGTGTCCGGCCTGTGGACGTGCGCAGGTCGACGTGTACAGATTGGCCAATGAAGTCAGCGCTGGCCTTGACGGGCTTGGGATTCCGCTGCGGGTTGCAGTGATGGGTTGCGTAGTTAACGGTCCTGGCGAGGCACGTGAGGCGGACCTGGGTGTGGCCTCCGGAAACGGCAAAGGACAGATCTTTGTCAAGGGTGAGGTGATTAAAACCGTACCCGAGTCACAGATTGTGGAGACGTTGATTGCGGAGGCTTTGCGAATCGCAGAAGAGCAGGGATATGTCATTCCGTCGGCGGACGTCAGTGTGCAGGGTGTCCCGATCCCCGCTGCGGTAATCAGGGACGAAGCCGTTTGACGTTCGAATAGTTCTCGGATTACTGGTTTTCGGGTTTGAGGGAGGTGTGAATGGACAGCAACGAACGCTACGTTTCTCGGCTGGCGCCGTTGACCCTGAGAGTGAAGGGCATGGCCAGCCCACAGCCCGTGTACCACCAGAAGGCCAAGGATGTGCGGGCCGAACGGGCCGAGGCGGGGGTGGTGACGTTGTACCGGCGCGACGACGTGGTCCGGATCAACCGTCATCCGGCCGTGCTGGGCGCGGGGGGTCGTGGCGGGAACTTCGGCAATGATAATCCCTTAATTCCGTTGGAGATCGACGGCGAGGACCATAAGAAGTGGCGGCAGCTGCTGGACCCGCTCTTTGCGCCCAAGCCGATGGCACGGTTGGAAGGCTTGGTTCGCAAGCGCGCTGCAGAACTGGTAGACGGCTTTGCCGACGCGGGTACCGCCGAGTTGTACGAGGACTACTGCGTGCCACTGCCATGTTTGACGTTTCTGGAATTCGTCGGCGCCCCGGCCGAGGACATTGAATTCTTCGTACATTTCAAAGATGGCGTGTTGCATCCGCAAGGGAACACTCGCGACGAGATTCGGGCCAGCCAGGCCGCCTCGGGAGCCACGCTAGTCGACTACTTCAGCAAGTTCTTTACCCAACGGCGAGCCGAAGGTGTTCGGGGTGACGATGTCCTTGCGGTGTTGCTGCGCTCGCAGATCGACGGTCGACCGCTTACCGATGCCGAACTACTGAACATCATCTACCTGCTGATGTTTGCCGGCCTGGACACCGTTACCGCGTCCATGTCGTGTCTACTAGCGTGGCTGGGCCAACACCCGCACGAGTGCCGCCGGTTGGCCGAAGACCCCGCCCGAATCCCGGCTGCGGTCGAAGAACTAATGCGCCACCAATCACCGGCACCTAGCAGCATCCGTTACGCCACAGCGGATATCGACCTCGGCGACGGCCTAACGATCCAAGCCGGAGAAGCGATCCACGTCAGCTGGGCCGCCGCCAACGTCGACCCGACCGCGTATCCCGATCCCTTGCGGGTGGACTTCGAACGCGGGCGATTCCACCACCTCGCCTTTGGCAGCGGGGTCCACCGCTGCCTTGGTTCGCATCTGGCTCGGCTCGAATTGCGAGTCGCGCTCGAGGAGCTCTTGGCTCGCATCCCCGATTACGCAGTGGATACGGATGCGCTGGTCTACGACAACGTGTCTGTGCGCACCGTGCAACAACTGCACATCGCCTTCGACACCAACGCCGGGATCGCCGCATCCGGAGCCGGGGCTGCGTCGAACAAGACGGGGCTTGCCGCCAGCCACTGCCGAAGTCCAACAGATTCAGTCCATAGTCGTCATAGGTAGACCCATGGCCGGCAACAAAATTAAGCAAGGAAATGGCAATCAATGGGGGGCAGACGCGTCGTTAGGAGCCGCGATGCTTGGCCGGGACCTATTACCCCAGGGGCGACTTCGTCGCACTATGCCGCTGGCCGGATTCACCGCGCGCGCAGCTAGCGGGCGCCTGGTTGCCGGATTGCGGGAGAAGGCTGGCAAGGCGGGCGCGGTTGCCCAGTTTCACGAGCAGACCGCGATTTCCTACGCGGAGCTGCTGGGTCACTCCAAGGGCGTGCTGATGAAGGCCGGGCAGATCTTCTCCATGGTCGACGCCGGCTCGGTTGGCAATGGGCAGCTGCTGCCCTACCAGAAGGCACTGACTCGGCTACAGGCCGACGCACCACCCATGGACGCGAGGCTGGCCAGGGAGGTGCTGCTCGACGATCTCGGCCGTCCAGTGGAGTCGGCCTTCGCCGAGTTCGACGACGAGCCCATGGCCGCAGCTTCGATCGGCCAGGTCCACCGTGCGGTGCTACTTGACGGCCGGCAGGTTGTGGTCAAAATTCAATATCCCGGCGTCGCTTCTGCGATCCGCGAGGATTTGGCCAACACCGAATTGTTGACTACGTTTTTTCGAGTCCTGACCTCGGCGTCGGGCATCGGTATGTATCGCGATCTGCGCGAGTGGACCCAGGAGATCACCGCACGTATCGGCGAGGAAACCGACTATCGACGCGAAGCCGCCAACATCACCGCGTTCAACCGGCTCTACCGCGATCATCCCTTCATCCGGATACCCGAGGTGATCGACAAGCTATCCGGTGAGCGGGTGCTGACGATGACGCATCTGGAGGGCCTGGACTGGGCTGCCGCCCAGGCCGCCGACCAGGATCTCAAGAACACCTGGGCAGAGGTCATTCTGCGCTTCGTGATGAGCTCCTACCGGCACGCGAATCTGTTCCACGCCGATCCGCATCCCGGCAACTATCGCTTCGGCCTCGACGGTACGGTGGGATTTGTTGACTTCGGCTGCGTCAAGATGTTGGACGAACGGCTGCGCCGAAACGGCGTTGCATTGCTGCGCGCAGGGATAGAGGGACGCAAGCGCGAGCTGCGTGACCAGATGGTGAAAATTGGTTTCTTTGCCCATGATTCGACGATCACCAGCGAAGAGGCCTACGAGTGGTACGCCGACATCATCTACGAGGTGATTGCACCACAACCGGTGACATACACGCCAGAGACCACAAGTCGGGCCATCCGTGCTCTGATAGATGTCCGTTCGAAAGAGCACGTTCTCCGTCGTATGTCAGTTCCAGGGGACTTGTTGTTCACGACACGGATCAACCTGAGTGTCAACGCGATATGCGCAGCACTGCAGGCCACAGTCGACGCCAAGTCAATGGTCGACGAGATGGATGGCGTGCGCGCGCCGCTCACCCCCATGGGTCAACAGCACGACATCTGGGTGCGCCAGCGCGGTCTGCCCTACGGATTGGATCCTCGATGAGTACAGCTCACATTCACGAAGCACCGCCTGTGGTGTGGGACCCGCAGAATCCGCACGCATATTGGGATCAACGCCGCCAGGAGGGCGATATTGTTTGGGACGACACCATGCAAGCCTGGCTGGTCCTGGGCTATCAGGCTGCTCGCGACATCCTCTCGGGACCCGGATGGAGCAGCAATCTGCTCTCCAAACCCGAAATATACGAATCGATTTCACCCACATTCGATCCCGAGATGTTCAACCGGTTCATCCTGTTCGCCGACGGGGTAAACCACATCCGCCTGCGCAAAGCGGTACGCGACGTGTTCACTCGGTCCTTCATCGCGGGAATGCGTACCGGAGTGCAAGCCATCGGCTCCGCGCTCATCGGTCATCCTGAACCTCACACGGTGTTCGACTTTATGACCGAAATCGCGTTGCCTATGCCGGTCGCCATCATCGGGGAATGGTTGCGTTTGGACACCAACGCCTCGCGGTTCCTCAATGACCAAGCCCCGACCATCATTCGGATGCTGCAATCCCTTGCTGATCCCGAGGAGGTTGCCAGGGGCACCGCCGCCTTCTCGTCCATCTTCATGGACTTCCTTCCGTTGGCCGCCGATCGGCGGACCCACCCGGGCGATGACCTGCTCAGCCTTATCGCGTCCGACCCCGACCTTGAGCTCGATGACGTCGTGATCACCGCAATCCTCATTGCCGTCGCAAGCCGCGAAACCACCGCGAATCTGCTTGGCGCCGCGATCGTTCGGCTGCTCACACCCGAACCCGACGGCGCCCGCATCATCGATGATGTCGACCCAGCCGATCCGTCCCTGGTCACCGAACTCTTCCGGCTTGATGCATCGGTGCAGACCGCGGCGCGCACGGCCACCCAAGACCACGCCATCTGCGGTGTAGACATCGCGCAGGGCCAGCAAGTTGTTGTGGTAATTCCAGCAGTCAACCGCGACCCAGCTGTATTCGATGAACCGAGCCGATTCCGGTGGAACCGTTCCGGGCCCGCACCACTGACATTTAGCCATGGTGCCCATTACTGCCTTGGTGCCGCCCTGGCTCGACTAGAGATCACCGTCGCCCTAGAGGAAATTTCCGCCCGCAAACCATCGTTGGCCGGGCCCCCGATTTGGGGTGATACCCAGGCGATCCGTGGGCCGCAAAGCGTCCCGATGATCTTCGACCGCTAGCATCTAAGCGTCAGCCCGTCGAGCTCGGTTGCGTGGCTTGTGATCTCAGCACCTTGCGGGCAACTTCCCGCGCACTGAAGGCCGCGGGATACCCGACATAGCCGGCGGTGTGATACACCACCTCTTCGAGCTCTTCAATGGTAATGCCGTTGCGCAGGGCTATCGGAAAATGAGATTCGAGTTCGCTGGCGCGCAACGCAATGAGCGCACCCAGCGTGACAAGGCTGCGTGAGCGGCGGTCGAGCCCCGGGCGGGCCCAGAGCGCGGCATAGACGTGGTCGACTACCAGTTCCGGTAGCTCCTCCGCGAATTGGCCGTCGCGTATGGAGGCTTCGCCGTCGGGCAGCAGTCCGGGTAGCATGTCTCGAAATATTTCGAGACCCTCGGATCGGACCTCGTTCATAATGTGCCTCTCTTTGCTGGCGGCGACGGTACGCCGCGGCGACGATGTCCGATATCCCGAACGTCTTGGAACACTGTCATTCCCCGTCTTGGCATCCCTATCGACAGTTGGGCTGCCGAGTTCGCATCGGTCGTCGCACCTGAACACAATCCACCCGTGTTCGAAGACGGGCCTGTCACATTGCGGTGAATCCGGCGTCCACTGGCAACGCAACGCCGGTGACATACCGTGCTTTGTCGCTGGCTAGCCATACCACCGCATTGGTCACATCCTCGGGTTGGATGAGTGGAACGGGTAGCAAATTGGTTGCAACCTTTGCCGCTGTCGGGGTCCCCCGGAAGAACTGGGCGGCGTGGTCGTTGATGACCATGGGGGTGGCCACGCCGGTGGGATGCACGGTGTTGACCCGGATGTTGTGCTGCGCGTGGGCATTCGCAGCGGATCTCATCAGCCCCACGATGCCATGCTTGGATGCTGCATAGGCGAAGGCCGCCGCGGAGCCGTCACCGCCGCGACCCACCAGTCCCTGGGTCGAGCTGATCAGTATGATCGAGCCGCCTTGGCCTTTGCGAATCATCGAGGGCACGGTCGCAGCGATGGTGTTCCATGCGCCGAACAGGTTGATTTCGACGATGTCGCGGTACAGCTGGTGGTCTTGTGGGTCAGTTTTCCCGGGGGCCACCACACCAGCGTTGGCGACCACAACGCCGATGTCACCGAGTTCGGCGATGCTCGACTGCACACAGGCCTGCAGGTCGGCGAACTGGCGCACATCGGCGACATGAGCGGCGACCCGGCGCCCGGTGTCACGGACGAGTTGTGCGGTCTCCTCAAGATCGTCCTTGGTTCCCAACGGATACGGAATCGATTCGACGTCTGCGGCGATATCGATGGCGATGATGTCAGCGCCCTCGTTCGCCAGCGCTACAGCATGGCTTCGGCCCTGCCCACGAGCGGCGCCGGTAATCAACGCTACTTTGTTTGTCATCCCGACATCGCCCTCCTCACCCGAATCGGCATGATCCAAGGATCATGTCCTGCAGCCCGATTCGGTTGATCGGTCAAATGACTCAATTGTGCGGGGTGCAGTAGCGAGAGCCCTCAAATCAATGGCGTTGAAGTGTTAGCGTCGGCGCTCATGAGCTCATCGGTTGCTGACCTGTCAGAAGAACTTGGACAAGCCTTCCGCGCCGCGACGATGGATGACCCCTACCCGATGCTCGCGGAACGCCGACGCGAGACGCCGGTGATGAAGGGCGACATCATGGTGGAACTTGGCCTGCCGTCGTTTATCGGTGAGCGCGCAAACGAGACGTACACATTCTTCCGCTACGACGACATCATGGCCATCCTGCGCGACAACGAGACCTTCTCGAGTAGCGTCTGGGAAGTTTCGCAAGGCCCGCTGATCGGCCGATCGATCCTTGCGTTGGACGGCTCCGAGCACCGTCAGTGGCGCGGTTACCTTGCCTCGGTCTTCAGTGGAAAACTGCTGAATACCTGGGACGACAACAGCTTCCGTCCGCTGGCCGCAAAGTATGTCACCGACGTAGCTCCCGCACGGCGAGCCGACCTCATTGAACTGGCTCTCGAATACCCGTTGCGAGCAACGTATGAAATGCTGGGCCTGCCAGACCATAAAGGCGCTTACGAAGAATTCCAGATTGATGCCCTCACCATCCTGCTGGCTACGTGGTCCACCCCGGGGCAAATGCAAGCAGAGCAATTTCAACTCAGGTTTGAAAAGGCAATCGAGGCCTCAACTCGGGAATGGGCGCGGCTGCTGCCGGTCGTTCAGCGCACACGAGCGGCTGGCGCGGCGGGAAATGACCTCATTAGTTCCCTGATCCGGGCCGAGTATGAAGGTGGTGTGCTCGACGACGAGCAAATCACCTCGTTTCTACGCGCTCTTCTGCTGGCGGCAACCGACAACACCACCCGCCAGTTCCTGAACACGCTAACGCTACTGCTGGAACACCCGGACGAACTGGAACGTGTTCGCCAGGATCGAAATCGCCTGCAGTTAGCGCTCGTCGAGGGCGAACGTCTTCAACCCCCCGCACTGTTCCTACCTCGGATCACCACCCGCGATGTCGTGGTCCGAGGCACCAAGCTCGCTGCCGGAACACCGGTGATCTTGGCCATCGGGTCGGCCAACCGGGACCCGGAAGCCTATCCGCCCGATCCCGACGAGTTCAGAGTCGGCCGCGAGGGACCGCACCATGCGACTTTTGGATTCGGCGCCCACATCTGCTCTGGCATCAACACCACCCGCCGCGAGATCGCCACACTGATCAACGCGATACTAGACAACCTGCCTAATCTGCGCTGCGATCCCGACGCACCGCCGCCGTTGATCACTGGCATTCACTTCCGCGGACCCTCCACCCTCCGTGTCGTCTGGGACTAGGGATGCCAACACATTTCGTCCGTTTCGGCTGGCGGCGCCGCTCTTCGCTAGATCAATAGGCTAACGAACCACTAACCAGCACAAGCGTTGACGCCCGCAGCCGCGGTGTACACCGGGACGAAACAGGCGCACAGGCGCGCACGAAAGAAAGTGACACACCGTGACACAGACACCAGAACTTGACGGGAAGGTCGCGATTGTCAGCGGTGCGTGCGGCGGTATCGGACTCGAGACGTCGCGGGTGTTGGCGCGCGCGGGCGCGCATGTTGTGTTGGCGGACCTGCCCGACACGGATCTCGCCGGCGCGGCTGCCGCGATCGGCGCGCGGGCCGTCCACCACCCCGTCGACCTCGCCGACGAAGCGTCCGTGCGAACACTGATCGACTTCACCGTCGACAGATTCGGCCACCTCGACATCGTGGACAACAACGCCGCGCACACCGACCCTACCGACACGCTGGTCGCCGAGATGACAGTCGACGCGTGGGACGCGATCTTCGCGGTCAACGCCCGGGGGACCATGCTCATGTGTAAGCATGCGATTCCCCATCTCGTCAGCGCCGGCGGCGGCGCGATCGTCAACATCTCGTCACAAACCGCCCACGCCGCCTCCGACATGTCGACCGCGTACGCCTGCACGAAAGCCTCCGTCGAAACGCTCACTCGTTACGTGGCAACGCAATACGGACGGTACGGCGTGCGCTGCAATGCGATCGCCCCGGGCCTGGTCCGCACCCCACGGCTCAAGGTGGGGCTACCAGCACCGGTCGTAGAGATGTTCGCCGCCCACCACCTTGCCGGCCGCATCGGCGAGCCGCGTGACATCGCTGAGCTCGTCTGCTTCCTCGCCTCGGACCGAGCCGCCTTCATCACCGGACAGGTAATCGCCGCTGACAGTGGTCTCCTCGCGCATCTGCCGACCTTGGTGGAAGTTCGGGCGTCAGAACTGCAGAGCCAATCTTCGTGAGGAGAGCTCACTTCAATGTCGACCTGCTCAACTGACCGCACCGTACCGAATGTGGCGCTCAACCTCGCCGGCGGACGGCGCGCCGAGGGAAGCGGCGGCGTGCACGAGCACGTGAACCCGGCAACCGGGCTGGTGGACGCAACAATCCCGCTGGCGGGCCCAGCAGAGGTAGATGAATCGGTGCGCGCGGCGTATGAGGCGTTCGACGATTGGCGACGGACGAAGCCCGCCGAGCGCCGCACCATCCTCAATAGGTTTGCAGATCTGATCGACGCGCACGCAACGGAATTCGCGCGGCGCGGAGTGCTCGACAACGGGACCCCAATCACCACCACCGCCGGCTCGCCAGTGATTGCGGCGGAATGGACGCGGTATTACGCGGGCTGGGCAGACAAGATCGAGGGAGACACGACAGCGTCATTCACTGCCGACGGCGAACTTGGTCTGACGTTGAGGCAGCCATTCGGCGTGATTGGCGTCATCATTACGTGGAACGGCCCGCTAGTCTCGTTGGCGATGAAGGTTCCTGCCGCGCTCGCTGCCGGAAATGCGGTGGTGGTCAAGCCGTCTGAGTTGACGCCATTCTCCGGCGATCTCTACGCGGAGTGCGCACAGCGTGCCGGCCTACCCGACGGCGTGCTGTCGGTTTTGCCGGGCGACGCTGCTGCCGGGGCCGCCCTCGTTGGCCATCCGCTGGTGGAGAAGGTGAGTTTCACCGGAGGGGCTACGACCGCGCGACGGATTCTCACCGAGTGCGCGCAGACGATGAAACCTGCAGTGCTGGAACTGGGCGGCAAGTCGGCGAACATTGTGTTCGCGGACGCAGATCTGGATTCGGTGTGCCTTCATGGCACGTTTATGTCGATCGGCCTAATGAGCGGCCAGGGGTGCGCATTCCCGACCCGCATGATCGTCGAGGAGCCGATCTATGACGAGGTCTGCAAGCGCGTCGTTGACATTGCCGAAAACCTTGTCGTTGGAGATCCATTCAACCCACAGGTGGCCTCTGGTCCACTGATCTCCGAGGCGGCATTGCAGCGGGTGCTCGGCATGGTCGAGCGGGCGCAAGTAGCTGGCGCACGACTGCTCACCGGCGGTTACCGGCTCGGCGGTGAGCTAGCCGACGGTTTCTACCTCGCGCCAACTGTTTTCGCCGACGTCGATCCCGAATCCGAACTCGCCCAGGAGGAGGTCTTCGGACCGGTGCTGGCGATCATGCGGTTCCGCGACGAGGACGAGGCGGTGCGGATCGCCAACAACACCAGGTATGGGCTGTCCGGCTATATCCAGACCCGCGACGTGAACCGCGCACTGCGAGTGGCCGAGGAAATGAGGACCGGCGAGGTGTTGATCAACGGCGGGTCCAACGTTGCGGTGTGGCGGCCGTTCGGTGGGATCGGCATGAGCGGACAGGGAAAAGAGGGCGGCCGCGCCGGCATCGAGGAGTTCCTGCGACTCAAAGGTGTCGGCGTCGGAGCGACCGCCGCACTCCCGTTCGGCTGAACATCCTCACCAGACCCAGCGACATCGCTACGCAAGCTCAAGGAGGACGCAATGGGTGGATTGGAAGGGCGCGTCGCCTTCATTTCGGGCGTTGCCCGCGGACAGGGGCGAGCGCACGCGGTCCGTCTCGCCCGAGATGGTGCCGACATCATCGGGTTTGACATCTGCGAGGACATCCCGACGATGGACTACCCCAACGCCACCGAGCAGGACCTGGCGGCGACCGTCAAGATGGTCGAGGCGGAGGGCCGCCGCATGATCGGCCGGAAGGCCGATGTGCGCGACTACCAACAGGTCGCCCACGCGTTTCAGGAAGGATTTGCCGACTTCGGCAGGGTCGACATCATCATCGCCAACGCCGGGATCGTCCGCTACGACCCGGAGGAGGATTTCGTCGCGGAGTGGAAGGACGTCATCGACGTCAACCTCACCGGCCCCTTCCAGACGGTTCGGGCGGCGTTGCCCGCGATGATCGAAGGCGGCCGCGGGGGTTCCATCGTGCTCACCAGCTCCTCCGGCGGGCTGAAGGGCAGCGCGACACACGACGCGGCCATGCAAGCTTATGTCGCGTCCAAGCGCGGACTCGTCGGCTATATGCATACGCTGGCCAATGATCTTGCATCACAATGGATTCGGGTGAACACCATCCACCCGACAGGTGTGCTCAGCGGCATGACTGACAACGAAGCACTCCCCCGTGCGGCGGCCCGCAATCCCGAGGGCATCGCCGCGATGCAGAACGCGTTGCCCATCGACATCCTGCAGCCCGAAGACATCGCGAACGCGGTGGCCTTCCTAGTTTCCGACCAAGCGCGGTTCATCACCGGGGTACAGTGGCCCCTCGACGCCGGTTTCTCGATCCGATAGGGAACATCAATATGCGGGATGTGCTGAGCCGACCCTAGTTCGAGCCCTATTCCGCCTTGCCGCGCAACACCCGGCAGCAATCTCCGACGACGCCCACGCCAGACCTTGACTGGCAAATGAAGCCATCTGGGTTAGGTTTTTTGTGGGCGGCAATCCAATCGGCTGGATTAGCAGATGCCGCTAGAGAAAGGACGTCTGATGCTCAAAGGATTCAAAGAGTTTCTCTCGCGGGGCAATATCATCGACCTGTCGGTCGCGGTCGTCATCGGTACCGCGTTCACGGCGTTGGTCAAGAGCTTCACCGACAGCGTCATCAACCCGCTCGTCAGCTCGATCGGCTTCAACCAAGAGTCAAAGCACGGCATCCTGAACCTGCACATACCGGGCACCGACCAGTACGTCGACTTCAATACGGTACTTTCGGCCGCGATCAACTTCCTCCTGGTCGCCGCGGTGGTGTACTTCCTGATCGTCTTGCCATACAGCAAACTGCGCAAGCAGGGTGAGGTCGAACAAGCCGACGACGCACAGGTCGTGCTGCTCGAAGAGATCCGCGACCTGCTCGCGCAGACCAACGGCGCGGCGTCCTCGGGTCGGCACGGCGGCGCACCGGCGCCCGGAAATGTGCCGCTGTCGCCGCCGCCGAACTACGGGCCGCGCTCCGAGCGCTGAGCGAGACCCGGCGTCAGATCTCGAGGCTGGACAGCTCGCCGATGATGTGCGCGGCCAGCGGGTTCAGTGTCGCCATCCCGTCCCGTACCGCGTAGCGAGAACCGGCCAGATTCACCACCAGCGTGCTGCCGGAGACGCCCGCCAGCCCGCGGGACAGTCCCGCATCGGTGATGCCCGCGGACAGTCCGGAGGCCCGGATGGCCTCGGCGATCCCCAGGATCTCCCGGTCGAGGATGTCGCGGGTGGCTTCCGGAGTGACGTCACGCGGCGTGACGCCGGTTCCGCCGACCGAGACAACCAGATCGACCCCGCCGATCACGGCGGTGTTCAACGCGTTGCGGATCTCGACCTCGTCGGCCTCCACCGCCACGACCCCGTCAACGACAAACCCCGCCTCGGTGAGCAACTCAGTGACCAGCGGGCCGCTGTGGTCCTCATCGCCGTGCGCGGTGCGGTCGTCCACGACGACCACAAGTGCCCGGCCAACGACCAACTCCGCGCCCTGTTCCATGGGTGCAACCGTATATCCGAGGTCGGACAGCTGAGCGTCGGCCTTCATCACTGATCCGCCTTTCCGAGCGTGACCTGCACCGTCCGACTACCACCCGCGGGATCCTCGAATGTCAACGACACCTTGTCCCCTGGAGCTTTGGAGCGCACCGCGGCCACCAGCGCATCGGCACTGTTGATCGTGCGGTCGTCGACCTTGGTGACGATGACGCCCTTGGGCACCCCGGCGTTGGCAGCCGCACCGCCGGCAACGACCTCCATCACCTTGGCGCCGGGGGCGCCCTTGTCGGTGGTCACCTGCACGCCCAGCGAGGCGTGCGACGCCTTGCCGGTGCTGATCAACTCGTCGGCGATCCGTTTGGCCTGGTCAACGGGGATCGCGAAACCCAGCCCGATCGAGCCGCTCTGCGCGTCGCCGGAGTCGGCGCCGAGCGTGGCGATCGCCGAATTGACGCCGACGAGTTGAGAGTTCATGTTGACCAACGCACCACCGGAGTTACCCGGGTTGATGGCGGCGTCAGTCTGAATCGCGTCCAGCACCGTGTTCTGGTTGCCGGCTTCACCGGTTGTCGACACCGGTCGGTTGAGGGCACTGACGATGCCGGTGGTGACCGTACCCGCCAGTCCCAGCGGGGAGCCGATAGCCAGCACCGGCTGCCCCACCCGCAGGCCCGCCGACGAACCCATCTGGATCGGCGTGAGCCCTGATGCGCCCTGCGCCCGCACGACGGCGATATCGCTGGTCGGATCGGCCCCGACCACCGTGAACGAGGACGTGTGTCCGTCGGAGAACGTCACCGTGGTCTTCGGCGGCGGGCTTCCGGCCGGCGGCTTGGCGGCAGCCGCGACAACATGGTTGTTGGTCAGGATCAGCCCGTCGGCCGACAGGATGACGCCGGATCCCTCTTCGGATTGGCGCCCCAGATCGGTCTCAAGCATCACGACACTCGGTACCACCTTGGCGGCAACCTGCTCGACGGAGCCGGGCGGCATATTCGCGGCCGGGACGCTGGGCGCCGACCCCGACGCCACCGTAGCGCCCTGGGTACCGCTGGATTGGTGCCCCAGTTCGACCACGGTCGCCGCCGCGCCACCAATGCCCGCCGAGACCACCGCGATGGCCAGGGCGCCCAGGATCAGCCCGCCCGAGCGACGTCGCCGCCGCGGCGGCCCCATCGGTGGGAGCATGCCCGGAATCGGGCCCGACATGGCCGCACCCGGCAGGTGTCCGTGCATGGTCGCCCCCGGAATCGGACCGATTCCGGTGCCACCATGCAGGGGACGCCCGCCGGGGATCGGGCCGGGGCCCGTGCCACCCGGAATCGGGCCCGGGCCGGTGCCGCCGGATACCGGGCGCGATCCAGTGCCGCTGAGCGGATCGAAGGACCGGTACTCCGCCTGGGGGGGTGATTGGTACCGCCAGTCGAACTGCTGGTTGTAACTTTGCTGCCCCTGGGCATAGGCGGGCGGCACCGGCTGGTTAGGCGTGGCACCGAAACCCGGCTGTTGCGGCGGTGGCGAATACCTCGGGTGATTCGTCATGACGCTAAGACGCTCTTCCTCTACTACTACGTGGGGCTTGCTTACGGCCTAGAACATGCGTGGCTTGCATGGCTCAGGTTTTCAACACTAACTGCAACCAGCTTCCGCGCGCGGACTAAGAGTCCACTGAGATAACGTTCGCCGAACCCCGTGAGTTCGCACTGTGACCAGATTCGCCGTGTTCCATTTCGCCGGAGGTTGACGTGTAGACGCCCGGCGGCATCGGCCGGCCGGGTAACAGCACGTGAATCGAGGTTCCCGGCGGTTGGGCGTGGGGGTCGGTGTCTTCGACGCGCAACGATCCGCCGTGGTTGAGCACCACCTGCTTGACGATGGCCAGCCCCAGACCCGAGCCCGGCATCGCGCGCGCCGAGGTGGACCGGTAGAAACGTTCGAACACCAGCCGCCGCTCCTGCGGCGGGATGCCCGGACCCTGATCGGACACCACGAGTTCGGCGTGCGACGGGTCGAGTTGGCGCAGCACGACGCCTACCCGGCCGCCCGCCGGACTCCACTTGGCCGCGTTGTCCATCAGATTCAACGCCGCCCGCGACAAGCCGGCGGAGTCACCGTAGACCTGCCATGGGACGACATCCACATCGAAGTGAATGTCGTTGCGCCTCCGGCGGACTCGTTCCAGGCTGCGGTCGACGACCTCGGCCATGTCCACCGGCTCGTGCACCACCTGACCGGCGTCGCCGCGGGTTAGGTCCACCAAATCGCCTACCAGCGTGGATAATTCCTCGATCTGCGCCAGTACGTCAGCGCGCAGGTCGACCATCTCCTGTTCCGGCAGCCGCGGGGCGCCGGGCTCCATTGAGGCCATCAGCAGCTCGACATTGGTGCGCAGCGACGTCAGCGGCGTGCGCAGTTCATGTCCGGCGTCGGTGACCAGCCGCGCCTGCCGCTCGCGCGATTCGGCCAGCGCCCGCAGCATAAGGTTGAACGCCTCGGTGAGCCGCGCCAGTTCGTCGCTGCCGAACACCGGGATGGGCCGCAGGTCGTCGGTGCGCGCCACCCGTTCGGCGGCTTCGGTGAGACGCCCCACGGGGCGCAGCCCGGCGCGAGTGACCATTCCGCCGGCCACCGCCGCCACCGCCACGCCGACGCCACCCACCATCAGCAGCACGAAACGCAACTTGCCCATCACGTGCTCGGTGGGCTTGAGACTCTTGGAGATCAGCAGTGAGCTGCCGTTGGGCAGGTGGATGGCCAGCACCCGCTGATCGGAGGCGGTACGACGCGACATGAACAGCTCACCGCGGATGACCGCCTTCTCCGGCGTCCCGACTGGCAGCGTTTGCCCCGGCTGGTTGGCGGTGTAGATGGACCGGCCCGGGTTCACCAGCATCGCGTTGACGTCCGAATAAGCGGTGCCCTCGATGGCCTTGCCTGGGTCGGCCGCCAGCGAGCCGCTGGCAATCAGCAGCTGAGCGCGACTCTGCAGCTGATTGTCCAGGTCGCTGTAGAGGGCGGCCGAGATCACCGCGTAGACGGCGAAGGACATCAGCACCACGCCCATCGCCACCATGGACATCGCCAGCAGCATGACCCGCCACCGCAGCGAAAGCGAGCTGGTTGCCGGCAGCGGCGCACGCCGTTTGCGGCGGAGAGAAAGCATCAGGGCGGCGTTTCGCGTAGCACGTAACCCACCCCGCGCACGGTGTGGATCAGCCGCGGCTCGCCGTCGGCCTCGGTCTTGCGGCGCAGATATCCGACGTACACCTCCAGCGCGTTGCCCGAGGTGGGGAAATCAAATCCCCACACCTCTTCGAGGATGCGGCTGCGGGTCAATACCCGGCGCGGGTTGGCGATGAGCATCTCCAGCAACGCGAATTCGGTGCGGGTCAGGCTGATCCTGCGCTGCCCGCGAACGACCTCCCTGGTCACCGGGTCCAGGCTCAGATCGGAAAAGGTCATCGCGACGGACTCGGCGGCATCCTCGGGCTTGGTCCGGCGTAGCAGCGCCCGCATTCGGGCCAGCAGCTCCTCGAGAGCGAACGGTTTGGGTAGGTAGTCGTCGGCGCCGGCATCAAGGCCCGCGACGCGTTCGGAAACCGAATCGCGGGCGGTCAGCACTAGGATCGGCAGGTCGTCGCCGGTGCTGCGCAGCTGACGGCACACTTCCAGGCCATCCAGCCGGGGCATCATCACATCCAGAACAACCGCGTCGGGCCGGTCGCTGGCTATCCGCTCCAGAGCCTCCACCCCGTCATGGGCCAACTCCACCGTATAGCCATTGAAGGAGAGTGACCTGCGCAGCGACTCGCGCACGGCGCGATCGTCGTCGACGACAAGTATTCGCACCGGGCTAGTTTCATACGAGCGCCTGAGACTGGGCTGAGAGGCGCGCCGCTGTACGGGGCAACATCAGTCGCATCCATCACACCGGACCCCGATTGGGTTCACCGCGGCGTGCCCACGAGCGTGTGGATTCGGGTCAGCGCTTGTCGAGGTCGATCAGGCCGAGGCGGGCGGCCTTGAGCAGCCGACGCGGCACCTTGTGCTTCTGCCCGGCAACGTTGACGCCCACCAGCGGAGTCTCGGCGGCCTTCCACTGCGAGCGCCGGCTACGGGTATTCGAGCGCGACATCCTGCGCTTGGGTACGGCCATGGTCGGGCCTAACTCCTCGTTCGGGTTTCGGTGGGTCGTGTCGCGCGGCAAGGCCGTGGGTGACCGACGTGGCGACAGTTGCCGACAAGAATAGTCGCTGGGCCTGCCGGTCACCAAAATGACTCGAACCGTGGCATCCCGCAGCGAGGCCGAGCCGCTTGACGAGGCACCAGCGGTACCGGCTAACCTACCGGTTGGTTGGTTGTGTTCAGGCCGATCCTTTCTGGGGAGGACGCGCATGGCATCTCTGGACGTCGTCCGGATCGCGAATTGCTCCGGTTTCTACGGCGACCGTCATTCGGCGATGCGCGAGATGCTGACCGGGGGTGACGTCGACTACCTCACCGGTGACTACCTGGCCGAACTCACCATGCTGATCCTGGGCCGCGACCGGATGAAGAGCCCGGAACGCGGCTACGCCAAGACCTTCCTGACCCAACTCGAGGACTGCCTGGGCCTGGCCCATGAACGCGGCGTACGCATCGTGGCCAACGCTGGCGGCCTGAACCCCGCCGGGCTCGCCGACGCGGTCCGGGTCCTGGCCGAGCGCCTCGGCATTCCGGCCCGGGTAGCCCACGTCGAGGGCGATGATCTGCAGCCGCGCGCAGCCGAACTGGGCCTCGGATCGCCGCTGACAGCCAACGCCTACCTAGGCGGTTGGGGCATCGCCGACTGTCTGCAGGTCGGAGCCGACGTGGTGGTCACCGGCCGAGTCACCGATGCGTCGGTGATCGTCGGGTCTGCCGCCGCACACTTCGGCTGGAACCGCACCGACTACAACCAGCTGGCCGGCGCTGTCGTCGCGGGACACGTCATCGAATGTGGCACCCAGGCCACCGGCGGCAACTTCGCCTTCTTCACCGAGGTGCCCGACCTAACCTATCCCGGCTTTCCCCTGGCCGAGGTGCACGCCGACGGCTCGGCGGTGATCACCAAACATCCCGGCACCGGTGGCCTGGTCAGCGTCGACACCGTAACCGCCCAGCTGCTCTACGAGATCACCGGCGCCCGCTACGCCAATCCAGACGTGACGGCACGGATGGACACCATTTCGCTGACCCCGGCCGGTCCCGACCGGGTGCGGATCAGCGGTGTGGTCGGCGAGCCGCCACCACCAACGCTGAAGGTCTCGCTGAACAGCATCGGCGGGTTCCGCAACTCCATGACGTTCGTGCTGACCGGGCTGGACATCGAGGCCAAAGCGGAGTTGGTGCGACGCCAGCTCGAGGCCACCCTGACGGTCAAGCCGGCCGAGCTCGTGTGGACCCTATCCCGCACCGACCGACCCGATGCCGACACCGAGGAGACGGCCAGCGCATTGCTCAGTTGCGTTGTCCGCGACCCCGACCCGGCCAACGTTGGACGCAAATTCTCCGGCGCCGCAGTCGAATTGGCGCTGGCCAGCTATCCAGGGTTCACCGCCACCACCCCACCGGGTGACGGCCAGGTGTACGGGGTCTTCACCCCCGGCTACGTCGACGCCGGACTAGTTGAGCACATCGCCGTACACGCCGACGGTAGCCGTGTCGAAATTCCCTGTGCCACGGAAACTTTGAACCTGGCCTCCGCCGCCCCTGCGGGTCTGCCGGAACCGTTGCCGGTCGGCCCGACCAGGCGGGTGCCACTGGGCCTCATCGCCGGGGCGCGCAGCGGCGACAAAGGTGGGTCCGCCAACGTTGGAGTGTGGGTGCGCACCGACGAGCAGTGGCGTTGGCTCGCGCATACTCTGACCGTCGAGTTGCTCAAGGAGCTGCTGCCCGAAGCTGCCGAGCTCGACGTCACTCGCCATGTGCTGCCGAATCTGCGGGCGGTGAATTTCGTGATCGAGGGAATTCTCGGGCAGGGTGTCGCCTACCAGGCACGCTTCGACCCGCAGGCCAAAGGGCTGGGCGAATGGTTGCGCAGCCGCCACGTCGACATTCCGGAGAGCCTCCTATGAGTATCTGGACCACGCCCGAGCGCCAGCAGCTGCGAAAGACGGTGCACTCCTTCGTCGAACGGGAGATCCTGCCCAACGTCGACGAGTGGGAGCGCACCGGGGACTTGCCGCGCGAGCTGCACCGCCGCGCCGGGCAAGCGGGCCTGCTGGGCGCCAACTTCCCGTCCGCTGTCGGGGGTGGTGACGGGGACGGGGCCGACGCCGTGGTGATCTGCGAAGAGTTTCACGAGTCCGGCGGCCCCGGCGGGGTGTTCGCCTCGCTGTTCACCTGCGGCATCGCGGTGCCGCACATGATCGCCTCGGGCAACGAGCGGCTGATCGAAACCTACGTGCGCCCAACGCTGGCCGGCGAGAAGATCGGCTCGCTGGCCATCACCGAACCGGGCGGCGGCTCGGACGTCGGACATCTGCGAACCTCGGCGGTCCGCTGTTCTGGCCCGGAAGGCGACCACTACATCGTCAACGGCGCCAAGACCTACATCACTTCTGCGGTGCGCGCCGACTACGTGGTGACCGCGGTCCGCACCGGCGGGCCCGGGGCGTCTGGGGTTTCGCTATTGGTAGTGGACAAGGGCACGCCCGGGTTCGAGGTGACCCGCAAGCTGGACAAGATGGGCTGGCGGTCGTCGGACACCGCGGAACTGTCCTACACCGACGTTCGGGTGCCGGTGGCTAACTTGGTGGGCGCCGAGAACAGCGGATTCGGCCAGATCGCGCAGGCATTCGTCTCCGAACGGATCGGCCTTGCCGCACAAGCCTATTCCAGCGCACAGCGTTGTCTGGACATCACCGCTCAGTGGTGCCGCGATCGGGAAACCTTTGGTCGGCCGTTGATCTCGCGGCAAGCAGTGCAGAACACGCTGGCTGAGATGGCTCGCCGCGTCGATGTCGCCCGCGTCTACTCGCGCAACGTGGTGGAGCGGCAGCTGGCCGGCGAGACGAACCTGATACCGCAGGTGTGCTTCGCCAAGAACACCGCCGTCGAAGCCGGCGAGTGGGTCGCCAACCAGGGCGTCCAATTGTTCGGTGGCATGGGCTACATGGCCGAATCCGAGATCGAACGCCAGTACCGGGACATGCGGATATTGGGCATCGGCGGGGGGACCACCGAGATCATGACCGCATTGGCCGCCAAACTCCTGGGATACCAACAATGACCGTGCTTGCGACCACGCTCGACCCGAACGGCGACACTTTCGCCGAAGCGGCCGCGGCGGCAACAGCCAAACTCGACGAGATCGCCGCCGAACTGGCCAACGCGGTCGAGGGCGGCGGACCAAAATACGTCGAACGTCACCACGCCCGCGGCAAGCTGACCGCGCGCGAACGCATCGAGTTGTTGGTCGACGCCGACTCCCCGTTCCTGGAACTCAGCCCACTCGCCGCCTGGGGCAGCGCATTCAAGGTAGGGGCGAGTACGGTCACCGGCATCGGTGTCGTCGAAGGCGTCGAGTGCATGATCGTCGCCAACGACCCCACCGTCAAAGGCGGCACCAGCAACCCGTGGACCCTGAAGAAGATCCTGCGGGCCAACCAGATCGCGTTCGAGAACCGGCTTCCGGTGATCTCGCTGGTGGAATCGGGCGGAGCCGACCTGCCCACCCAGAAAGAGATCTTCATCCCCGGCGGACGGATGTTCCGCGACCTGACCCGCCTCTCGGCTGCCGGAATCCCCACTATCGCACTGGTTTTCGGCAACTCCACCGCGGGCGGAGCCTACGTACCCGGGATGTCGGATCACGTGGTGATGATCAAGGAACGCTCCAAGGTCTTCTTGGCCGGCCCTCCACTGGTGAAGATGGCCACCGGTGAGGAGTCCGACGACGAGTCACTCGGCGGCGCCGAGATGCACGCTCGTATCTCGGGTTTGGCCGATTACTTCGCTCAGGACGAGCTCGACGCGATCCGCATCGGTCGCCGCGTGGTGGCCCGACTGAACTGGCGAAAACAAGGCCCTGTCCCGAAACCCGTCACCGAGCCGCTGTTCGACACCGAGGAACTGATCGGCATCGTCCCGTCGGACCTGCGCATCCCGTTCGACCCGCGCGAGGTGATCGCGCGCATCGTCGACGGCTCGGAATTCGACGAGTTCAAACCACTCTACGGATCGTCGCTGGTGACCGGCTGGGCTCAATTGCACGGCTACCCGATCGGGATCCTGGCCAACGCCCGCGGTGTGCTGTTCAGCGAGGAATCGCAGAAAGCCACCCAGTTCATCCAACTGGCTAACCGCTACGACACTCCACTGTTGTTCTTGCACAACACCACCGGCTACATGGTGGGAAAGGACTACGAGGAAGGCGGGATGATCAAGCACGGCTCGATGATGATCAACGCCGTGTCCAACTCGAAAGTCCCGCATATCTCGCTGCTGCTCGGCGCCTCCTACGGCGCGGGCCACTACGGCATGTGCGGTCGCGCCTACGATCCGCGGTTCCTGTTCGCCTGGCCCAGCGCCAAATCCGCGGTGATGGGTGGCGCGCAGCTGGCGGGTGTCCTGTCGATCGTGGCCCGGGCCGCTGCCGAAGCCCGCGGCCAACAGGTTGACGAAGACGCCGACGCCGCCATGCGGGCCGCCGTCGAAGGCCAGATCGAAGCCGAGTCGCTGCCCATGGTGCTCTCCGGGATGCTCTACGACGACGGGGTGATCGACCCGCGCGATACCCGCACCGTGTTGGGAATCTGTCTGTCCGCCATAGCAAATGGCCCGATCAAGGGGACGCCGAACTTCGGCGTCTTCCGGATGTGAGTGTCATGGGAATCACCAGAGTGCTGGTTGCCAACCGCGGTGAGATCGCGCGACGGGTCTTCGCCACCTGCCGTCGCCTCGGCCTGGGTACCGTCGCCGTCTACACCGACCCGGATGCCGAGGCACCGCACGTCGTTGAGGCCGATGCCCGGGTCCGGCTGCTCAAGACGAACGACTACCTCAATGCCGAGGCCATCATCGCGGCGGCGACGGCTGCCGGCGCTGACGCGATTCATCCCGGCTACGGATTCCTGTCGGAGAACGCCGAATTCGCCGCAGCGGTCCAGGACGCGGGCCTGAGGTGGATCGGCCCACCGGTGGACGCGGTGCGCGCCATGGGCTCCAAAATCGAGTCCAAGAAGCTGATGTCGGGCGCCGGAGTGCCAGTGCTCGAGGAGCTCGATCCGGCTACCGTCACTGCGCAGCAGCTGCCGGTGCTGGTCAAAGCTTCCGCCGGCGGTGGCGGCCGCGGTATGCGTGTGGTGCGCGAATTGTCCGCGTTGCCAAGTGAAGTCGAGGCCGCACAGCGTGAAGCGCAGTCCGCGTTCGGTGACCCGACGGTGTTCTGCGAACGCTATCTGCCGACCGGTCACCACATCGAGGTCCAGGTGATGGCCGATAACCACGGCACCGTCTGGGCAGTCGGCGAGCGTGAGTGCTCCATCCAGCGGCGCCATCAGAAGGTAATCGAAGAGGCACCCTCACCGCTGGTGGAACGCATTCCCGGGATGCGCGCCAAGCTGTTCGAGGCCGCGCGGCTGGCGGCTGCCGCCATTGGCTATAGCGGCGCGGGCACCGTGGAGTTCCTCGCCGACGATGACGGCGAGTTCTTCTTCCTGGAGATGAATACCCGGCTGCAGGTGGAGCACCCGGTCACCGAGGAAACCACCGGGCTGGACCTGGTCGAGCTGCAACTCGATGTCGCCGACGGCGGCAGGCTGGGCACTGAACCGTCGCTGACGCAGGGACATTCGATCGAGGCGCGGCTCTACGCCGAAGATCCCGCACACGGCTGGCAGCCGCAGGCCGGTCGGATGCACGCGATTCACGTGCCGTCGGTGCAAGCGGAATTCGAGACCCTGAGGCGCCGGACGGGAATCCGGCTGGACTCGGGCATCGTCGACGGCTCGGTTGTATCGATCCACTACGACCCCATGCTCGCCAAGGTGATCTCCTACGCCCCGACTCGCCGCCAAGCGGCGCTGGTACTCGCCGACGCACTGGCCCGCGCCCACGTACATGGCCTGCGCACCAATCGCGAACTGCTGGTCAACGTGCTGCGTCATCCCGCGTTCCTCGAAGGTGCCACCGACACGGCGTTTTTCGACACGCACGGCCTGGCGGATTTGGCGGCGCCGCTGGCCGATTCCGAGGCAGTCCGGCTGTCGGCGATCGCGGCAGCCCTGGCCGACGCCGCGCACAACCGCGCGGGTGCCACGGTGTTGGCAGCCGTTCCGAGCGGCTGGCGCAATCTGGCTTCTGGGTTTCAGACCAAGGCCTACCGTGACAGCGCGGACAACGAAATTCGGGTCCAATACCGCTACACCAGGACCGGATTGGCACTTCCCGAAGATCCAAGCGTGCAGCTGGTGTCGGCGACACAGGATCAGGTGGTGCTGGCCGAACACGGGGTCGCCGCCAGCTTCACCGTGTCGCGCTACGGCCACGACATCTATATCGACTCTGCCCGCGGGCCCGTGCACCTGATTGCACTTCCCCGCTATCCCGAGCCGGGCTCGGCCGTCGAGAAGGGATCCCTGGTTGCGCCCATGCCTGGCAACGTGATCCGGGTCGGCGCCGACGTCGGCGACCCCGTGACCACCGGCCAGCCGCTGATCTGGCTAGAGGCGATGAAGATGGAACACACCATTACCGCACCCAACGACGGGGTACTCGCCGAACTCAATGTTCAGCCAGGCCAACAAGTCGAAGTCGGCGCCGTATTGGCACGCGTCGAAGAGCCCGAAGCAGAAGGGGATTCCCAGTGAGCGACACCAGCTTTATCGAGAGCGAAGACCGCCAAGCGCTGCGCAAGGCAGTGCGCGAGTGGGCGTCCGGTTACGGTGCCGAGTACTACCTGAAGAAGGCACGCGCCCAGGAGCACACTGACGAATTGTGGTCCGAGGCAGGCAAACTCGGCTTCCTCGGGGTGAACCTGCCCGAGGAGTACGGCGGCGGCGGCGCAGGCATGTACGAGCTGTCCTTGGTGATGGAGGAGATGGCCGCCGCTGGCAGCGCACTGCTGCTGATGGTCGTCTCACCGGCCATCAACGGCACCATCATCAGCAAGTTCGGCACCGAGGAACAGAAGAAGCGCTGGATCCCATCCATCGCCGACGGCACGTTGACCATGGCGTTCGCCATCACCGAACCTGATGCCGGATCCAACTCGCACAACATCACCACCACCGCCCGCCGCGACGGCAGCGACTGGATCCTCAAGGGCCAGAAGGTCTACATCTCCGGCATAGACCAGGCCCAAGCGGTCCTGGTGGTTGGCCGCACCGAGGAAGCCAAGACCGGCAAACTGCGCCCCGCGCTGTTCGTGGTGCCTACCGACGCGCCCGGCTTCACCTACACCCCGATCGACATGGAGATCATCAGCCCCGAACGGCAGTTCCAGGTCTTCCTCGACGACGTCCGGTTGCCCAGCGACGCACTGGTCGGGGCCCAGGATGCTGCCATCGCACAGCTCTTCGCCGGGCTGAACCCGGAACGGATCATGGGTGCGGCCAGCGCGGTGGGCATGGGACGGTTCGCGCTCGACAAGGCCGTCGAATACGTCAAGACCCGCAAGGTATGGTCCACCCCGATCGGCGCCCACCAAGGGCTCGCGCACCCGTTGGCGCAGTGCCACATCGAGATCGAACTGGCCAAGCTGATGATGCAGAAAGCCGCCACCCTTTATGACAGCGGCGACGATGGCGGCGCAGCACAGGCCGCGAATATGGCCAAGTACGCCGCGGGCGAGGCATCCACCCGTTCCGTCGACCAGGCCGTGCAGTCGATGGGCGGCAACGGGCTGACCAAGGAGTACGGCGTGGCCGCCATGCTGGCCGCATCCAGGCTGGCACGTATCGCGCCGATCAGCCGCGAGATGGTGCTGAACTTCGTCGCGCAGACCTCGCTGGGCCTACCCCGTTCGTACTGATGGACACTCTCGTCGAATACACGCGGGACGGCGTCGTCGCCCGGTTGACGCTGAACTCACCGCATAACCGCAACGCCTTGTCGACCAGGTTGGTCACCCAGCTGCACGACGGTCTACGGGTGGCCGCGGCGGACCCGGCGGTGCGGATGGTGGTGCTCGGGCACACCGGCGGCACGTTCTGCGCCGGTGCGGACCTCAGCGAGGCAGGAGGTGGCGCGGCCGGGGGAAGCGGGTCGCCACCACCGTCTGCCTACGACCTTGCGGTGGCGCGGGCCCAGGAGATGGCGACCCTGCTGCGCGACATCGTGTCCTCGCCGTTGCCGGTGATCGGTGCGATCAACGGGCACGTCCGGGCCGGCGGGTTCGGCCTGGTTGGCGCGTGCGACATCGTGGTAGCCGGGCCGAAGAGCACCTTTGCCCTGACCGAGGCGCGGATCGGCGTCGCCCCGGCAATTATCTCGCTGACCCTGCTGCCGAAGCTGTCGACGCGCGCCGCGGCGCGCTATTACCTCACCGGCGAAACGTTCGGCGCCAGCGAAGCCGCCGAGATCGGGCTGATCAGCCTGGCCACCGACGACGTGGACACCGCGGTAGCCGGGCTGGTCGCCGACATCGGCCGCGGCTCACCGCAGGGTCTGGCGGCGTCCAAGGCGCTGACCACGACCGCGGTGCTGGAAGGCTTCGACCGGGACGCGCAACGGCTCGCGGAGGAATCCGCTCGACTGTTCGTTTCCGAGGAAGCGCACGAAGGGATGCTCGCGTTCTTGCAGAAACGGCCGCCGAGCTGGGCTTCTCCGCCGGAATAGGACTATGTCGGCGGCGGGAAGATTGCAGTTTAGCCAAACCCTCTTGCAGCAAAAATATGAAGTCGTAAGCTCGCCTGTGAGATGACCAACCCAGCCCAACGTGACGTGAAGGCCGTGCGCGACGAGCTGTCGCGCGCAGAGGACACCGATCGCATCCAGATCGCGCAATTGCTGGCGTATGCCGCAGAGCAGGGTCGCCTGCAACTGAACGAGTACGAAGACCGGCTAACCAAGGCTTATGCGGCGACGACGTATCAGGAACTCGACGAGCTGCGCGCCGACCTGCCGGGAACGGTGGTCAGTGGTCGCCGCGGCGGCAACTGCAATCCGGCACCGTCCACGTTATTGCTAGCCATCATGAGCGGCTTCGAGCGCCGCGGACGCTGGAACGTGCCGAAGAAGCTAACCACCTTCACCCTCTGGGGCAGCGGCGTGGTCGACCTGCGCTATGCCGACTTCACCTCCACCGAGGTCGAGATCCACGCCTACTCGATCATGAGCGCGCAGACGATTCTGCTGCCGCCGGAGGTCAGCGTCGAGATCGACGGTCGCGGCATCATGGGCAACTTCGAGCAATCGGTGGTCGGTGAGGGCAGCCCAGGCGCACCCAACATCCGGATCCGCGGCTTCTCGCTGTGGGGTGGCGTCGGCATCAAGCGCAAGCCCCGCAAGCCCCGTAACTGATCCACAGCCGCACCAGCGCCAATCCACACGGGCCACTGCGGTGAGTGGTCCGTCGTTTTAGCCGCTGCCAGGCTTTCGCCGAGAGTTCACCTCGGCGGAAGACGGTTGGTATGGCGGAGGAAGTGCGGGCGGTTCCCCACGCGCTCGCTCAGGTCGGTGCAGCGCTGGCCGATCACGGGCAAGCGTTGCTGGACCTACAGCAGGCGTGTCACCGGGACGCTGAGGGCGCTCAGCGGGGTTGGGTGGGTTCCTCGGCACGCGCCTTGTCGGGCTTCCTGGACGGTTGGTTGGCTGCCAGCACCGACCACTGCGGCCGCTTCGACCAGCACTGCGCCGGAATGCTTTGCACTGCAGCAGTATTCGAGGAGATGGAGCAGGGCAACGCGGCGCTATTGGCCGGCCGGTCGGCACGATGACGGTCACTCCGGCCGATATCGAACGCTGGGATCCAACGGCAATCCGCACAGTTTTCGACGCCGCGATCCGCCGCGCACACGGCACCCGCACCGCCTCAGCGTCGGTCGCGGAGATGATCCGACTGCTGAACTTCGGCGGCGACGCCGCCGAGGCGGCGCAGGCGGCCTCCCGTCACATCGCGCTGGTACTGGACGGCCATGCCGATACCTGTGAGGCGGTCGCGCGCGCCGCCGAGCAGTCCGCCGACGAAGTCGCCGTAATCAAGCAGCGGCTGCACGCAATCCGCGATTTGGCCCGCGACAGTCGCCTGGTTATCGACGAGCAGACCGGAGCGGTCCTGCCGCCATTCGACTTCACTTCGCTATCCCCCGATGATCAGCAGCGCATCCTGGACGCCGCGCTGTGGTTGAACGAGCGCATGCGCAGTTTGTTGGAGTCGGCCGAGGTCGCCGACCAAGACCTGGCCGCGGCGATCCGCGGCGCCGACCGCGACCTTGCCCCCGACCAACTCAGCGCGCAACTCGCCCATAATCCACCCGCTATACCGGCGTTGCCGCCGCGCGACAGTACACCCGACCAGGTGAGCAGTTGGTGGCACGCGTTGACGCCGGGACAGCAGGACCGGGTTAAGCAATCGGTACCCGCCGCCATCCGCAACCTCGACGGCGTTCCGGTCACCGTCCGCGGCCGACTCAATCTGCCAGTGCTGCAACGCGAAATCACCCGGCTGCAGCAGGGGTGGTTCGACGGCGCCGGCTGCTGGCACACCGATCCGGAGAAGCTGGCCGACCTTCGGGCACTGCGCGACGCCCTGGACGCCAATCCCGGATCGAGCCTGATCTTGCTGGACACCACCGGCATTCCCGGAAAGGTGTTGGCGGCGGTCGGTGTCGGCGACGTCGACAACGCCGAGTGTGTCGGTGTCACGGTGGGCGGCCTGAACACCCGAGTCAGCGCCAGCGTCCTCGATATGACGAATCAGGCTGCTAGACAGCGCGATAAAGCGGGGGAATTGAGGACGGCGGCGCACCGCACCAATCCGGATGCAGTCGCGTCCATCGCCTGGCTGGGCTACGACGCGCCCGACAGCCTGCGCGACGTGACGCACGACTGGCATGCCCGCGACGGCGCGGACAGGCTGAACCGCTTCTACAAGGGGTTGGCCGCGTCCAGTAACGTTGCAGACCAACATATCACCGGCTTCGGTCACTCCTACGGATCGCTGGTGACCAGTCTGGCACTGCAGCAGGGCGCACCGGTGAGCGACGTCGTGCTGTACGGTTCGCCCGGCGGTGAACTTACCGACGCATCGCAGCTGCGAGTGCGGCCCGGTCACGCCTTCTATCTGGTCGGCGTGAATGATTATGTGGCCGAGACTATTCCCGGGTTCGGTGCGTTCGGCCCGGCGTTACAGAACGTCCCGGGCATGACGCCGTTGTCGACCGGCACCGACCTGGCACCACCGAATGAGTACGGCGACGGTCAACTCCACGAGCGTGCCTACGGCCATTCGGACTACGCCCGGCTAGGCAGCAACGGGCAACTACGCATGAGCGCTTACAACATGGCGGCGGTGCTGGCCGGATTGCCCGACGACCTCATCAGGCCGCGGCAACTGGGCCGATGACTAGCGGCCTTACCGGCGTCGCCGCGAGCGCAGGTAGTCTCCCACCACCGCGGCGCCCAGCCCGTCCAGGTCGGGCACAACGACCCGGCCTTCCACCCGTCGGGCCACCTGGTCGATGAACCGCGCCAGGCCAGGGTCACTGCCGAGTCGGAAGATGGTGATCTGCGCGCCGAGCCGGGCCATGTCGTCAAAACCCTTGACCGTGAACGAGATAGTGCGCGGGTGCGGCGGGTAGTCGAAGAAGACCGAGGTGCCCTCGCCGTCAAAATCCTCCAGGTGCGCGGTCGGTTCACCATCGGTGACGATCAACACCACTGGTTGCGCGTTGGGATGGCGGCGCAGGTGGCGCCCAGCCAGCGCGAGGGCATGATGCAGGTTGGTGCCCTGCTCGTACACGCCCTCCAGGCCGGTCAACTCACCGGCCGTCACGGTGCGCGCGTAACGACCAAAGGCGATGATCTGCAAGGCATCCGACCGAAATCGGGTGGTCACCAGATGATTCAGCGCGAGCGCCGTCTGCTTCATCGGCAACCAGCGGTTCTCCATCACCATCGAGAACGAGGTGTCCACCAGCAACGCCACCGCAGCCTGGGTGCGGGTTTCGGTCTCGGAGATCTCGACGTCGTCGACGGTGATGCGCAGCGACGGGCGACCCTCGTCGAGGTTGTGCGTACCCGCTTGCCGCAGTACGGCATTGGTGAGAGTTCGGGAGATGTTCCATGGCTCGGTGTCGCCGAATTGCCAAGGTCGAGTCGCCCCGGTCAACTCGCCGGCCGCACCCGCGCGCCGGTGGTCCCGCTCGCCATGCCGTCCGGAAAGCTGTTGCGCCACATCGCGTAACGCGGTCTCCCCGAGACGACGCAAAGCCTTCGGGGAAAGTCGCCACTGACCGTCGGAGCCACGGTCCAAGAAACCCTGATTGACCAGGGCACGTTCGAGTTCGGCAAGCGTGCGGGCGTCGACGGCGGCTTCGTCGCCCAGTTGGCGGGCCAGCGCGTCGAGGTCGACGTCGTCCATGGTGGCACCCGGGTACGCCTGCGAAAGCTGATCGGCGAGTTGCTCGAGCTCGCCGATGTCGGCCAGTACCTGCGCGCCCTCGCCCATGCCCAGTGGGTTCTCACCAGAGAACTGCTGCGAGCCGTCCCAATCCTCCCCCGGGCGCGCGGCCTGCAGATGCGCGTCCAGCCGGCCCAACGCCTGCATCAGTGACGGCGATCCAAAAGCCTGCTGCGCCAACGTATCCAGCTCGTCGCGCTGCTCCTGGGACAGGCTGTTGCGGAAGCGCTGCGCGGCCGCGGCCCGCTTGGCCAGCGAGTCCAGCAGCTCGTCGACATTGCGCGGGTTTTCCGGGAAGAACTCGCCATGCTTGTCCATGAAATCCTGGAAATCCTGCTGCGTATCTTCGCCGCGAGAGTGCTTGTCCAGCAGGTTGTTCAGATCGTCCAGCATGTCTTTGACCCGCTGACGGTCCTCGTCGGTGGCACCTTCCAGCGCCTGCTTCATGCCGGCGAAACGCTGGTCCAGCATTTCGCGCCCCAAGAGGTCCTTGATCTGCTCGTACTTCTGCCGGGCCTCGGCGCTGCGCCAGTCGTATTCGGAAAGTTCCTGTACAGCCTTGGCCGGCGACGGCGGCAGCGCCTCCAACTGCAGCTCGGAGAAGCGCGCGTCGTCGTCCAGCGCGCGCGCCAGTTCCTTGCGCTCGGCCAGCACGGCCTCGTCGAGCAGCTTCTTGATTTCCTGCAGGGTGCCGTCCAAGTTGTTGCGGCGCAACAGGTCCCTGCGGCGGCGGTTGGCCTCGGCGGCCAGCCGGTCGGCACCGCGCATGTTCTCGGTGCCGCGCCGCAGCAACTCCGACAGCGCGCGGCGCGGCGAGGTGCCGCCCATCACGTCCTGCCCGATCGCTTCGAGCGCCTCACGCAGATCCACCGGCGGTGCCAGCGGGTCGGGCCCGCCGGTGTACGCCGAGTACCGCGACGAGTGCCCTCTATTAGCCATAGACGGTTTGCCCTTCCCCGGACACTTTGTCGACCCGCTTAGCCAGATACAGCGCCTCGAGCGCCAGTTCCAGCGCCGCGGCCCGCTCGCCTTCGGATTCCGCGCCCAGCTTGCGGGCGATGGCATCCACCACCGGTAGGCCGGGAACCGCGGCCAACACGTCCTTGGCCGACACCCGCTCGCCCGTCGTCACGGCGGAGCCACCCTCGACGGCCGACACCAAGGTGCCGACGTCGATGCCGCCCAGCACCCGCGATGCGGTGTCGGCGGTGGCGCGGCGCAGCAAATGCTCGAGCACCGCCTGCTCACGGCCCTCCTCACCGGACTCGAATTCCAATTTGCCGCGCAGCACGTCGATCACGGTGCCCAGGTCGACCACCCGGGCCACCGGGTCGGTCTCACCGAGGATCGCGCCGCGGTGGCGGGCCGCGGCCGCGACGGTCTCGGCGGCCGCGATGGCGAACCGCGCCGAGACCCCGGAACGCTGGTCGACCGAGCTGGACTCGCGCAGATAGCGGGCGAAGCGGGCGATCACCTGAAACAGATAGTCGGGCACCTGCGCGCTCAGGTGTGCCTCCTGCGCGATGACGCCGATCTCGGCGGACAGTTCCAGCGGGTAGTGGGTGCGGATCTCGGCCCCGAAGCGGTCCTTGAGCGGGGTGATGATGCGGCCGCGGTTGGTGTAGTCCTCGGGGTTGGCGCTGGCCACCACCAGCACATCCAGCGGTAGGCGCAGCGTGTAACCACGGACTTGGATGTCGCGTTCCTCCATCACGTTGAGCATCGACACCTGGATGCGCTCGGCGAGGTCGGGCAGCTCGTTGACAGCGACGATGCCGCGGTGCGCGCGTGGAATCAGGCCGTACGCAATGGTCTCGGGGTCACCCAGGCTGCGGCCCTCAGCGACCTTGATCGGGTCGATGTCACCGACCAGGTCGGCGACACTGGTGTCAGGCGTCGCCAGCTTCTCGGTGTACCGCTCGCTGCGGTGTTTCCACGCGATCGGCAGGTCCGCTTGCGCCTGGGCGGCGCGACGAATCCACTCCGGGGTGATCGGGTTGTAGGGATGCTCGCCCAATTCGGAGCCCTCGATTACCGGGGTCCACTCGTCAAGCAGTCCGGTCAGTGCCCGCAGCAGCCGTGTCTTGCCCTGCCCGCGTTCGCCCAGCAGCACGAAGTCGTGCCCGGCGATCAGGGCCCGCTCCAGCTGCGGAATCACGGTGTCGTCAAAACCGAGGATCCCGGGCCACACCTCGTCACCGTCGGCGAGCGCGGTGAGTAGATTCTCCCGGATTTCCTGCTTGACTCCCCGCTCGCGATGGCCGGAGGCACGCAGCTCGCCGACGGTGCGGGGCAGATTGCTCGGTGAAGTCACCTCTCCACGCTACGACCCTGCCGGGGATTCAGCACGGGCGCGTTCATCAAATGCGCTGAAGGCCGGGCAATCAAATCGATTGCCCGGCCTGCGCGTGGTACGTGGAACAGTCAGCTCGTGGTAACGGTTGCTTCGGGGTCGCCCGGCTTCCAGGTGATGGTGCCGTGCTCGAACGTCGACTTGTAGGTGCCGTCGGGCTGTACCTGCTCGTCCGCGGTGGGGTAGCCCAGCTTGCCCTGCGAAGCCTGGTTGGCATTCCACGCATCGCGGATCTTGCCCCAGACGAAGTAGACCGGGCCGCCGTTGCGGTAGATCAGCACTCCGCCGTCGAACTGCTGGTAGACACCACTGTTGTCTTGGGTGTTCTTCTGGTTGTCGAACGGAGCACCAAGGTCCTTCTTCTGGGCTTCGGTCAGCGTTTGCCACTTGGCCAGAATGGGGCCCTCGACCGTGTACTGGGTACCGTTGGCGCCGGGGATCTGTGTCGAGCTCGCCGACGCACTGGAGCTTGGACCCGACGCCGGGGCCGACGACGTCGCGCTGGAGATCGCGCTCGAGACCGCCGAGGTTGCCGAGCTCAACGAACTCGACGCTTCGTTGGATTTGTTCGAATTGCTGCAGCCGGCACCGATCAGCCCGAATGCTGCGATCGCCGCGGAGAATGCTGCCGTTCGTTTCGTTGTCGCGCGCATCATGCCCTCCGAATTCGTTTGACCCCGTCCCTAGGTGCGATGCTATGCACCTTGTGACGCGGGCGACAAGGGTCGCCGCACCGGGCCATCAATGCGCGAAGTGCCGCGCCCCGGTCAGATAGAGCGTGATCCCGGCATTAGCGGCAGCGGCGGTCACCTCATCGTCGCGTACCGAACCGCCGGGGTGCACGATCGCCTTGACCCCGGCCGAGGTCAGAGTCTCGAGGCCGTCCGGGAACGGGAAGAACGCGTCGGAGGCCCCGACGGCTCCCCTGACCCGTTCGCCGCCGCGTTCGACTGCCAACCGGGCGGCGTCGACCCGGTTCACCTGGCCCATGCCCACGCCGATGGTGGCGCCGCCGGCGACGATGACTATCGCATTCGACTTGACTGAACGACAGGTTCGCCAGGCGAAGACGAGGTCGGTGAGCGTGGCGGGGTCGGCGGGTTCGCCGGTGGCCAGGGTCCAGTTGTTGGGGTCGTCGCCGGGGGCGTCGAGTTGGTCGCGCTGCTGGATCAGCAGTCCGCCGCTGATCGGCCGCAGCTCGTGGGCGCCGCTAAGCGGTTCGGAGGCCACCAGCACCCGGATGTTCTTCTTGCGGCTCAGCACCTCGATCGCGCCTGGCTCGTAGGCGGGAGCGACGATCACCTCGGTGAAGATCGTGCTGACGTACTCGGCCATCTCCACGCTGACTTCGGTGTTGGCTGCGATCACCCCGCCGAAGGCGCTCAGCGGGTCGCATTCGTGGGCTTTGCGGTGCGCGTCGGCAACCGAGACGTCGGAGATAGCGATGCCGCACGGGTTGGCGTGCTTGATGATCGCCACGCAGGTCCGCTCGTGGTCGAAGGCCGCCCGCCAGGCCGCGTCCGCGTCGGTGAAGTTGTTGTAGGACATCTCTTTTCCGTGCAGCTGCTCGGCCTGCGCCAGACCCGGCCACGCGACGGGGTCGGCGTAAAGCGCAGCCTGCTGGTGCGGGTTCTCGCCGTAGCGCAGCGTCGACTCACGGCGCCAGTAACGGGCGAAGAAATGCGGGAATTCCTGCGCGGGTTCCTCGGGCGCCAGCGTGGACTGCATCCAGTTGGCGACCGCGATGTCGTATTCAGCTGTGTGCTGAAACGCCAGGGACGCAAGCTTTTTACGCTCGGCTAGGGAAAAGCCTCCGTGCCGTACGGCGGCCAGCGCACCGTCGTAGCCGCGGGGATCGGTTACCACGGCGACGCTGGGATGATTCTTGGCCGCCGCGCGCACCATCGATGGACCGCCGATGTCGATCTGCTCGACGCATTCGTCTTCCGAGGCACCGGATTCGACGGTCTGGGTGAAGGGATAAAGGTTGACGACGACGAGCTCGAACGCTTCGATACCGAGTTCGGCCAGGGCTTCTTGGTGCGCGGTCTTGCGCAGGTCGGCCAGCAGTCCGGCGTGCACACGCGGGTGCAGGGTTTTGACACGTCCGTCCAGGACTTCGGGGAAACCGGTCAGTTCCTCCACGCGGGTCACCGGAATCGCTTTGTCGGCAATGGCCTTCGCGGTCGAACCGGTCGACACGATCTCGACGCCGGCGTCGGCGAGGCCCCGGGCCAGTTCGACCAGCCCGGTCTTGTCGTAGACACTGATCAATGCGCGACGAATCGGCTTCTTGTCGATGCTCATGCTGCGCTCATCCCAGGGTCGCCTTTCGTCCTGTTACCGTCACGCCGCGAGTCGCTATCGCGGCCACCACTTCTACCAGCAGTTGTCGTTCCACAACCTTGATACGTTCGTGCAGCGTCTCTTGGTCGTCGCCGTCGAGCACCTCGACGGCTTGCTGGGCCAGTATCGGACCGGTGTCCACTCCGGCATCCACCAGGTGCACCGTACAGCCAGTCACCTTGACGCCGTAGGCCAACGCGTCGGCGACGCCGTGCGCGCCGGGAAACGCCGGCAGCAACGCTGGGTGGGTGTTAACAGTACGGCCGGAGAATCGCGAAAGGAACTGCGGCCCAAGAATTCTCATGAATCCCGCGGACACGATCAGGTCGGGTCGCTGCGCGGCGGTGGCCGCGGTGATGGCGCCGTCCCAGGCGTCGCGGCCCGGATGGTCACCAACCCGCACGGTATAAGTCGGGATGTCGGACGCGGCGGCGATCTCGGTGGCCCGGCAGTCGCGATCGACACCGACGGCCACCACCCGGGCCGGGTAGTCGCCTTGCGCCGCGTCCAGCAGCGAGTTCAGCAACGAACCGGTGCCCGAGGCCAGCACCACCAGCCGCGCCGGTGCACTTGGGGGTACCCGGAGCGGTTCCTGCACACGGCGAGCCTAATCTGCCGCCGCCGAGTGGGCGTGGGGGGCTTTGAGTGCGGCCGCGAGCTCACTCCCGGCTGTCGCGCGGCTCGGCGCTGGGCTCCTCCGACGAGGCTGGGTTCGTATCGCCCTCGCCGCGCGGCATCTCGTGATCGGGTGGCATCTGGTGATCGGGCGGCATCTCGTGGCCGGGGGGCATCTCGTCGTCGCGTCGGATCTCCTCATCGGGCGGCGCATCTTGGTCAGAGAACCCAGCGGCCTCGAGATCGTCGTCGAAAGATCCCAATACGGAGTCGTCCTCGTCGGGGTCGGGGGCAATCGGCTTGGCTCGGGGCCGTCGCCGCCGTCGCCTGACCCCGCCGGCCATCACCACCGTCATCGCACCGACGACGGTGAACCAAAACAGCACCCCGAGGAACATCGCCCCCACATCGACGCCGACTTCTCCGAAGTTGCCCAACCGACCGCCGCCGCCATAGCCGAGCAACGTCATCATCAGCGCGCCGACAACCGCGGCGACCACAAGCTTGGCCATCGCCGCCGGCAACGGCAGCGGTCGCCGGGCGCACTGCTGCCCGACGGCCACCCCGGACGAGGCACCGACGATCAGCAGCGCCACCCAGGCCGGCCCGAGCTGCGGAGTGGGCGCGGCGGCCAGAATCGGGACCGCCGGCACGTCGCCGCCGAACACCGCGAATGCGCTGAACGTCGCGAACCCGATGTGCGCACTGGACCCGACCGCGACCGCCGCGGCCCCGACCATCACGTTGGGCGCATACAGCACCGACAGCACCGCGAGATTGAACTGACCCCAGATGGAGTCGCTGATGCCGAACAGGTCCTGCATGGTCGCCCAGTGCACTACCAGCGATCCCGTCGTCACCACCCCGGAGAGCCCCAGCAAGGCCAGCACCCCGGCGAAGGCGGCGCGCAGCGAGTCGCCCAGCCAATTGGGCAACGGGGACACGGCAAGCGCACGCCGCCCCACCCGCGACCACACCCCGATCGTGGCGCCGATCAGATGCACCACCAGCACGCTGGTGAACGCCCGCAGCGCACTTGGTGTTTGCAGCTCGGTCAGCACTGACGACGCGTCGTGAATGACGGCCAGGGCGATCGCGGTCATGAGCAGCGGGCCACCCACCGCCGACGCCACGATCCAGCGCACCACCAGCCAGGACGAGTATGGCGAGGTCGCGCGCGCAGTCGTGCGAGCCGCACCCCAGACCATCAGCAGCGCCGGCAGCAGCGGCATGATGCCCAGCTCCCGGCCACCGATCGAGACCGGGACCTGATGCACGCCCAGCCACATGCTGGCGATGGCGCCGAGCGCGCCGGTCATGTCGCTGTTGGCAATCAGTAGTTCCAGCAGCGTGACCGCCGCGATGATGACCAGCGCCACCACGGCCGGCGCAAACGCGACCCGGACCAGGTCGCGTGCCTGACGGGCGCCTGCAGCCCGGTTGTCCTCGCTTCTTGCCGACACGCTTCTCACTCTTCGCGTGTCACTCTTTGCGCACCGGCGCGACTAGGCGCGAGAGCGCACGGTCAGACCGGTGCCGAACCAGGCTGGCCGTAGGACTGCTGCCCCCCGGCCGGGTTCGAGTAATTAACGGGGGCCGAACCGCCCTGAGACTCGTTGCCGGCCGACACGGGAGGCGGTGGGCTGAAGCTGGGGAAACCGGTGGGCGGCGTGTGGGTCGGCGGTCCCTGATGCTGCGGCTGGTTGACCGCCTGGGTGGGTTGCGACGGGAAGCCACCGGACTGCGGGTTCTGGCCGGCCGAGTAGCCGCCGTACTGCGAGCCGTAGCCGGGCGCCTGGCCCGGATTCGGCGTGGGCTGCTGTGCTGCACCTGGCTGACCGTAGTACCCGCCCGGCTGGCCGCCGTACTGACCGTATTGGCCGTATTGGCCATAGCCGCTGAACGGGTCGTACTTCGGGCGCGGCGTCGGCGCGGTGATGACGCCGGCTTCCAGCAGCAGTGCGCCGACGGCGGCCACCGCCTGGAACACGATGCACACCAGGACGATCCATAGCGCCCAGCCGGCCGTGAACCCGTCCGGCTTGTTGAAGGTCGAGGAGATGATCAGCAGCACAGCCGCGACGGAAAGCACCGCGACAATCGGCAGGTAGCTCTTGGCCTTCGGCAGCAAGCCCACTCCGGCAAGCAACGCCGCCAGCACCGCCACCGGAACCGCGTACCCGGCGTCACCGTGCAGGTCGCCGCTGATGTCCGATTTGTAAGTGAACATCGGGCCGAAGCTGAAGAAATATGCCAACAGCCCCAACGAGAGCACCGTGATGGCCAGGATCAACCCCAGTTTGCTCTCGGGGGCGGCGGGTTCGGCGCCCGGCTGGGTGGCTACCGGGCCAGAGGCCGGCGCGGCAGCGGGTGTGCTGCCGCTATAGGAGCCCCCCTGCTGGGGTGTATAGCCGGGACTACCGGGCGAGTAGGTCATGGACTCCTCCTAGTTGCTTCCGGTCTGTTGCTTTCCGGTGCCTTGCTTGTGGTGCTCGGCGAGCCGAGGCGGCGTCACTGCCGCCGTGCCAGGCAGTCCAGTGCGGCGCTGCCCGCGACGCGTTCGACCAACCACGCTAGCGCACCGCGCCGGACTAATGCCCGCGCCGGTCGCCGCAGCTCCCGCCGGTGGCCCGCGCCATGGGGAGGGGTGCCTGCAGGTAAAAATAGAACACGTTCTAAATTGGGGCATGGACTACGGACTCGTTCTGTTCACCAGCGACCGCGGCATCTCTCCGGCGGCAGCTGCCAAGCTGGCCGACCACCACGGCTTTCAGACGTTCTACGTGCCCGAACACACCCACATCCCGATCAAGCGGGAGGCAGCCCACCCCACCACGGGTGACGAGACGCTGCCCGACGACCGCTATATGCGCACGCTGGATCCGTGGGTCAGCCTTGGCGCGGCTTCGGCGGTGACGTCACGGGTGCGACTTTCTACCGCGGTGGCATTGCCGGTCGAGCACGACCCGATCACCCTGGCGAAAAGTATTGCCACGCTCGACCATCTGTCCGGCGGGCGGGTAAGCCTGGGCGTTGGGTTCGGCTGGAATACCGACGAGCTCGCCGATCACAACGTGCCGGCCGGCCGTCGTCGCACCATGCTGCGCGAGTATCTCGAGGCGATGCGGGCGCTATGGACTCAGGAAGAGGCCGAGTACGACGGCGAGTTCGTGAAGTTCGGGCCCAGCTGGGCGTGGCCCAAGCCGGTGCAGGCGCACATCCCGGTGTTGGTGGGGGCTGCGGGCAATGAGAAGAACTTCAAGTGGATCGCGCGTAGCGCCGACGGCTGGATCACCACCCCGCGCGACTTCGACATTGACGCGCCAGTGAAGTTGCTCCAAGACACCTGGGCCGCGGCCGGCCGTGACGGAGTCCCGCAAATCGTGGCGCTGGACTTCAAGCCCGATGCCGAGAAACTGGCACGCTGGGCCGACCTCGGCGTGACCGAGGTGCTGTTCGGCTTGCCGGATAGCGACGAAGACAAGGTCGCAGCGTATGTGGAGCGGCTGGCGGGCAAACTCGCCTCGTTCGCCTAGCGCTCCAGCCCCGACCAATCTGTTTCGCGCCGCCGTCACATGGGCGTTGCGTTGGGCGCAGGCGATTGCCTACAGCGTGCAGCGGTTGCCGTGCTCGAAGGACCGCACCTGCACCGGATGCCCAAGCGGGTCGCCGTCGATCAACAGTGCGAGCAACTTGTCGTCCTGGGTGGTGGCCAGGAACCGGCTGCCATCGGCGGTAAGCCGTCCGATGACGATCCCGGTCGAACGACCGTTGTCTCGGCGCACCGTGTACGTCTCAATGACCCCGGAGCCGTCGGGGGTCTCGGTGACCGGCACGGTGGGTTGGCTGTCGATCTGAACCTGCAGCGCGGCGCTGCGGTCCGGCTGCCAGGGTCCCGGCGTGGTCGAGTAGACCCCGACCGAGTACTTGCTCTGAATGCCGCCGTTGGCACCGACGAGGCCGAATTCCCCTGGGGCGCTTCGCATCCGCGTGACCGTTTCGGCGACACCGTGCATCGAATAGTTGTTTCCGGGGCCGCCGAAGAACGGCAGCCCACCGGTGAGGGACAGGCCACGAGGGTCGTCAGGGGCCACCCCAAGGCCGTCGCAGAAGTTGAACACCGGCACTGGGAAACAGCTGTAGAGGTCGAAGGTGGCCACGTCGTGGATACCGATTCCGGCCATGTCGAGGGCCTCGCGCGCGGCTAGCACCGCCGCCGGGTAGCCGCCCAAGTCCTCGCGCTGGAGAAAGGGTTGCGCCTCGAGGTCCCCGTGCCCGCGCAGGTACACCCACTTGACCTCGGGCACCCCGAGCCGGCGCGCCGCATCGACCGACATCAGCACCGCGGCCGCGCCCTGGTTGACCTGGTCGCGTGCGACCAGCAACCTCGGGTACGGCTCGGCGATCATCCGGTTGCTCTCGGTCACGGTGATCAGTTCGTCAACGGTCCGTTCGACCGGTGCCGCCGAAAATGGGTTGGCAGCAGCAACTTTGGTGAACGGCGCGAACAGCTCAGCCATCCTCCGCAGGTATTCGGCAGGCCCCAGCCCGGTTCTCGCCCGTCGCGCGTTCTCCATCAACGCGTACTGCGTCGGCGCATCCACCAAGCCATGGATAACGGTGTAGCGCGAGATCAGTTTCTCGATCCCCGGCCCGCGGTCTTCCAGGTCACCCTCGACCATTTCACTGAAGTCGGGCCTGTCGTCGCGCCCCGCGAAATGCCGCAGGGTCGACGTCGCGTCGGAGCCGAAGACCAGCGCGACCTCCGAGTCGCCCGCGACGATCGCCCCGGCCAGCTCGGTGATCAGATGCTGAGGGCCCTGACCGCCGACGATCTCGAGGATCGCCCGTCGCGGTTCGGCGCCGATACGCTTGGCCACCGACCGCGGATAGTTGTTGGAGCACCCGAGCGGGGCGTTGGCGACAGGCCCGGAAATCTCAAACTGCCGGGTGGCCGCAATGGTGTCGATCTCGGCAGCCACCGCGGTTCCCGCGCAGTCGTCGAGGGCGGCCTGGGCTGCCGCAGCGGCCAATTCGACGGGTGACATGGCCCGGTAGCCGGGGTCATCGATGCGTTCGGCTGCCTGCCCGACACCAACGATGACCGGCGTCCGAGAATCAAGATTCATAGTCTTACTATCGACGGCGCGGTCTTGCGAGACAAACCCGCCGGTCGACGCTATCGGGCTGCCATCCGGAAATTCGTTGCCCAAGGCCATGGTGACCCAACCGCCCGGAACGCGCAGGTGACTACGCGATCCGGCTTGTCTGCACGCAGCGATGCTTCGGCGAACGGGATCGCCGGCATCAAGGGCTGACCAGCCCCCGAAAGCGGAAGAGCACGGCCCCCGCGGGGGACCGTGCTCTGCTGCCTAACTGGACCGATCAGAGGCTGTTGAGGATCTCTCGAGCCAGCGCCGCCGTCTCCGACGGAGTCTTTCCGACCCTCACCCCGGCCGCCTCTAAGGCTTCCTTCTTGGCGGCGGCGGTGCCCGACGAGCCGGACACGATCGCGCCCGCGTGTCCCATCGTCTTTCCTTCCGGTGCAGTGAATCCCGCGACGTAGCCGACGACGGGCTTGGTGACGTTGGCCTTGATGAAGTCGGCGGCCCGCTCCTCGGCGTCACCGCCGATCTCGCCAATCATCACGATGAGCTTGGTGTCGGGGTCCTTCTCGAAGGCCTCAATGGCATCGATATGGGTGGTGCCGATTACCGGGTCGCCGCCGATACCGATCGAGGTGGTGAACCCGAAATCGCGCAGCTCGTACATCATCTGGTAGGTCAGCGTGCCCGACTTGGAAACCAGCCCGACCGGACCGGGCCCGGTGATGTTGGCCGGGGTGATACCGACAAGCGACTGTCCGGGGCTGATGATGCCGGGGCAGTTCGGACCGATGATGCGGGTCTTGAGGCCCTTATTCACGTTGTAGGCCCACGCATAGGCGCTGTCCTGGACCGGGATCCCTTCGGTGATGACCACCAGCAGCGGGATCTCGGCGTCGATAGCCTCGATCATCGCGTCCTTAGCGAATTTCGGCGGCACAAAGATGATCGACACGTCGGCACCGGTCTTCTCGATGGCCTCGACGACGGTGCCGAACACCGGCAGTTCCACGTCGTTGTCGTCGGCGTCCTTGTGCTTGACCGTGGTGCCGGCCTTGCGGGCGTTGACACCGCCAACGATCTGGGTGCCCGCCTTGAGCATCCGCGCGGTGTGCGTGGTGGCCTCGCCGCCGGTGATGCCCTGGACGATGACCTTGTTGTCCTTGGTCAGGAAGATTGCCATTTGGGTCAGGTCTCCTTGTCAGGCGTTCGCCAGCTCGGCGGCTTTGTCGGCGCCGGCGTCCATGGTCTCGGCCTGGATCACCAGCGGGTGGTTGGCGGCGGCCAGAATGCGCCTGCCCTCTTCGACGTTGTTGCCGTCCAAACGCACGACCAAGGGCTTGTTGGCCTCGTCGCCCAGAATCTCCAGCGCCTTGACGATCCCGGTGGCCACCGCATCGCATGCGGTGATGCCGCCGAAGACGTTAACGAACACGCTCTTGACCTCGGGGTCGCCCAGGATCACGTCCAGTCCGGCGGCCATCACCTCCGCGGAGGCGCCGCCGCCGATGTCCAGGAAGTTGGCCGGCTTGACCCCGCCGTGCTTCTCGCCCGCGTAGGCGACGACATCCAGCGTCGACATCACCAGGCCGGCGCCGTTCCCGATGATCCCGACCTCACCGCTGAGCTTGACGTAGTTGAGGTCGTGTTCCTTGGCCTTGAGCTCGAGCGGGTCGGTGGCCTCTTTGTCCTCGAACTCGGCGTGACCGGGCTGGCGGAAGTCGGCGTTCGCGTCCAGAGTTACCTTGCCGTCCAGGGCCAGGATCTTGTCGTCCGGGGTGCGCACCAACGGGTTCACTTCGACCAGGGTGGCGTCTTCGCCGACGAACACACCCCAAAGCTTCTCGATCGTGACCGCGGCCGCGTCGAGCACATCGGCGGGCAGATGGCCCTGCTCGGCGATGGACCGCGCGAAGGCCAGGTCGACGCCCTTGACGGCATCCACCGGCACCTTGGCCAATCGGTCGGGTTTGGTAGCGGCGACCTCTTCGATCTCCATGCCGCCCTCCACCGAACACATGGCCAGGTAGCTGCGGTTGGCGCGGTCCAGCAGGAATGACAGGTAGTACTCCTCGGCGATGTCACTGGCCTCGGCAACCAGCAACTTCTTCACTATGTGGCCCTTGATGTCTAGGCCGAGGATGTTCTTGGCGTGCTCGTAGGCCTCGTCGGGGGTGGCGGCGTACTTCACACCACCGGCTTTGCCGCGTCCGCCGGCCTTGACCTGAGCCTTGACCATCACGGGCTTGCCGACCTCTTCGGCGATCGCGCGCGCCCCTTCGGCGGTGTCGGTCACCCGGCCCTGCGTCCCGGGCACGCCGTGCTTGAGGAACAACTCCTTGGCTTGATATTCGAACAGATCCATCAGCGTCACTGCCTTCGCTCGGCTTGCTTACTAGGCCCAATTGGTGGCGGTGCCAGCAATCGGCAACTCGCACGGAGGCACTGTATCCACACCCGAAAAGAGGTCCGTCGCCGCATCCCATGGCTGTGGCATACGTCACGTATGATTTGGGCCTTTCAAACGTGATCCAAGTCACAGTTTCGCTTGGTTTTGGCACCGAGGTTGCCAGTGCCATACCTTTGCGGATACCTTCTCAGAGGTCCAGATAACGTTATGGTCACGATACAAGGACATTCAGGTTGTCCCAGCACCGTATTGCTCGCACTGCCGCCGCTGGCTCGGCTCTCGGATCCCGGGATCGCTGGCCGCACTATCACCGCAACGAAGTCACCGAGATCATCCCGTTAGATGGGTTTGATGAACTCGACGACATGGAACTCGCCGATCTCGACGAGCTGGACTTCGGTGATCCCGAGTTCGACACCTCGACTCCGTTGCTGCAGGCTCCCGAACTCGACGACCTGGACGCCACCGACAATCTGAGCCCACTGTGGCTGGCAGCCCCCGTCACCGAGGTCCTGCCGCAGGTCAGCACCGATGAGCCGCGGACCACGCGCTCAGTTCACGCGCACACCACGAACGTGACGCAGCTGCCGCGCCGTGGCGGAAGCCACCGCAAGCAACCCACCAGCGCCGCTAAGGGTCGCCTGCTGATCGGGGCGATGGCGGCGGGCGCGGCCGCCGCGGCGACACACTCCGCGCTCAACCAGTCCGACGCCCCGAAGATTGAGACGGTGCTGACCGCCAACGCCTCGACCTTGTCCGGCGGGTCCGGGACCAACGGACCCCGTGGCGTCCAGGTGGTGGCCGCGCAGCCGGGCAATGTTGCGGTCCACAACGAAGAGTTCGCCCGCGGTGTGGCGTTCGCGCAGGAACGCGCGCAGCGCGAAGCACGGCTGCAGCAACCGCTGTACGTCATGCCGACCAAGGGCATCTACACATCGAACTTCGGTTACCGGTGGGGTGTGCTGCACGCCGGTATCGACCTCGCCAATTCGATCGGAACCCCGATCTATGCGGTGTCCGACGGCGTGGTCATTGATGCGGGGCCGACCGCCGGCTACGGCATGTGGGTGAAGCTTCTGCACGCCGACGGCACCGTCACCCTCTACGGCCACGTGAACACCACGCTGGTCAGCGTCGGAGAGCGGGTGATGGCCGGCGACCAGATCGCGACGATGGGCAACCGAGGGTTCTCCACCGGACCGCACTTGCACTTCGAGGTACTGCTGGGCGGCTCCGAACGAATCGACCCGGTGCCGTGGCTGGAAAAACGAGGACTGTCCGTCGGCAACTACGCCGGCTGACCTGTGACCACACCGAACGACCCGGCCAAACCCACATCACCGGAATCGTCCGAGTCTTCCGAAGAACCGCGGACTCGAATTATCCGGCGCGCGCCGACCGCGCCACTGCCACCAATTGAGGCCCCGCCGACCACCCAGATTCCGCGCAGCTCAACGCCTTTGGATGCGCGCGCAGGCGTGCCGCCGCTTCCCGGCCTGTTACCACCCGAGCCCCGGGCGCGCACGGCGGTGGCGGCCAGTGCGGTCAGCATTGTCAGCGGTTGGGCCACCTCGGTGGTGGCCACCGATCTGATCGCGGGCTGGTGGCGCACCGACCGACTTTTCTGCGTGGCGGTCGGATTCCTGGCCATGGTCTTCGCGATTACCACCGTCTCCGGGGTGATCACGCTGCTGCTGCACCGCCCGGTCGGGCGTCACCTGATCATCGCTGGGGCGGTCGTCGCGCTACTGACGTATCTCGGTGTGTTCATTGCCGGCGCGCGGGTGGCGTGGGTGGTGCACGCCCTACCGTTGTTGCCGATCGCGAGCGCGGTGCTGGCATCGCTGCCAGAAACCAAACGCTGGACCGACTAAATCCTCAGAGCTTGCTTATCGGGGCGTGGTTGTGCATCAGCTTCACCCGGCCCGCGCTGCCGAAGTCGATCAGCGACATCGCCGATTCGCCCATGCCCGAGACTTCCTCGACCCGCCCCAGCCCGTACTTGTCGTGCGTCACCCGGTCCCCGGGCTCCAACACGATCAGTGGACGCTTGCTCGCACCGGAACGGGCCGGCGCGGTGCGCGGAGCGCCGAACCGGCCCGCGCCACTCACCGGCGCGCTGAACGAAGGCTTGGGCGCGACGCGCCGCCAGTCGATGAGCTGCTGTGGAATCTCACGCAGGAACCGCGATTCCGGATTCAGCATCGGCTGTCCCCACGATGACCGAACAATGGCCCTGCTCACGTACAGCCGTTGGCGGGCCCTGGTGATACCGACGTAGGCGAGCCGACGTTCCTCGGAGAGTTCGGTCGGGTCGTCCAGCGCCCGCATGTGCGGGAACATGCCGTCCTCCCAACCGGTCACGAACACCACCGGGAACTCCAATCCCTTGGCGGTGTGCAGGGTCATCAGGGTGACCAGTCCGGCCGCGTGCTCGGGAATCTCGTCGGTGTCGGCAACCAGCGACACGCGCTCTAGGAACGCCGCCAGCACCCCGGTATCGGGGATGTCTTCGGTTTCAGCGTCTTCCAGGGCGGTGGAGTTCGCCCGGTCGATGCTGAATTCGTGTGCGACGCTGACGAGTTCGTTGAGATTGTCCAGCCGGGCCAGCTCCTGCGGGTCGGTCGAGGACTCCAGCTCACGGCGGTACCCGGTGTGTTCCAGCACCGCTTCGACCAGTTCGCCGAGGTCGTCATCGAGATGCCCGCGCAATTCGTCGAGCAGTTCGACGAACCCGGCGATTGCCTTCTCGGCGCGGGTGTTGAGCATCGGAACCTTGCCCGCGGCCGCGGCCTGCAGGGCGTCGGCGAAGCTGGCGCCAGAGTTCTCCGCGTATACCGCTACGCACGCTTCGGCGCGGTCGCCGATGCCACGGCGCGGGGTGTTGAGGATGCGCCGCATGCTGACCGCGTCGCCGGGATTGTCCAGCACCCGCAGGTAGGCGACAATGTCGCGGATCTCCTTGCGCTCGTAAAAGCGCACTCCCCCAACGACTTTGTAGGGAATCCCGGCGCGGATGAACACCTCTTCCAGGGACCGCGACGAGTTGTTGGTGCGGTAGAAGACCGCGACGTCGTTGTAGGTGATCTCGCCGCGGTCGGCCAAGGCGTCGATCTCGTCGGCGACGAAGCGGGCCTCGTCGTGCTCGTTGTCGGCGACGTAGCCCACGATCAGTTCGCCCTCGCCGGCGTCGGTCCATAGCCGCTTCTCGCGGCGCCCGGTATTGCGGGCGATCACCGAGTTCGCCGCCGACAGGATGTTCTGCGTCGAGCGGTAATTCTGTTCCAGCAGAATCGTTGTCGCGTCCGGGTAGTCGCGCTCGAAGTCCTCGATGTTGCGGATGGTCGCGCCCCGGAAAGCGTAGATGGACTGGTCGGCGTCACCGACCACGCACAGCTCGGCCGGCGGGACTTGATCAGCTGAGGAGTCTGAGTTCTCGTCACTACCCCGCCCGACCAGCTCGCGCACCAAGACGTACTGCGCGTGGTTGGTGTCCTGGTACTCGTCGACCAGCACGTGCCGAAACCGCCGCCGGTAGTACTGCGCGATGTCGGGAAAGGTCTGCAGTACCGCGACGGTCTCGCCGATCAGGTCGTCGAAGTCCAGTGCGTTGGCCGCGCGCAGCCGCCGCTGGTACTCGCCGAAAACAGAGGCGACGGTGCGGGTCAACTCGTCGGACTCGTCGGTGAGGTTGGCCACCGCCTGGTGCGGGTCGATCAGTTCGTTCTTCAAGTTCGAGATGGCATTGGCCAACAGCCGCGGCGAGAACCGCTTGATGTCTAGGCCCATGTCGCGCCCGATCATCTGGAGCAGGCGGCGCGAGTCGTCGGCGTCGTAGATGGAGAAATTGGAATTGAGTCCCGCGATCAGCGAGGCCTGGTTGCGCAGGATCCGCACGCAGGACGAGTGGAACGTCGACACCCACATGTAGCGGGCGCGCGGACCGACCAGGTTGACCACGCGTTCGCGCATCTCGGCGGCGGCCTTGTTGGTGAACGTGATCGCCAGGATCTGCCCAACGCTCACGCCCCGCTCGGCGATCAGGTAGGCGATCCGGCGGGTCAGCACCGCGGTCTTGCCCGAACCGGCGCCCGCGACGATCAGCAGCGGCGAACCCTGGTGGACCACCGCCTGCCGCTGTTGCGGGTTCAGACCCTCCAGCAACTGGTCGGCTTCGGATTTTGCGTCAGCAGCGTGCACACTCATGTCGGTCCAAACTTACCGCCGTCCGCCGACACCCGACCGTGCAGCGTCCAAAGCGCATTCGCAGCCGCGGTCCTAGAGCTAGGTACTCGCTTACGCGGCCGACAGCGCACCGGTCCATCCGAGAGTCACGCTCACGAATTCAAGATGAATACTCTTTATCCGCAGCCGAATTAAAGAGTGCTGCGGAATGTCCGACAGACGCGGCGGACGATTAGCGGTGCGAATTTGCCGCATTTTTTTGCGCGTGCACACCGGTTGGTGGCACACTCGTTTGGTGCTCAACAAGCAGCCTCGATTTTTCTACGGGTACCGGCCAGCGGTGCCCGTGGTCTAGCTGCTATCGCAGAGCCCCGCGGTCCGCTTCCGGATTTCGGGGCTCGTCTTTTGTGTGAGGCCCAACCCGGATGAGACCAGACCCCCCACCTCACGAAAACACGGAGATAGCAGACATGAACACCGAGGCACTCGATACCCAACAGCTCAGTATCGACGAGTTGCGCGCCGAGATCGACCGCCTAGACGCCGAGATCCTGGCCGCGGTCAAGCGGCGTGCCGAAGTGTCCCAGGCAATCGGCCGGGCGCGGATGGCCTCCGGCGGTACCCGACTCGTGCACAACCGCGAAATGAAGGTGATCGAGCGTTACAGCGCGCTTGGCCCCGAGGGTAAAGATCTCGCCATGCTGCTCTTGCGTCTAGGGCGGGGTCGGCTCGGCCACTAAGAGTCGGCCTCTAATCGGTTTCGACCGCATTACATTCGGCTAATTCCGGCTTTGCCAGGGTAAATTTCGCCGGAAATGGTTACAGCATTAACAGCTGGGCTTTCGCCGTTGCGCCGGTTGCTGTTCCTGTCGGCTGCGGCGTTGCTCGCGCTGCTGGGTGAGGTGTCCGGCGCGGGTGCCTCGTCGGCGTGGTCGCGGCAAGGCCAGCCGATCGAGTACCTCATGGTCCCGTCGCCGTCGATGAACAGAAACGTCAAGGTGGAGTTTCAGGGCGGCGGCTCCCACGCGGTGTACCTACTGGACGGGATGCTCGCCCGAGATGACTTCAACGGCTGGGACATCCATCTGCCGGTCTTCGAGTGGTTCGGCTCCTCGGGTCTGGCGGCAGTGTTGCCGACAGGTGGTCAGGCCAGCTTCTACTCCAACTGGTACCGGCCGGCTGTCGGCAACGGCGGCACATACACGTATAAGTGGGAGACGTTCCTGACCCAGGAGTTGCCGCAGTGGTTGGCAACGAACAAGGCGATCGGAGCGACGGGCAACGCGGTGGTCGGTGCGTCGATGGCAGGTTCGGCGGCGCTGATCCTGGCCGCCAACCATCCGCAGAATTTCGTGTACGCGGCTTCGATGTCGGGATTCCTCAATCTTTCGGCCGGTCAATGGCCCGCCCTGGTCAGTGCCGCGCAGCTGGGGGCCGGGGGCTTCCACTCCGACGCCATGTGGGGTCCACCCAGCGACCCGGCGTGGGCCGCCAACGACCCAACGGTCAACGTGCCGAAGCTGGTCGCTAACAACACTCGCATCTGGGTGTACACCGGCAATGGGGGTGAATCCGACTTAGGCACCAAGCTGGATGCCAGCTTGCTGGAAAGCGCCACCCGGATCAGCAACAAAGTCTTCGCGGCGAGGTACAAGGCCAAGGGCGGGCACAACGGCGTGTTCAACTTCCCGGCCAGCGGCACCCACACCTGGCAGTATTGGGGCGAGCAGCTGCAGGCAATGCTGCCGGATCTGCAGCAAGTTCTTGCCGGGATGGGCTCGCATTAGGGTCGGAGGTATGACCTCCTCCGACCCATCAGACATCACCGCCACCGCTGAGTGGGGCGCCCTGCGCAAGCACCACGATCAGATCGGCGAAACCCACCTGCGGCAGTTGTTCGCCGACGATCCCAAGCGTGGGCGCGACCTGACCCTGACCGTCGGCGATCTGTACATCGACTACAGCAAACACCGCATTACCCGCGAGACGATCGAGTTGCTGATCAATCTGGCCCGGGCGGCCCGATTGGAACAGCGTCGCGACGCCATGTTCGCCGGTGAGCACATCAACACCTCGGAGGATCGCGCGGTGCTGCACACGGCGCTGCGATTGCCGCGCAACGCGCGGCTTGAGGTCGACGGCCAGAACGTGGTCAAGGACGTCCATGACGTTCTTGACGCGATGGGCGACTTCACCGATCGGCTGCGTAACGGCGAATGGACCGGAGCCACCGGGCAGCGGATCCGCACCGTCGTCAACATCGGCATCGGCGGCTCGGACCTGGGTCCGGTGATGGTATACCAGGCGCTGCGGCACTACGCCGACGCGGGCATCTCGGCGCGCTTCGTCTCCAACGTCGACCCCGCTGACCTGGTCGCGGCGCTGACCGACTTGGACCCTGCCACAACGCTTTTCATCGTCGCATCCAAAACCTTCTCGACTCTGGAGACGTTGACCAACGCGACGGCCGCGCGGCGCTGGCTCACCGATTCCCTCGGTGACGGGGCGGTGGCCAAGCACTTCGTCGCGGTCTCCACCAACAAGCGACTGGTCGACGAATTCGGGATCAACACCGACAACATGTTCGGCTTCTGGGACTGGGTCGGCGGACGCTATTCGGTGGACTCGGCGATCGGGCTTTCGGTGATGGCCGTCATCGGCCGCGAAGCGTTCGCAGACTTTCTGTCCGGGTTCCATATCGTCGATGAACACTTCCGGACGGCGCCATTGGAATCGAATGCGCCAGCGCTGCTTGGTCTTATAGGTCTGTGGTACTCCAACTTCTTCGACGCGCAATCGCGCGCAGTGCTGCCGTACTCCAACGACCTGGCCCGGTTCGCAGCCTATTTGCAGCAGCTGACCATGGAGTCCAACGGTAAGTCGACCCGCGCAGACGGCAGCCCGGTCACCACCGATACCGGTGAAATCTATTGGGGCGAGCCGGGAACCAACGGCCAGCACGCCTTCTACCAATTGCTGCACCAGGGCACCCGGTTGGTCCCTGCTGACTTCATTGGGTTCAGTCAGCCCCTCGACGACCTGCCGACCGCCGAGGGTGACGGCAGCATGCACGACCTGTTGATGAGTAACTTCTTCGCCCAGACCCAGGTGCTTGCATTCGGCAAGACAGCCAAGGAAATCGCGGCCGAGGGTACCCCGAAGGATGTGGTGCCGCACAAGGTGATGCCCGGAAATCGGCCGTCAACCTCGATTCTGGCAAACCGTCTGACGCCCTCGGCGCTGGGACAGCTGATCGCGCTTTACGAGCATCAGGTGTTCACCGAGGGCGTGGTGTGGGGTATCGACTCGTTCGACCAGTGGGGTGTGGAGCTAGGCAAGACGCAGGCCAAGGCGCTGTTGCCGGTGATCACCAGCGATGCGTCGCCGGCCAAGCAGACGGACAGTTCGACGGATGCTTTGGTGCGCCGCTACCGTGCCGAAAGAGGGCGGGTGGAGTAACCGGCTGGACCCTAGCCGTGTTCTCCGTTGGCTAGCGAGAGCGAATCTTTCGACGCGACATGCCAATTCAGCGTCGTGCGATTCACCTCGGCGCTGCGGGCGCAGTGCTAGGGTGGCGGGCTAGGCGAAGGGTTTGGTCAGCGGTGGCGGCAGCAGCCGCAGCAGCTGCACCAGCGGTGCCCACGGCCACCACGGAATCACGGCGCGGCCGGGCTCCCGCTCGATGGCACCGACGAGCGCCTTGACGCCGGTTTCGTTGTCCACCATCAGCATTGTGCTGTTCGACTTGGCCGTCATCTCAGACTCGATGTAGCCCGGCTCGATTACCGAGATCTTGATCGGGCCCTTGGCGTATTCGGCGCGCAGCGATTCACCGAGCGACCTCAGTCCGGCTTTGCTCGCGGCATAGGCGGCTTTGACTCCCCCGACGCCCTTGTTGCCCAGTACGGACGAGATGAGCACCAGGTGGCCCGAACCGCTCGTGTGGAACATCTCCAGCGCGGCTTCGATCTGGACCAGCGCCGCAACCAGGTTGGTCTCGAGAGTCGCCTTGTTGGCCCACATCTTGCCGGAGCCCAGCCGGGCACCCTTGCCGATTCCTGCGTTGACGATCACCCGGTCGATGCCGCCGAGTTCGTCGCTCAGTTCGGCGAATACCTTCGGCACGCGCTCGTGGTCATTGACGTCCAACTGCTCGACTGCGACCTTTATCGACGGATACTCTTGCGTCAGTTGGGCTTTCAGGTCGTCGAGACGTTCCGTGCGTCGGGCGCACAGCGCCAGGTCGCGCCCCTTGGCGGCGAAGGCTCGTGCCATACCGGCGCCCAGGCCGGAGCTAGCACCGGTGATCAGGATTCTCTGGCGGGTCACCCGCGCAGCATATCGGGGCTATTTGAGCAGTCGCGACATGCGCCGGTCGGCGAGTACCTTGCCGCCGGTCTGACAGGTCGGACAGTATTGAAAAGACTTGTCCGCGAACGACACTTCGCGAACGGTGTCACCGCAGACCGGGCAGGGCAACCCGGTGCGGGCGTGCACCCGAAGCCCGGAGCGCTTCTCGCCTTTGAGGGTAGCCGCACCCTGTCCGACGGAGCGGCTGACGGCGTCGTTGAGGACGGAGATCATCGCGTCGTGCAGGGTGGTGAGTTGCTCCGCGGTCAGTTTGCCCGCGGTGGCGAACGGGGACAGCTTGGCCACATGCAGGATTTCGTCGCTATAGGCGTTGCCGATGCCGGCGATCACCTTCTGATCGGTGATGACGGTCTTGATCCGCCCGGTGTTGCCGGAGAGTACTCGCGCCAGGTCGTCGGGGCCGAGTTCCAGGGCGTCGGGCCCCAGCGAGGCGATCTGCGGGACCTGCTGGGGATCATTGACCAGCCAGACCGCCAGCCGTTTCTGGGTGCCGGCTTCAGTGAGGTCGAAGCCAGGCGCCGTGCCCGGGGTGCCCAGGTGCACGCGCAGCGCGATCGGGCCCTTGCCGGGGCGTAGCGGCGCGGCGGCGAGCTTGTCCGACCAGCGCAGCCAGCCGGCCCGCGACAGATGGGTGATCAGCCACAGCTCGCCGGCCTGCAGGCCCAGGTATTTGCCCCAGCGACCGGCACCGACGACGGTTTGCCCGTGCAGCGTGTTGATAGGCGGGTCGAAGGTTTTGAGCACCGAAAGTGCCGCGACGTCGACGCGGCCGATCGGCAGTCCGACGGCGTGTCGGCGCAGATGGTCGGCCAGCGCTTCGATCTCAGGGAGTTCGGGCACCGGTCCAGTCTGCCCCTAGGTCGTGGCGCCGGGTGTTCCGGGCGTTCCGGAGAGCAGGCCCTTGTTGCCACCGGCGCCGGCCGGTTTGCCGTTGCCACCGGCGCCGCCATTGCCATACAAGCTGGCGTTGCCGCCCTGGCCACCACCGCCGTCCGCGCCGGGAGTGCCGGTCGCGGTTTGTCCATTGACGGACGCTTGACCCGGAGTTCCGCCGAAACCGCCGTTGCCGCCGGCGCCGCCGTTGCCGATCCACCCCGATGCGCCCCCCGCGGCCCCGGAACCGGCGGCGCCACCGTTGCCCGCTATGGGAGCCATGGCGGCGGAGCCGGCATTTCCGCCGTGACCCCCGGTGCCGCCGAACCCTCCAGCGCCGCCGTTGCCGACGAAGAAACCTCCCCTACCGCCGAGCCCACCGTTGCCGCCGGCGCCGCCATCACCACCGTTCTCAAACCTCGCGCTGCCCCCGAAACCGCCGAGACCGCCATTGCCGCCGGCACCCCCTGCACCGAACAGCCCGGCGTCGCCGCCGGCCCCGGCAGTTAGCCCTGCCGCGCCGCCATTCGGGCCAACGACGACCTGTGCGCCTCCACCAATCAGACCTCCACCGTTGCCGCTGTCGCCACCGCTGCCGCCGTTGCCGGATAGCCACCCCGCGTGGCCGCCATTACCGCCCAGGCCACCGGTTCCACCAGTGCCGGCAGTCACAGAGGAAGAGTTGCTGTGGCTCGTCGAGCCGGTGGCTTGTCCGCCGGCGCCACCAGCCGCGCCGTTGCCACCGTCACCGAAGAGATAGCCGCCGCGACCACCGGCGCCACCGTTTCCGCCGATGCCGCCGTTAGCGCCGGAGCCCCCGGCACCGCTGACGTTCAGACCGGCGTCTCCCCCGGTCCCGCCGATCCCGCCTCGTCCGCCGTTGCCCCAAATCCAGCCACCGGCCCCGCCGTTGCCGCCGTTGCCAGCATTGGCCCCGGGCTGGGCTACCGCGCCCGCGGCGCTATTGTCGCCCGATCCACCGGCACCCCCGACTCCGCCGTTACCGAAGAACCCGGCTGACCCGCCGTGGCCGCCGTTCTGGCCAGCCGCACCGTTGGCGCCGTTGCCGCCGTTGCCCCACAGGATTCCGCCGTCGCCGCCGTTGGCGCCGGGTGTGGCTCCGTTGGCTCCGTTACCGATCAGCGGACGATTTAGGAGTGCCATCGTCGGCGCGTTGATGGCGCCAAGCACTTCTTGTTCGGCGGTCTGCAGCACGTTCGATGCCTCCGCACTGGCGTACTGCGCCGCGCCGGCACTCATCAGCTGCACGAACTGCTCGTGGAACTGTGCCGCCTGGGCGCTGAGCGCCTGGTAGGCCTGCGCGTGCGCCCCGAACATCGCCGCGATGACGGCCGAAACCTCGTCCGCCCCGGCAGCCAGCACAGTCGACGTGGGAAATTGTGCGGCCAGGTTGGCCTGACTGATCGTCGAGCCGATCCCGGCCAGATCAGAGGCGGCGGCCGCCACAAACTCCGGCGTAGCGTTCACAAACGACACAAGCGGACCTCCTGAAGTCCGCATATTACTGCGATCAAGATCACACTTTGGGCGTTTTAACCGAATTCGATTGCGGCTGAATGATTTCAGCGACGACGTTATCCGGGCTGCGAACTAGACCGCCCCGGGCTGGCCGTCCTTGCCGAAGATTTTGCCGCCGGCGCCACCGCTGCCACCTGGCTGACCGAACCTGCTGGCTCCCCCATCGCCGCCCGCGCCGAACAAACCTGCGTCGCCGCCGCCGCCACCGATGCCGGTATGGACGCTGGTGGGCGCGCCCGACGGTGACTGGCCGGCGTTGCCACCGCCGCCGCCGTCTCCGAACAACCAGCCACCGTGGCCGCCGGCACCGCCGTTGCTGACCGCATAGACCTGGAACGACGTGGTTCCGGTAGCGCCGCCGTCGCCGCCACGCCCGCCACTGCCGAGCAGTGTGGCATCACCACCGCGACCGCCGTCGCCGCCGACGCCGGACCATCCATTGCTGGGATCTCCGGAAAGGGTCCCGGCTACGACGCCGCCGTCGCCGCCCGCACCGCCCCTGCCACCGTCTCCACCCGACCCGATCAGGCCGCCGCGGCCGCCCTGACCACCGGTCCCCCCGGCGCCGCCCGAACCACCGTCACCCCCGGTAGTGGATGCGCCGCCGAGGCCGCCGGCCCCACCGAGTCCACCGACGCCACCGCTGCCCCACAAGAGGCCGCCATTGCCACCGTCGCCACCGAAGCCACCTTGTCCGCCGTCCCCGCCCGTGCCGCCGGCGAGGACGGTGGCGGACTGTCCGTCGCCGCCGTAGCCACCGTTTCCGCCGGCGCCGCCGTGGCCGAACAACCCCGCGTTGCCGCCGTTACCGGCATGCACGTCGAAGGCGTAGAAGCCGTTGGCTGAGCCGTTGACCCCTTCATCAATGAGCGTGCTGCCTGGGTTTCTGAAGGACCCGCCGCTGCCGCTGTCCCCGCCGGTGCCGCCGTCTCCGGCGATCCACCCGCCGTGACCGCCGTTGCCGCCGGCACCAGCCAAGCCGCTGATTCCGGCCCTGCCCGCGGCGGCGATGTTCTGGGAGCCGACGGCGTTGCCGCCGCTTCCGCCCGTGCCACCGATCCCGCCATTGCCAAAGAGTCCCGCGGACCCGCCGTTACCGCCACCACCACCGGGGCCCGCGCTACTGCCGGCCGTGATCGAGGATTGGAAGTACCCGTCGCCGCCGTTGCCGCCATGGCCACCGGCGCCCCCGTTGCCGTAGAGCCAGCCGCCCGTACCGCCGTTGCCGCCGAGCCCGGCAGCCTGCCCGGCTCGATGAGCCGAGTCACCGGCGACGCCATTGGCGCCGTTACCACCCGTGCCGCCGGCGCCCCCGTTGCCGAAGAACCCGGCAGAACCGCCGTTGCCGCCGTTCTGGCCTGTCCCACCGTTGGCGCCGTTGCCGCCGTTGCCCCAAAGAATCCCCCCGTCGGCGCCATTGGCGCCGGGTGTGGCGCCGTTGGCGCCGTTCCCGATCAGCGGACGATTCAGCAGCGCCATCGTCGGCGCGTTGATGGCGCCGAGGACATCCTGACCCGCCGCGGTCAGCGCGTTGGATGCTTCAGCGCTGGCGTATTGCGCTGCACCGCCGCTCATCAACTGGACGAACTGCTCGTGGAATTGGGCCGCCTGCGCACTCAACGCCTGGTAAGCCTGGGCGTGCGCGCCGAACATCGCCGCAATGGCCGCCGAGACCTCGTCGGCGCCGGCAGCCAGCACTGTCGACGTCGGCGCTGCCGCGGCCCAGGTGGCGGCGTTGATCGTGGACCCGATGCTGGAGAGGTCCGACGCCGCCGCGGCAACCCACTCCGGCGTAGCGAACACGTACGACATCCAGAACCCACTTCCCCGACCAACCGCACATTAAGCACGTGTTTAGCACGCGAACACGGATCGTATCGCGGCGCCTGGGGTACGGAGCACACGTTCTACGAGGGATTTACTAAACCCTCATCTACCGGATGCCGCCGCGAGGAGTCCTCGAGATTTGTCCCGACATGGAAAGCCATCGCCGGGCCGCCGCGAGACGGATTATTGGCGCGGCGGGCTCGGCGGCGCCTGCGGTGCTGCCGGACGAGACGGCCTGGGCGCGACCGGTGTGGCAGGCGCCGGCGGTGTGGCAGGAGCGGCTGTCGGCGCCTCAAGTGCGGCTCCTTTCAGCGCGTTCCCACCTTCGACAGTGCCCCCATTGCCAAGGCCAACCATGCCGCGACTTGCCCCGTTGCCGGCCAGGCCGGCAGATCCGCCACCTTGCGTAGTCACGCCGACCCCGCCGCCTCGCCCAGCGGCTTCTGCTGCCGCGGCACGGCCGAAACTGCCGGCCAACGGGGGGTGCCCGGTGATAGGTGCCGTGATCCCATGGGAAATCTGCTGCTCAGCGGTTTGCAGCGGTCCAGTTGCCGAGGTCGGGGAGATTTCGGCAGCCCCTAGGGCAGCATTTGACGCCTCCGCGGAGGCGTATTGCGCAGCTCCTCCGGCCATCAGCTGCACGAACTGCTCGTGGAATAGCGCCATCTGGGCACTGGCCGCCTGATAGGCCTGGGCGTGCAAGTCGAACAACGCTGCGATTGCGCCCGAGATTTCGTCGCCGCCTGCGGCCAACACGCCGGACGTAGGCGCTGCAGCAGCAGCGCTCGCTCCATTGATCGAGTTGCCGATGCTCGATAGGTCCGAGGCCGCCGCAGCGACCCACTCGGGCATAGCGAACACGTAGGACATTCGGCAATTCTCCTCGTTCGATGGGACCGCGTATTGGGCACGCGTCTGGCAGCCGCACCCTATCCCAGGATGCTGGGGTGCGGCATCTGCAGCGCGTGCCGGCCAGGCGACGCTGTAGGGGTCCGGGCCGTTCGGGGGTTCCGACCCTCAGGTGCGCGTGCAGTCGGGACGCAGTAGCGCGATTACCGCTCAGCTAGCGAGCGTCATGGAAGGTAGGTCAATCGCTAGTTAATCGGGCGCCCGCAGCAGGTAGGTGTCCATGATCCAGCCGTGCCGGGTGCGGGCCTGCGCGCGAAGATCGGCGATCCGCGAGCCCACCCCGCCGACAGTTCCCGTGACCAGCAGCTCGTCCGGAGTACCCAGGTAGGCGCCCCACCAGATGCGGGTTTCGGGTGCGCAGACCTGGAAGGAGCAATCGGCGTCGAGCATCACCACCGCCGACCCGGACAACCCGTGCGCGCGCAGCTGGCGGCCGGTGGTGATCAGCACCGGTTCACCGATGTCGTTGAGCGGGATGCGGTGCCGCGCAGTCAACGCCTGCACCGCGGTGATCCCCGGGATCACGTCATAGCTGATGTCGATCTCGGTGGCCACCGCGTCCAGAATGCGCAGCGTGCTGTCGTAGAGCGACGGGTCACCCCAGGCCAGGAAGGCCCCGCAGCCGTCGGGCTGCACTTCGTCGCGGATCGCCGCCGCCCAGATGCGGGCGCGGTCCGCATGCCAGTCCGAGACGGCTTGCCGGTACTCGGCATCGTGCGCCCCGGCGGCGGCACGCCGCGGATCGGGCAACTCGACGAACCGATAACCCGGGCGCCGGATGAAGCGCGCGCAAATCTGCTGCCGCAACGCCACCAGATCACTCTTGAACTCGCCCTTGTCCATCGCGAAGAACACCTGGGTGTCGTTGAGCGCCTCGATTGCCTGGACGGTCACATAACCGGGATCACCTGCGCCGATACCGATGACGTGAATGCGCCGACCCATACCGCCCAACTTAGAGAAGGCCGCGGGAAGCTCCCTAGATGAGACCGTCGGTACCCAGTACCCTGGGTATTGACTAACGGGTGTGATCTCCCTAACGTTTTGAACTATCCGACGGAGGGACGGTAACGATGACCACTGCCGTGCGACCAAGTGGACCGAGTCGCGAAGAATTCTCCGAACGCCTGCTGAAGGGCTCGATCAAGAAGTCCTACGAGCCCGTCGTCGACATTGACTGGGATGCCCCACTAGACCCGGACCGCTTCTTTCTTCCACCGCGGCTGGTGTCGCTGTACGGCACGCCGATGTGGGACGAGATGACCCGCGAACAGCAGATTGAGTTGTCCCGCCAGGAACTGGTCAACACTCTCTCGGCCGGGATCTGGTTCGAAAACATGCTCAACCAGTCGCTGTTGCGCACCATCCTGCACGAGGACCCCACCAGCCGCTCGACGCATTACAAGCTGACCGAATTAGGCGACGAAACCCGTCATATGGTGATGTTCGGCAAAGCCATCGAGCGGGTCGGCGCAAAACCGGTGCGGCCGAGGCGGTTTCACCGTTGGGTGATCAACCTGCTGCCCTTGGCGTTTCAGCGCGGGTCGATGCTGTGGGTGGCGGCGCTGATCGGCGAGGAGATTTTCGACTCGCTGCAACGGCAGATGATGGACGATCCGGAACTGCAGCCGATCATCCAGCGACTGATGCGGATCCACGTCACCGAAGAGGCTCGCCACATTCAGTTCGCCCGCGACGGGGCGCGCAAGCGGGTGGCCGAGATGCCCCGGATGAACCGGTGGTTCATGGCCAACATCAACGGGCTCGGTGGTTACTTCTTCAACTACCTGTTCAGCAATCCGGTGCCGTACGCCCGCACCGGGCTGGATGTCAAGCGGGCCAAGCGCCTGGCGCGCACCAGCCCGCACCGCCACGAGGTACAGGTCACCGGCTTCGCACCGTTGGCAGCGTTTTTGACCGAGGTCGGGCTGATGGGCAGGATCGGCCGCAGGGCATGGAAACGCAGCAGGTTTCTGTGACCGTAATCGTCGGTGCCGGAGCCCGCGGCATCGAGACTGCACTCGCACAAGCCGGTGTCACCGACGTTGTAACTCTCGAGCGGGCCGTGCTGCGTTCGGAATTCGACGAAGACACCGATTCCTGGACCCTGCACACTGACCAAGCGCCGGTGCAAGCCCGCGTCGTCATCGCCACGGATCAAACGCGATTCACCCCGTGGATACCGGATATCGATGGCCGCAGCGACTTTCGAGGCGAGTATTTCCACGCGGCGGACTGGGACCGGTATTTTCACCCGGATGGAAAGCGCGTTGCGGTGCTCGGCACCGATTCGTGGGCCGGCCATCGCCTCGGCCAACTGATCGAATCGGCGCGCTCGGTGACCGTCTTTCCCCTTGCCCCGCGCCGGGTAGTCACCGACATGCCCCGCTGGACCACCCGCGCAACGCGCCGCCTGCTTCGCCGCCGGCCGGATCCGGGCCCAGAAATCGGATCTGCCGTCACTGCCATCACGACGACGGGCATCCGGACCCACAACGGCATCGAGCACGGTGTCGACGCGATCGTCTACGGCACCGGCTTCGCGACCGTCGACGAGACGCTGATCGGCGTGGGTGGGCGCAGCTTGCGGGAGGCCTGGCAAAGCGGCATGGAGCCATTCGCCGGGGTAGCCGTCCACGGCTTCCCCAACTACTTCGTCCTCGTCGGCCCCGACATCCCCACCCAGGCGCGCTACATCGCGCACTGCGTGGCAGAGATGCAGCGCACCGGCAGTCGGCGCATCGAGGTGCGCCGCTCCAGCCAGCAGGTGTTCAACGAACGCGCCCACTTGGGGCCGATCTCGACACCCGCGCCGACCGGGGCGTTCGAAACTTTCGAACTCTCCTCTGGCGCGCCCGAGTACGAAGACACCTACGACGGTGCCGCCACACTCGAGATCAACGGCACCCGCCATCCGGTACGCGTCCGACTGACCGGTCACCTCGATCCGCTCGACGGCAACTACCACTGGCAGGGAACCGCATTCGACGTCCTGCCGGACGACTCGTTGAAGGCGAGTCGAGCGGGCACACTGCGCATCGGGCAGCGCAGTGCGCCCGCTCGCATAGTTGAGAAGACGCCGTGGGGCACCCACTCGGTCGCCGGGATGGGTGCGCCGCCGTACCCGCGCTGAGCGTCCCGCTACTCCCTTTGGATTGAAACGCCCGTGGTGTGGTTATTCCCACTCGGGAGATTGACCGCGCGCGAAGCGGGGTAGGACTGTATGGGGTGCGCGCGACGGGCGCGCTGCGCAGTAGGCGACCAGCGAGAACGGCGAGTTCGGCGTGGTGATGTATAGGGGTTTGGCTCGGCTCCAACGGGGGCGGAATTGTGATGCGTATCCATCGCGCCCGGGCGTGGACGACACGCGCAAAGCGGCCTTCGCTTTCACAAATTGGACAATTTGTCCGAAAATACATCTCAGCCGAGGGCAGAGGCGGCACCACTGAAGGAATTGACGACGGGGCAGAAGTTCGAGGAGCTGGAATGAGCGCGGTGGCCAAGACCCCCGGTTCCGTGGCCCTCACGGCGCGCACTGAGCAAGGTGTGGTGGTGTTGACCGCCGACGGTGTGCTGGACACCAGCAACGCAGCCGAGCTGCGCGACAGCGTCACCAAGGCGACGCTCGACGTGCCGGCCGCGGTTGTCGTCGACGTCAGTGCTCTGCAGGTTTCCGATGAGACGATGTGGTCGGCAGCGTTAGTCAGTGCGCGATGGCACATGAATTCCCGTCCGGATGTCCCCATCGTGCTCGTATCGGCTAACCGCGCGGCCCGCGACGCGATTACCCGCAGCGGCGCTGCCCGGTTTATGCCCGTGTACCCGACCGAGAAGGGCGCCCTCAAGGCCGTCACCCGGCTCGGGCGGCGCAAGTTGCAGCACGCGCAGGCGCAGCTGCCGGCCAACCTGTCCAGCCTGCGGGAGTCGCGCCAGCTGGTCCGAGAATGGCTCACCAACTGGTCGAAACAGGGACTGATCCCAGTCGCCTTGGTGGTGGTCAACGTATTCGTCGAGAACGTGCTGGAGCACACCGGAAGCGACCCGATAATGCGGATTGAGTGCGACGGCCAGACGGCGACCATCGCTGTTTCCGACACCAGCAACGCCGCCGCCGTCCGGTTGACGTCGCCACCGAAAGGGATCGATGTGTCCGGCCTGGCCATTGTCGACGCGCTGTGCCGCGCTTGGGGAAGCACACCAACGTCGTCGGGCAAGACGGTGTGGGCGATCATCGGCCCGGAGAACCAGCTGTAACGCACTAGTTCGACGGGTCCCATGCGGGCCGAACTGGAACACGTTCTAACCTCGATTGAGGTGCCCCTCTGACGAAAGCAGGGACGACGTGCGGTTCAGCTACGCTGAGTCATTGACCGACCCGCAGTTCTACATTCCGCTGGCCATGGCAGCCGAGGCCGCCGGTTACCACAGCATGACGATCGCCGACAGCCTCGCGTACCCGTTCGAGTCCGACTCCAAGTACCCGTACACCCCCGACGGTGGCCGCGAGTTTCTGGACGGGAAGGAGATCGTCGAATCGTTCGTTCTGGCAGCGGCATTGAGCGCGGTGACGACAAACCTGCGGTTCAACTTTTTCGTGCTGAAGCTGCCGGTGCGGCATCCGGCGTTGACGGCCAAGCAGGCCGGATCGCTGGCCGCGATGTTCGGTAACCGACTGGGCCTGGGCGTGGGCAGCAGTCCGTGGCCGGAGGACTACGAGCTGATGGGTATCCCATTCGTCAAGCGCGGCAAGCGGATGGACGAATGCATCGAGATCATCCAGGGCCTTACCACCGGAGAATATTTCGAGTTCCACGGCGAGTTCTACGACATTCCCAAGACGAAGATGAGCCCGTCTCCTACCCAGCCAATCCCGATCCTGGTGGGTGGCCATGCCAACGCAGCGTTACGGCGCGCCGCGCGCCTCGATGGTTGGATGCACGGCGGCGGCACTTCCGACGAAGAACTCGACCGACTTATTGCCCGAGTCAAGAAGTTTCGCGACGACGAGGGCAGGAAGGACCCGTTCGAGATTCATGTCATCTCCACGGACGCCTACACTGCCGACGGCATCAAGCGGCTCGAAGACAAAGGTGTCACCGACGTCATCGTGGGCTTTCGTTGGCCCTACATCATCGGGCCCGACAAAGACCCACTGGGCAAGAAGATCCACCTGCTGGAGAAATTCGCCGACCAGGTGATTGCGAAAGTCTAACGCCTACAGCGAATCCCAGTTGGGTGTCCGTTTTTCGCGGTGCGCCATGGCGGCTTCGGCCGGATTGTTAGTGAAGCCGGTCAAAATCTGGGTGCGGTTCTCGATCTCGATGGCGTGCCGCAGGCTCGGCGCATCCAGCGCGGCGTTGAGGCCAATCTTGGTTTGCCACACGCCGAAAGCGTTGTTGGCGGCGATTTCTCGCGCCTTGTCCAGGGCCGCGGTCATCAGGTCTTCGGCCGCCACCACTTGGTGCACCAGCTTGATTCGGTAGGCCTCGTCGGCGTCGATCATCCGCCCGGTCAACATCAGTTCGCGGGCCGTACCGGCGCCGACGATCTTGGGCAGCAGATAACTGGTGCCCATGTCCATCGACGAGAAGCCGGCCTTGATGAACGCCGAACCGAAGCGAGCGTGTTGCGCGGCAATCCGGATGTCGGAGTGCAACGCGAACGCCAATCCGCCTCCAACGGCCACGCCGTTGACGGCGGCGATTACCGGGATGGGCAGTTCGTAGAGTCGGATGAACAGCTCGGCCAGTCGCACCTGGGAGTCGTAGCTGACTTTGAAACGCGGGGTCGACGGCCTGACGTCGGTCCAAGCCTCGCCGGTGCCGCTCAGGTCGGCCCCGGCGCAGAACCCCCGTCCGGCGCCGGTCAAGATCGCCACCCGGTGCTCGCCGCGGCTCAGCACGTCCAGGGCGTGGTCGGTGGCCATGATCAGCGCTCCGTCGATGGCGTTCAACAACCTGGGCCGATTGAGGGTGAGGCGGGCGATGCCGTCTTCGACGGTCTCCAGCGTCACCGCGGGTTCGGATGCCATCTGTGAACCGTAAGCGACTCAGGCAACGTTCAGTTAGCGGGCATACGGTGAAACTCACCGGTATCGAGGGAGCAGACATGGCGCGCGCCGACGACGACACATGGGACCTGGCCAACAGTGTGGGAGCCACGGCCACCATGGTCGCGGCCGCGCGGGCAGCCGCTACCCGACGGCCTAACCCCGTGGTGACCGACCCGTTCGCCGAACCACTGGTCCGCGCCGTAGGCCTGGACCTGTTCACCCGGATCGCGGCCGGCGAGATCGAGCCCACCGACGTCCAGCTCGGCTTCCCACGCATGGTCGACACGTTCGCTGCACGCGCCAAGTTCTTCGACGACTATTTCGCCGACGCCGGAGCCACCGGCCTGCAGCAGATCGTCATCCTGGCATCTGGGCTGGATTCGCGCCCCTACCGGCTGCAGTGGCCGGCAGGCACCGTCGTGTACGAGATCGACCAGCCCGAGGTGATCGAGTTCAAGACGTCGACCCTGGCCAAAATCGGCGCGACACTGGGCGTCGAGCATCGCACCGTCGGCATCGACCTGCGCGACGACTGGCCGGCAGCGCTGCTGGCCGCCGGTTTCGACATCGAGCGCCCAACGGCCTGGCTTGCCGAGGGTCTGCTGATCGGATTCCTGCCGCAGGACGCTGAACTGCGGTTGCTGGACAACATCGTCTCGCTCAGCGATTCGGGCAGCCGCCTGGCTGCCGACTACGGTCAGGTTGCCGGACAGTCGGCGCAAACCCAGCAGCAGGCGCAGCACATGACCGACCGGTGGCGCGAACTCGGTATGGACCTCGACATCGCCAGCCTGACCTATCCGGGCGAGCACACCGACGTCGCGGCGCACCTGTGGGCGCGCGGGTGGAATACGGTGACATCGGATCTCGGCGATCTCTTCAGCGGCGCCGGGTTCGCTCCGCTCGACGACTTCGCGCGCCAAGGCCAGGCCAACGCGATCAGGTTCGTGCGCGCGTCGGCGCCCTGAAGCGCAAGGCCGCTGCGCACGGTCAGCCCGAACGTTTGGCCAGCCACTCGGCCTGCATCGCGAACAAGCTGAGCAAGTCCGGCTGCGGGGTGTCGGGGTCCAGTTCGCAGTAGCGCCGGAAAATGTTGACCACCACGCGCTCGGAGTCCAGCCAGGATGCGTACTCGCCCAGGTCGACGGCGTCGACAGCCTCCGCCAGCGTGAGTCCCTTGCGGTGCGCCTCGTCAGCCTGCTCGGTGAGGTGCACGAAATAGCTTCGCACTGCCCGGATTCCGTCGGGATCGGTGACCGGGCCGTGCCCCGGGACAACGATGGGCGCATCCAGCGCGATCATCGTGTCGCACGCTGCGATCCAGTTGGCGATCGGTCCGGCCCACACGATCGGCGTGCAGCCAATGAACAGCAGGTCCCCGGCGAACAGCACCCCGGCGTCGGGCACATGCGCCACCGAATCGGCGGCGGTGTGCGCGGGTCCCAGGTTCAGCAGGTCCACCCGTCGCCCACCGACCTCGATGGTGAGCTCGCGCTGGAACGTCTGGTCGGCGTTGCGCAGGGTGATGCCACTGAAATCGAAGGCCCCGAACCGGTCTCGCGCGAACGTCGTCGCGACCGGGCCCAAGTCGGCAGTCTGGATGCCGACCAATCGGTCGACGCCGGCTTCGTGGGCGATCTCCGCGGCGGTGTCGGCAGCTGCAATTATGCGAACGTTGCTGTCCAGTAACTGGTTTCCGTGCGTATGGTCGCCGTTGGAATGGGTAATCAGGGCGTCGGTAATCGGCGCGGAGTCGGTGATCGGCCGCATCGCGTCGAACATCTCCTGGGTCAGCGCCAGGTCGAATAGGGTGTCCACCAATAGGGAACCGCCAGCGCCGGCGACCAAACCTGCGTTGCTCCAACCGTATCCGCCGTCGGGCAACGTCCAGGCCCATACCCGGTCGGCGACCTGGTGCAGGCCGCGGGTGTAGGGCACCTTGCCCGGGGCCCGATTGACGCGGGGCGCGCCGTTTTCAAAGGCCGGATTCGGCCTCGGCGCAAGCGGATACGGCGCTGGGGTGGCCCGCACAGTTTGCCGGGTCTCGCCCAGACCTTCGACCTGCAGCGTGACCACATCCCCGGCGCGCAGCCAGCCCGGGAACGCATCGCCTTTGGGCAGGTGCTCGACGAGCGTGCAGGTCGGCACCGTGCCGGATCCGATCACGTCGCCTGGGTATAGCGTGACCCCGCGCGAGATGTAGGAGATCACCTCGGCGAAGGTCCAGTCCATTGTCCCGGTGGAGCCCGAGCCGATGACGGTGTCGTTGACCCGCGCGGTCACCCGCAGGTGCAGCCTCCCGTCGCGGCGATAGGCCTCGAGTTCGTCGGCGGTGACCAGATACGGGCCCAGGGTGACGCCACTGTCTTTGCCCTTGGCCTGCCCGATCCGCAGCTGCCCCTCCAGCATCTGCAGGTCGCGGGCGGACCAGTCGTTGAAGATCGTGTAGCCGACGATGGCCTCTTCGGCTTGTTCGACGGTCAAATTCTGGCCGGTGGTCCCGATCACCGCGGCAATCTCTAACTCGAAGTCCTGCCAGGCACTTCCGGGTGCCATCGGAGCGTCGTCGTAGGGTCCCAATACTGTTGCCGGGCAGGCGAAGTAGAACGCCGGGATGCGGTACCAGGTGTCCATTAGCACGCGCCCGCCGCCGGTGGCCTCCTGGCAGTTGCGCATGTGGTCCAGAAAGCACAGCGTGTCGCGGATCGACGGAGGACGCCCGATGGGCGCCGCAAGGGTCACCTCGCTCAGCGCCACGGTCGAATCGGGGGATGCAAGCGCCCGCTCGCCGGCCTCGCGCAGACCGCCGCTCGCGATCAGCTCGAGCAATGTCGTGCCCCGCGGAAGCGGGTGGATCGTTTCGCCGTTGAGCACGCCGACGCGCACGCCGTCAGCGCCTCGATACGTCACCCATTTCATTCTCGACTTTTATCAGATTCCATTTCCGTGGACCTGTTCCAGGTGCAGCATTTCGATAACTGCGCACTTCCAGCCATGATCCGGGAGTTCCACTAACGGTGCCTGGAAGGCAGTTCGTGCGTACGCCCCGCCTACCTCTGCTACTCCCGCACCACCTCACTCGCCTTCTTGTCAGGCCGCAGCCCGCGCCAGCTCGACTGCCGCAGCCGGTTGTCCGGAGTCCATTCGCCGTAGCGCACCTCGCCCACCAGCGTCGGACGCAGGAACGTGACCCCCTTCGCCTCGCGGGCGGGAAGTGAGGCGCCGAAGGGTGATTCGTCGGTGTGCAGCGGCTTGAAGGTCTTCTTCAGGTCCGACAGTTCGCGTTCGGTGAACCCGGTGCCGACCCGGCCGACGAACTGCAGGCCGTCGGGACCCGGAACGCCCATCAGCAACGCTCCGATACCGCTGCTGCGTCCGCCCTCGCCGACCCGCCAGCCGCCGATCACGACTTCCTGGGTGTTCCAATGCTTGTCCTTGACCCAGGAGGCCGAACGGCGGCCCGGCTGGTAGGTCGAGTCGCGCTTCTTGGCGACCACGCCTTCCCAGCCATGCTTGCGCGAGTACTCCAGGGCGTGCGCTCCGTCGTCGCCGGGCAGTAGCGGCGGGACGATGAGATCGCCGGTGCTGGCCAAAGTTTCCAGCAACTGGCGCCGGTCGGCGTACTTAGCCCGCAACAGCGATCGGCCATCGAGGTAGAGCAGGTCGAATGCCCAGAATTCGATACGTGTGGCACGGACCCGGTTCTGCAGTTCGTTGAAGCTGGGCACGCCGGCTTTGTCCAAGGCCACTACTTCCCCGTCCAGCACCAAATGGTGATCCGCGAATGCGTCAGCCACAGAAGCAAGTTGGGGGAACTCTTTGGTGACGTTACGTCCGCTGCGGGATCGCAGCCGGACAACTCCGTGCTCGGCGTCTACCAACAGCCGGTAGCCGTCCCACTTTCCCTCGAATGCCCACTGTCCCTTCGTCAGAGTGGTCACCGACCCGTGCGTGGCAAGCATCGGAGCCAGCCCGTCGAAGTCGAATATCTTCTGTTCCTTCATCCGGTGCGCCAGCCATTGGTCCCCGTTGGTCTGAATTAGCGCATACCGTCCTGAAATTCGATGGCCGTGCAGGTTCACGATCACCTCGTGATCGTTGAACTTCTCGGCCTCGTAGGTGCCCGAGTCCCAGACGACCACCCTGCCGGCGCCGTACTCACCCTTGGGAATTTCGCCCTCGAAGCCACCGTATTCCAGCGGGTGGTCCTCGGTGTGCACCGCAAGGTGGTTGACCGAGGTGGTCTCGGGCAGGTTCTTCGGCACTGCCCACGACACCAGGACCCCGTCGCGTTCCAGCCGGAAGTCGTAGTGCAGCCGACGGGCGTGATGTTCTTGAATGACGAACGTATTGCCCTGTCCAGCTTCAGGTTTAGACTTTGGAACCGGTTCGGGGGTCCTCGACGCGTCGCGCATGCTGCGGTACTTTGTCAGCCGGTCGGGGTCGGGTGCTGCGGGATCGAGCGCGGCGATCAGGTCACCGTCGCGGTGCACCCGCGCCAGCACCTCGTCGTAGCGCAGCTGGCTCAATTGGGTGTCGTCGAGTTCGGCCCAACTGCGGGGCGCGGCGACGGTCGGGTGCTCGCGGCCACGAAGCGAGTACGGCGCGATGGTGGTCTTCGAGCCGTTGTTCTGGCTCCAGTCCAGGAACACCTTGCCAGCCCGCAGGCTCCTGGTCATCGTCGAAGTGACCAGTTTCGGCATCGACTTCTCCAGTTGCTGGGCAACGCGTTTGGCCAGCACGGTGGCCCCCCGGCTGCTGACTGGCTCGTCCAGTGGCGCATACAGATGCAGGCCCTTGCTGCCGCTGGTCAACGGGTAGGTGATCAGCCCGATGCCCGCCATCAGGTCCCGCACGGCTCGGGCCACCTCGGACAGCTGGGCCATCGCCACGCCCTCGCCGGGATCCAGGTCGAATACCAGCCGGGTGGCCGGGCCGGGCGCGAGACTTTCACCGCCGCGCGTCCACTGCGCGACGAATCGCCATTGCGGCACGTGCACTTCCAGTGCGGCCTGTTGGGCGATCCAGGCCAGTCCGTCGGTGCTGTCGATGATCGGGTAGGTGGTGGTCCCGGACCGGTGGGTGACGCTGGCCCGCGGCAGCCAATCCGGGGCGGACGACGCCAGCTGCTTTTCGAAGAACGACGGCTTGTCAACTCCGTTGGGCCAGCGCTTGCGCGTCGCCGGCCGCCCGGCAATGTGCGGGATCATGAACTCGGCGATCCGGGTGTAGTAATCAAAGATATCGGCCTTGGTGGTCCCGGTCGCCGGATAGAGCACCTTATCGGCATTGGTCAGCTTGACCCGCTGCTCCGGTGCCGAACCCATACGGCCAACGTAGTCCTGCCGGCAACGCCCATCTCGTACCCTCAGCGGACGGGTAGCTCGGAAGTTCTCTTGAAGGGCGACGCTGGCGAGAGCTACGGGAAAGTCCCGACGCCTTCCGCACTCCAGTTTGATTGCCTTCGCGCCAATCTTGTCGGCAAGAGAACACAGCCAATCGTTGTCGCTTCAGAGGCCGCCTCGCCAGGTGGTGGGGAGCGCAGGTGCGGCGGGGTTGTCGTTGAACGGGTCACCGTCGATGGTCATCAGTCCGGTTGCCTCGGCGTCCTGCTGGATTCCTTCGGTGCCAGGGAAGCCGCCGCTGACACCAAATGCGCCGGCGTTGCGGCCCGAGGCGGTGGCCGATGGCGGCGGCACACCGTCGGAGTCGACGACGGGTCCGGCGTCCATCGTCAAGTATTCGTCACGGTGACCGCGGCTCTTGAATGTGGTGCCCCGCCGCCGCCGGGCCCGGCTCTTTTCGCTCGCGCAGGCAGCCTGACCGACCGAAGCGGCTGCCAGGTTTGCGGCGGCCTCCTTCGCACCGGTGTCCTCGGTGAGGGTGGGGCCGCAGCCCTCGTCGGGGTAGTCGCCACGCACGGCGTAACCGGCAAAATCGGCGCCGACGGGCGTCGGGCTCGCCGTGGCTGTGGTTGTCATCGACGCGGGCGAAGCCAACGTCCCTGTCGGCGTGGGTGTCAGGGATTCCACCACACCGGATACCCCGATCAGGTGGTCGGTGCGCGGTGGCGCGGTGGCAACTGCGTTGTCCCCGGCGGGTATGGCGACCGGCACCTCGGCGGGTGCGAACGCATGCGACAACAACTCGCTGAGCCCGACGGCACCCAAGGTGATCAGGGTTGGAATCCAGGCAGGTGCTGAGTAGATGAGCCCCCAGGTCGTCGATCCGACGGGCCAAGTGAACAGGTTGTAGGCGACTGCGTATAAGAACGGCCACCACGTCACCAATGCCGTCTGGGGATCGGTGAGGAAGTCGGTGATCAGCTGCTGGGTGTTGGCAACCGGGTTTTGCAGGAATTCGACGATCGGAGCAAACATCTGTTCGAGGGTGTCGGCATAGTACCTCAACAAAGCGGTGACGAAGTTCGAGTTCTCCAATGCCGCAGCGGAATTGGCGGCCCGATCCGAAGCGACGGTCTGCATGGAGGTGGCCGCCGAATTCTCCTCACCGACCAGCTTGTTCATTATCGAAGGCGCCGCGATGCTGCGCGGGGCGGCTGCCCGAACGGAGTTGGTGACGTAGTCGTACACACTCATCGTGGTGGCGGCCTGCACCCACATCCGAACGTAATCGGACTCATTTAGCGCGATCGGTATGGTGTTGATCCCGAAGAGGTTCGTGGCCACCAACGCCGCATGAGTGGCGTGATTGGCGGCAAGGGCCGCCAATGTGGGCATGGTCGACAATGCGCCCAGGTAGGCCACGGCGCAGGCTTCATGTTCGGCGGCGCGGGCCGCACTGTCAACGCTGGCCTGAGTCAGCCACGCCAAGTAGGGAACATGGGCGGTCGCATATCGCTCGACGGCCGGTCCAGCCCATGCACTGGCTTGGACTTGCGTGAGCAGCGCCGCCAATTCAGCTGCTGCAGCGGCATACTCAGCGCTCAGAGAATTCCACGCGCTTGCCGCCGCGACCAGTGCCGCCGGCCCGGGACCAGTCGAGATCAACGCCGAGTGCACTTCGGGAGGTGCGGCCATCCACAGCGACGCGGTCACCGGACAACCCGCCACAATGTACGAGTGATCTGCAGAATGAAGGACAACTCCACGCGCTTGCGCCCCGCCTCTCAAAGGCCGTATCAGGTCGCGGGAGCTGCCCCGGGTGGGTCCGCTGAAGCCAGAATAGTGATGCCCTTAACAAATTGTAAGAGTGGGCGAGGAAAGTGACGGATGTCTCCTAAACGGGCGGTCGGCCGCCCTGCGCGGATCTCGGTGGCAGACATCGAGCGGATCGGCCTGGGCATCGGGTTGCGAGACCTCACCGTTGCAGCCGTCGCAACCGAACTGGGCGTGAGTCCGGCTGCCCTATACCGGCACGTCGGCGGAAAGTTCGGCCTGGAAACGCTGGTCGGCGAGCGCATCTTGTCGGAACTGCGCTTAGTCGACAATCCCACGCACGATGTTGCCGAGCATCTGGTAGCGACTGCCGAGCAGTTTCGTGGTTTCCTGCTCGCCAATCCGGGCCTGTCCAGCTATGTCCAAGTTCTATTCCCCCGAGGGCCGGCCGGCGAGGCGTTGATTGCCGGCCAGATCAGCTCGCTCATCAATCGGGGGTGCAGTGCCGAGGCCGCGATGATGGCATGCACCACCGTCGCACTGATCGTCATGAGCGTAGCGGCCGCGGAAGAGAACCGTCGCGACCGCTCGCGTCAGGTGGCCGAAATCGAACGCCGCCGCCAGGAGGCTCTGGGGGTATACGCAAAACATGGCCTGGCCGATACCGAGATGGACGCCGACGCTTACTTCAGCTACGTCATCCGCTCGTGCCTCAACGGCATCCTGCATACCACCGGTATCCAAAGCGGCGACGACACATCAAGCGCCGCAACAGGCTACGACTCCAGCACCGCTTCAACCAACTGAAAAGGCAAGGCCGGACTCTGCGCCCGATCATGTGAGACGATGTTGAACCCGACATCGCGCAGTGCGTCGACGATACCGTCGCCGAGCACCTCCAGGGCATCCGGCTTCGCAACCATCCTGATGACGAACTCAACAGTTCGGCCACCGCGCTCGGGCACATCCCAATCCGCCGCAATCACCCGACCACCGGGCCGCACCACCGGCGCTGGTTCGGCGTAGGTCAGAGCACGGTCGCAACTGGATATCTCATGCAGTCCATAACATGAAATGGCGGCATCAAAGGTGTTGTCGGGGAATGGTATCCGCGCGGCCGACACGTGCGTGAACCGGCGTGACAAGTAGCCAGAACCCGCGCATACCTCCAAGATTCGCCGGCCAGCTACGCCGATAAGTTCGGCAACCCGCTCATGCGGACGACCAGCGATCTTTGGATTGTAGAACTCAAGTACCTGGGCGCCGAACATGAACTTCACCCGATTCGAGATCACGGTGCCACGATACGGTTCGTGTTCGTGGCAACCCGATCGTCTGCACTGCCTTGTTCCGCGACGCGCTAAGCGCCAGGGCGCCAAGTCTGGAACGCTGGAGCCCATGAGTTCGCGGGGGCTGGTGATCGGCGAGGCGTTGATCGATATCGTCGGCGGCCAGCCGGAGCGGGTCGGCGGCAGTCCGCTGAATGTCGCCGTCGGGCTGGCGCGACTAGGTCGCGGTGTCGACTTACTGACGCACCTCGGCGACGACGATCGCGGACGACACATCGCGGAGTACGTCGAACATGCTGGGGCTCGGCTTATTTCGGGAAGTGTTGCGGCGCAGCGCACACCCACCGCGGTGGTCACTCTGGCCACGGACTCCTCGGCGAGCTATTCCTTCGATCTGGATTGGCGCCTCGACGGCACGCCGCCGGTACCGCCGCCGCTATTCGTGCACACCGGATCCATAGCCGCGGTGCGCGAGCCGGGTTGCCTGGCGGTGGCCGCGTTGCTGAACGCCTACCGCGCGTCGGCAACGGTCACCTTCGATCCCAACATCCGGCCTTCGCTGATCGTCGATCGCGACCAGGCGCGAGGCCGGATCGACAAGCTCGTCCAACGCAGCGACATCGTCAAGGTCAGCGACGAGGATCTGCGGTGGCTTGCACCCGAGCGGTCGCCACTGGACACCGCGCGCGGCTGGCTGGCGTCCGGGCCCGCGATCGTCGCACTCACCATGGGCGAGCGAGGAGCGCTGGGGCTGTGCGCGGCCGGGGAGGTCACCATGCCGTCCTATCCCGCGACGGTGGTCGACACCGTCGGCGCCGGTGACGCCTTCATGGTCGGGATGCTTGACACCCTCTGGAGACTGGAGCTGTTCGGCGGTGACCGCCGCAGCCGGCTGCGCCGGATCGGGCCCGACCAGTTGCGCTCGGTCCTGGAGGTCGCCGCCGCGGCGTCCGCGCTGGTGGTCACGCGTGGGGGTGCCGATATGCCCAATCGCGCCGAGCTGAGCCAGTTCCGACGTACATGACGCCAGCACCCGCCGGGCAGCGTCACATCGCAGCCTGATTACGTTCGCGGATAACCAGTGCATAAGCGGGCATACTGACGCAATGCGCTCCATTTGGAAGGGCTCGATCGCTTTCGGCCTGGTAAACGTTCCGGTCAAGGTGTATAGCGCCACCGGGGACCACGACATCAAATTCCATCAGGTGCATGACAAGGACAACGGACGCATCCGCTACAAGCGAGTCTGTGAGGTGTGCGGAGAGGTCGTCGAATACAACCACATCGCCCGCGCATTTGAGTCCGACGACGGCAAGAGTGTGGTGATCACCGACGACGACATCGCCACCCTGCCCGAAGAGCGCAGCCGCGAGATCGAAGTGCTGGAGTTCGTCCCGGCCAGCGAGGTGGACCCGATGCTGTTCGACCGCAGCTACTTCCTGGAGCCCGATTCGAAATCCTCGAAATCGTATGTGCTGCTAGCCAAGACGCTCGCTGAAACCGATCGGATGGCGATCGTGCACTTCACGCTGCGCAGCAAGACGCGGCTGGCCGCGTTGCGCGTCAAGGACTTCGGCAAGCGCGACGTGATGGTGATCCACACGTTGTTGTGGCCGGACGAGATCCGCGACCCCGACTTTCCGGTGCTGGACAAGGAAGTGGAGATCAAGCCGGCCGAACTGAAGATGGCCGGCCAAGTGGTGGAGTCGATGTCCGACGACTTCGACCCGGACCGCTATCACGACACCTATCAGGAACAGTTGCAAGAGCTGGTCGAGGCGAAACTCGAAGGTGGCGAGGCATTTACGGTCGAGGAGCAGCCGACGGAGTTGGACGAGTCGGAAGACGTGTCCGACCTGCTGGCCAAGCTGGAGGCCAGCGTGAAAGCACGATCGGGTGGCGCAGCGGAAGCGCCGAAGAAGAGCGCCGCGAAGAAGGCGCCGGCCAAGAGAGCCCCCGCCAAGAAGGCACCGGCGAAAAACGCAGCTGCCAAGAAGGCAATAGCGAAAAAATCCTGACCCGCTAGGGCTTTAGCAAATGAGCATCGTGTGTTCAACTCCTATCGTGTGTTCAACTCCTATCGTGTGTTCAACTCCTATCGTGTGTTCAACTCCTATGGAGTGGTTGTTCACCTATGCTCATCGTGCTGCCGACTATTCAGAGGAGTCGCCGTGAAATTCGGTCGATCTGGCGCCGTACTCAGCCTGCTTGTCGTTGCGGCTTTGACCATGTCGGGCTGTGGCGGCAATTCGGGCAATACGTCGTCGTCGGGATCGAGTGCAGCGCCTGTCGTCCCGGTGGACTGCGGTGGCAAGAAGAAGATCCTGGCCGGTGGCTCCACCGCGCAGAAAAACGCGATGGAGCAATTCGTCTACGCGTACATCCATGCCTGCCCCGGCCACACACTGGACTACGCGGCCAACGGATCCGGCGCCGGTATGGCGGCCTTCATCGCCGGCCAGACCGACTTGGCCGGTTCCGACTCCCCGATGAATCAGGAAAAGGGTGAACCCGATAGTGCACGAGCGCGCTGCGGCTCGTCAGCCTGGGATATTCCGGTGGTGTTCGGACCGATCGCGGTCACCTACAACATCAACGGCGTCAGCTCGCTCAACTTGGACGGACCCACGATTGCGAAGATCTTCAACGGCGGCATCACCAAGTGGGACGATCCGGCGATCAAAGCGCTCAACTCCGGGGTGAACTTGCCTCCAACCCCGATCCATGTGGTCTTCCGCTCAGACAAGTCCGGCACCACCGACAACTTCCAGAGGTACCTGGACGCGGCCTCCAACGGCGCTTGGGGCAAAGGCGCCGGCCAGGTGTTCAATGGCGGTGTCGGTGAAGGCGCCGCCGGCAACGACGGCACGTCACAGGCGATGAAGGCAACCGACGGTTCGATCACCTACAACGAATGGTCTTTCGCAGAGGGCCACCAGCTGAACAAGGCTCAGATCATCACCTCGGCCGGGCCCGAGGCCGTGTCGATCAGCCCGGAGTCGGTCGGCAAGACCATCGCCGGCGCAACCTTCAGCGGCGGAACCGAACCGAACGACCTCGTCGTGAACACCTCGTCGTTCTATCGGCCGACTCAGCCCGGCTCTTACCCCATCGTGTTGGTGACCTACGAGATCGTCTGCTCCAAATATCCCGACGCCCCCACCGGCCAGGCGGTAAAGGCTTTCATGCAAGCCACAATTGGCGACGGCCAGATTGGCTTGCAGGAATACGGTTACATTCCGCTGCCGGACTCATTGCAGAAGAAGTTGATACCTGTCGTCAATGCAATCGGATGACCGGCAGTCATAGTAGCCATACCAGCAGGCAGCCGGCACGTTGCGCAGCGGTCAGTTCCACTATGTCGACCAAACCGCTTCGCCAATGTCTAAACACGTCAATGATTTTCGAAGTAGCCGAATGCGCCCACCCGGTACACTGGATGGCAGCGGTGTCGGGCATCGTTACGGACTCGTGATTCAAAATTCACGCCGAGTCGTGGGATTTGGTTGTGTGCCCACTCCGCGAGGATTTACCGTGTGTTAAACATCTGTTTCGGCGCCGCGGCACCGTGGCCGTCGGAGGTAACCGCTGCCGGATGCGGCATCGGATTTCCGGTCGAAGGGAGCGTCGACGGTGACCAACACCGGGTCGGAATCGCGGGTGGGGTCGCAATTTGGGCCCTACCAGTTGGTGCGCCTGATCGGACGCGGCGGCATGGGCGAGGTCTACGAGGCCGAGGACACCCGCAAGCATCGCGTGGTGGCGCTGAAGTTGATCTCGACGGCGTATTCGGGCAATCCGGTCTTCGTTGCCCGCATGCAGCGCGAAGCGGACATCGCCGGACGGCTGACCGAACCGCACGTAGTCCCGATCCACGACTATGGCGAGATCAATGGGCAGTTTTACGTGGAGATGCGCCTGATCGACGGAGTCTCGCTGCGCTCTATGCTGACGCAGTACGGCCCGCTCACCCCGGCCCGGACGGTGGCCATCGTCCGTCAGATTGCTGCGGCGCTAGACGCCGCGCACGCCAGTGGGATCACGCACCGCGACGTGAAGCCGGAAAACATTTTGATCGCCGCCAACGATTTCGCCTATCTGGTCGACTTCGGCATTGCCCGGGCCGCCCAGGACCCAAGTCTCACGCAGAGCGGGATGGCGGTTGGCACCTACAACTACATGGCCCCGGAGCGGTTCACCGGCGACGAAGTCACCTACCGGGCAGATATCTACGCACTGGCCTGCGTGCTGGGTGAATGTTTGACCGGGGCGCCGCCCTACCGGGCGGACAGCGTCGAACGGTTGATCGCCTCGCACCTCATGGAACCCGTCCCGAGGCCCAGTGTGCTGCGGCCGGGCCGGGTTCCGGAGGCGCTCGATCACGTGATCGCCAAAGGCATGGCGAAAAACCCCAACGAGCGCTACATGACCGCCGGAGACCTCGCCGCCGCTGCTCACGACGCGCTTACCACGCCCGAGCAGCGCCAAGAGGCCACGATCCTGCGGCAGGGTGACAATCAGACACTGATCGCGCCCGTCGTCGATCCGAGCCTGGCCGGCGGGTGGAACAGCCAAAGTGGACAGCCGTCAGGTCAGGCTGCGGCGCAACCTCCGGCCGGGCAGTACGCCTCCGCGGACCAGACGATGCGGACCCCCGTTCCGCCCTATGGTTCCGGAGACCAGACGATGCGCACGCCCGTCCCGCCGTACGCCTCCGGAGACCAGACGATGCGCACGCCGGCACCGCCATACCCCACCGACGACCAGACCGCGCGCACGCCGGTGCCGCCGTACCCCACCGGGGGCGAAACCATGGTCGGGTCGGCGCAGTACTCGACCGGCGGCGAGACCGTGGCCCATCCGGTGCCGCAGAACGCTGGCGGATGGCGCTCTGAGCCTGGCCAAAACTCCGATCAGTGGACCCAGGTTGCCCCGGTCGCAGCTGCTGGCTGGGCCAGCCAGCCGGGTGCTGGTGCCCCACCCGGCGCCCCACCTGTCCAGGGCCAACCACCTGCGGCCAGCCCGCCGCCGGCAAAGTCGCGTAAGCCGCTGATCATCGGGGCCATTGTGGCCGCGGTGCTGCTGGCCGTCGCGGCGGTGACCGGTTTCCTGCTCTTCGGCTCCAAAGACGACAACGGTAATCCGACGGACGCGAAGGGCCAGCAGGTGATGCCCTTCAAAGACTTCAACTTCCGATTCGCGCCGGGCGGGGTCGCGGTCGACGCCAGCGGGACGGTGTACGTCACCAATCAGACCATGTACGGCAAAGTGGTGACATTGCCGCAAGGGTCCAGTTCGCCGACGGTCATGCCGGTCAGCGGACTCTACGAACCTCAGGGCATCGCGGTCGACAGCAACGGCACGGTTTACGTCAGCGACTTCAACAACCGGGTGGTGTCGGTGGCACCCGGCTCCAACAAGCCAGTGGTGCTGGCGTTCAATGGCCTCAGCTACCCCGAAGGTGTCGCGGTTGACCCACAAGGCAATGTCTATGTCGCCGACCGCGGCAACAACCGGGTGTTGAAGCTGGCGCCGAATTCCACCGCGCAGGTAGAAGTTCCGTTCAGCGGCCTGAAGAATCCAGACGGCGTGGCCCTGGATGCCGACGGCAACATCTATGTCACCGATACCGACAACAACCGGGTGCTGCGACTCGACGCCGGCACCACCAATCAGCGCGAGCTGCCGTTCACCGGCCTGAGCGCACCGTGGGGAATCACGGTCGACGGCGCCGGTAGCGTCTACGTCACCGAACACGACAACAACGTGGTGGTGAAGCTGCCCGCCGGCGGTTCGGCCAGCGAAGAACTCCCGTTCACCGGCCTGAATACCCCGTTGTCGGTCGCGGTGGACAACAAGGGCAACGTCTACGTCGCCGACCGCGGCAACGGCAGGGTGTTGCGGCTCGCACAGCCCCAGAAGTAAAGCGACTCAGCGCGTCCGCACGGCTAGGAACCGCATCCCCGCGGCAACCAGATTGATCACCGCCACCAGGATGATCAAGGTCAACGCGGCGCCCCACACACGCAGGAACCCGGCGTGTTCGGGATTGGTGAGCTCGGTGTAGATCAGCAGCGGCAGCGAGGCCATGTTGCCCTCGAAGATGTCGAGGTTGATCGAGCGGCTGTAGCCGACGAGCACCAGCACCGGTGCGGTTTCTCCGATCACCCGGGCCACCGCGAGCAGCACACCCGACACGATGCCCGGTGTCGCGATCGGCGCCACGATCCGCACGATCGTCTTCCATTTCGGCACGCCCAGGGCGTAGCTGGCTTCCCGCAGTTCGTCGGGCACCAGTCGCAGCATCTCCTCGGTGGAGCGCACCACCACCGGCAGCATCAGCAGGACCAGGGCGAACGACACAGCCAGCGCGCTCTGCTGGAATCCCAGGGTGGCGATCCACAGGCTGAAGATGAACAGTGCGGCCACAATCGAGGGCACACCGGCGAGGACGTCCACCATGAAGGTCGTCACCCGCGCCAGCCGGCTGTTGCCGTACTCGACCAGGTAGACGGCGGTCATCAGGCCTAGTGGCACCGCGATGGCCGCTGCCACGCCGGCCTGCACCATCGTCCCGTACAACGCGTGATAGACACCGCCGGCGAATTCCTCGGGCAACACCCCGCGCAGCGAGTGGGTCCACCAGTCGGCGTTGATGACGGCTTGGTAGCCGCGGACGATCACCACCGCGAGCACCCAGATCAGCGGCACCAGCGCGATCAGGAACGAGGCGAGAAAAAGAGCCGTGGCGATGTTGTTCTTGACTCGGCGCACCGTGCTCAGCGGGCGGAAGACCACGACCTTGACCGGCTGATCGAGCGCGTCGGCGCTGAGTTGGCTCATCCGTTGACCTTCCCGCCGGCGACCGCGCGAGCTGCCGCATTGACCACAAAGGTCAAGACGAATAGCGCAAACCCCGCCGAGATATAGGCTCCGGTCGGAAGTGGCCGACTGAATTCGGCTGCGGCCGAAGCGATCTTGGACGCAAACGTGTAACCACCGTCGAACAGCGACCATTTCCCGGGCCGGGCCGCCGACCGCAGGATGATCAGCACCGCCACCGTTTCACCCAGCGCACGACCCAGACCCAGCATCGAGGCGGCGATGACTCCGCTGCGACCGAACGGCAGCACAGTCGTGCGCACCACCTCCCATTTGGTCGCGCCGAGTGCCTGGGCGGCCTCGATCTGCATCAGTGGTGTTTGCCGGAATACTTCACGCGACACTGACGTGACAATCGGCAGGATCATCACCGCTAGCACGATGCTTGCGGTGAAGATCGTGCCGCCGCCGGCCATGGATACGTTGCCGCTCTTGAACAAGAACAACCAGCCCAGGTTGTGGTTGAGAAACTCCGCCAGCGGCTCCAGCTTCGGTGCCAGCACGAAGATTCCCCACAACCCGAAGATGATCGAAGGCACCGCGGCCAGCAGGTCCACCATTGCGCTGAACGGCCGCGACAGCCGACTCGGTGCGTATTGGGTGACGAAGACCGCGATACCGACGGCGATCGGCACTGCCAACGCCAGGGCGGTGACGGAACTGAGCACCGTGACCATCAGCAGGTCGCTGATGCCGAACGCTAGTTTCTGATCGTCGCCGGTTTCGAACTGCGCGCTAGTGAAGAAGTTGACGGTGTTCGCGCGCAGCGACGGAACGGCTCGCACCAGCAGGAAGACCGCGATCAGCACGATCGCCACCACGATGGTGGACCCCGCGGCCGCGGCGAGTGACCTGAACAAACGATCAGCTCGCCGCGACGCGCGCGCGTCCACCTCCGCTAGCGCATGCTTTGCCAGCGGGGGATTGGCCACGTCAACCTCGGATCAGGAGATGGCGTTGACCGCAGTCGACAGCCTCGATTTGAAAGTATCCGGGATCGGAGCATACCCGTTGTCTCCCAAGCCGTTTTGACCGGCGCCGATGGTCGACTGCAGGAATGCCTTCACCGCGGTCCCGACCGATGCGTCGGGATACTTCGAGCAAACGATCTCGTAGGTGGCCAGCACGATCGGGTAGGAGCCAGGCTGGCTGGGGCGGTAGAACGAGGCGGTGTCGAGGACTAGGTCGTTGCCCTGGCCGGCGATGGTCGCACCGGCGATGGTCTTGCCCACCGAATCGGCGCTGATCGCGACGGCCTCCGGTCCGGCCGATGTGACGATCTTGGCGATGTTCAGCTTCTGGGCCTGCGCGAAGGACCACTCGTTGTAGGTGATGGCACCCTCGGTGTTCTTGATGGCCGCTGACGTGCCGTCGTTGCCCTTGGCGCCTTCACCGACGCCACCCTGGAATGACTTTCCGGCGCCTTTGCCCCACGCACCGTTGGAGGCGGCGTCGAGATAGTGCTGGAAGTTGTCCGTGGTTCCCGACTCGTCGCTGCGGAACACGACGTGGATGTCCGTTCCAGGCAGGTTGGTGCCGGGGTTGAGGGCGGTGATTGCCGGGTCGTTCCACTTCTTGACGCCCCCGTTGAAGATCTTCGCCAGGGTGGGCCCGTCGAGGTTCAGTGAACTCACTCCCCCGACGTTGTACGTGACCGCGATGGGACCGAACACCACCGGCAGGTTCCACGCCGGCGCGCCACCACAACGTTGCTGCGCGGCGGCCGCCTGGTCGTTGGTGAGCGGTGAATCAGAACCCCCGAAATCGGTTTGGTTGCCGGTGAATTCGCTGATGCCCGCGCCAGAGCCGTTGGACGTGTAGTTCAAGGTCTGACCGGGACATGCCGATTCGAATGCTTTGACGAAGCGGGTCATCGCGTTGTTCTGGGCGGAGGAACCACTGGCCTTCAGCGCCTTCTTGCCGCCGCAGCTCACGTTGCCCGATGAAGGACTGCCCGATGAGCCCGAGCTTCCCCCACCTGCATTGTTGTTGTCGCTACCGCACGCGGACAACACGAGTGCGCCTGATGCCAGGACACTCAGCGCGGCACCAAATCGGTTGAGTTTCAATTCAGTTCCTAACTGGTAGTGATGAAAGATGCTAGCCGCCGCCCACCCGTCGCGGCTCCTCGACAACCCCTTCCATTGCAGCTGTTCAACTACATTAACAACAGGTTACGAACGGTGAAAGGGTTGCTGATTCCCCGCCCAGGGACCCCTGTGCCAAACTAGAACCTGTTACAAAAATGATCGAGGCGATGGCCGCCGCTGTCGTTTCTCCCGACGAGTGAAACGAGGCCGCCGTGATCCTCGACAGGTTCCGCCTCGACGACAAGGTCGCCGTAATCACCGGAGCCGGCCGCGGCCTGGGCGCGGCCATCGCGCTGGCTTTTGCTGAAGCTGGTGCCGATGTGGTGATCGCGTCGCGCACCCAGTCACAGCTGGACGAGGTCGCCGAGCAGGTGCGCGCCGCCGGGCGCCGCGCCCACGTGATAGCCGCCGACCTGGCCCGCCCCGAGGAAACCGAGAAGCTCGCGGCGATGGCGGTCGAGGCATTCGGGAAGTTGGACATCGTCGTCAACAACGTCGGGGGAAGCATGCCCAACACGTTGCTGACCACGTCGACCAAAGAGCTCAGGGATGCGTTCACATTCAATGTCGCCACCGCCCATGCGCTAACCGTCGCCGCGGTGCCGCTGATCCTGGAGCATTCCGGCGGCGGCAGCATCATCAACATCACCTCGGCCATCGGACGGCTTGCCGGACGCGGCTTCGCGGCCTACGGCACCGCCAAAGCCGCGCTTACGCACTACACCCGATTGACAGCGCTCGACCTGTGCCCGCGCATCCGGGTAAACGCGATTGCGCCGGGGTCGATCCTCACCTCCGCGCTCGACGTGGTGGCCAGCAACGACGAACTGCGTAAGCCCATGGAGCAGGCCACGCCACTGCGCCGCCTCGGCGATCCGCTCGATATCGCCGCTGCCGCAGTATATTTGGCGTCACCGGCGGGCGGGTTCCTGACCGGCAAGACGCTAGAGGTCGACGGCGGCCTCACCTTCCCCAACCTCGAGATCCCGGTCCCGGATCTGTAAGGAGTCGATCGTGCCTATACGCGTCGCACAGCTCGGCACCGGCAACGTCGGCATTCACTCGCTGCGTGCGCTCATCACCAACCCCGAGTTCGAACTCACCGGGGTGTGGGTGTCATCGGAGGCGAAAGCCGGAAAGGATGCAGCCGAGCTGGCCGGACTCGAGCAGGTTACCGGCGTCAAGGCCACCACCGACCTGGACGCCGTGCTGGCCACCGCGCCGCAGTGTGCGGTCTACAACGCGATGGCCGATAACCGCCTTCCCGAAGCACTCGAGGACTACGGCCGCGTGTTGGCGGCCGGGATCAACATGGTGGGCAGCGGCCCGGTATTCCTTCAGTACCCTTGGCAGGTACTGCCCCAGAATCTGATCGAACCGATCGAAAATGCAGCGCGGCAAGGCAATTCGAGTGTGTACGTTAGCGGCATCGATCCCGGCTTCGCCAACGACCTGCTGCCGATGGCGCTGGCCGGCACCTGTCAAAGCATCGAGCAGGTGCGCTGCATGGAAATCGTCGACTACGCGACGTACGACAGTGCCGTCGTCATGTTCGACGTGATGGGATTCGGCAAGCCGATAGACGAGATCCCGATGCTGCTACAGCCCGGGGTGCTCAGCCTGGCGTGGGGATCGGTGGTGCGGCAACTCGCTGCGGGACTGGGCATTTCGCTTGACGAGGTCACCGAGAAGTACGTCCGGGTGCCCGCACCCGAGGCCTTCGACATCGCTTCGGGCCATATCCCGCGGGGCAGTGCTGCCGCGTTGCGGTTCGAGGTGATCGGCATGTTCGACGGGCGCCCCGCGGTGGTGCTGGAGCACATCACGCGGTTGCGCGAGGACCTATGTCCGGAATGGCCGCAACCCGCCCAGCCCGGCGGTTCCTACCGCGTCGAGATCACCGGCGAGCCGTCGTACGCCATGGACATCTGCCTGAGCAGTCGGCGCGGTGACCACAACCATGCCGGGCTGGTGGCCACGGCGATGCGCATCGTCAACGCCATCCCCGCAGTGGTGGCCGCCGCGCCCGGCATCCGGACCACTCTTGAATTGCCCTTGATCACCGGTCGCGGACTGTACCGGCCCGCCCACTAGACACAGGGCGGCAACGACCGCGGCGGAGGTTTCGGCTAACCTCACTTTTTTATTCGACCTCACTTTTATTCGACCTCGCTTTTCATTCGGCGAAGCGGACCTTAAGGCGGTGCGTTGGCGCAGGACATCGCGACCTCGGGCAAAGCAAGCTGGTATCTGCTGGGGCCCGCGTTCGTCGCGGCGATCGCCTATGTCGACCCTGGCAACGTCGCCGCCAACGTCAGCTCGGGCACCCAGTTCGGCTACCTGCTGTTATGGGTCATCGTCGCGGCCAACGTGATGGCCGGGTTGGTTCAGTACCTGTCGGCCAAGCTCGGACTGGTGACCGGTCGGTCGCTGCCCGAATCGATCGGCGACCGGATGAGTCGGCCCGCGCGGCTGGCCTACTGGGCGCAGGCCGAGATCGTCGCCATGTCGACGGATGTGGCCGAGGTGATCGGTGGGGCCATCGCGCTGCGCATCCTGTTCGGGCTACCGCTGCCACTGGGCGGGCTGATCACGGGTGTGATCTCGTTGCTGCTGCTGATGATCAAGGATCGTCGTGGCCAACGCCGGTTCGAGGCGGTCATCACCGGGCTGCTGCTGATCATCGCCCTCGGGTTCACCGCTAGCTTTTTCGTCGCCACACCGCCGGCGCGCGAAGTCTTATCCGGCCTGGTACCGCGCTTCCAGGGCACTGAGAGCGTGCTGCTGGCCGCGGCGATCCTGGGTGCGACCGTGATGCCCCACGCGGTCTACCTGCACTCCGGGCTCGCTCGGGATCGGCACGGGCAACCCGCACCCGGGCCGGATCGCCGCCGACTGCTGCGCATCACCCGCTTGGATGTCGGGGTCGCCATGGTGATCGCCGGCGGAGTCAACGCGGCGATGTTGCTGGTTGCCGCATTCAACATGCGCGGGCACGGCGAGGTCGGGTCTATCGATGCCGCCTACGTGGCGGTTCGCGACACCTTGGGACCGACAATCGCGGTGCTGTTCGCAGTCGGACTGCTGGCCTCTGGGCTGGCGTCATCGTCGGTGGGCGCGTACGCCGGCGCCATGATCATGCAGGGCCTGCTGCACTGGTCGGTCCCGATGGCGGTCCGCCGCATCGTCACTGTGTGCCCCGCGATAGCGCTGTTGGCGCTGGATGTGGACCCCACCCGGGCACTAGTGCTATCCCAGGTAGTGCTGTCGTTCGGGATCCCCTTCGCGGTGCTGCCGCTGGTCAGGCTCACCGCCAACCGCAAACTGATGGGTAGCGACGCCAACCACATGATCACGACGGCCGTTGGTTGGGTGGTCGCGGTGATGATTAGTCTGCTTAACGTGGCGTTGATCTGTCTGACGGTAAAAGGTAGCTGAATGCCGGCTCGCCGACACTCCTACTTCGCATACGGATCGAATCTATGCGTGCGCCAGATGGCCGCGCGCTGCCCGGAGGCCTACGACCCGCGCCCGGCGACGCTCGACGGTCACGACTGGCTGATCAATGAGCGCGGTGTCGCGACCGTCGCACCATCGGCTGGCGGCGAGGTGCACGGCGTGCTTTGGCGGCTTTCCGACGACGACCTGGCACGTTTGGACAGTGCCGAGGGAGTGCCGGTGCGCTACCGACGCGACGAGCTGACCGTGCGACTCGACCGCGGGGCCGCACCGGCGTGGGTGTACATCGACCCGCGGGTGACGGCGGGTCCGCCGCGCCCGGGTTATCTGCCACGCATCATCAACGGCGCGGTGCATCACGGGCTGCCGCAGCGTTGGATCGACTACCTGCAGCTTTGGGATCCGGGATGCTGTTCCTCGGTGGCGGGAGCGCGGCCCGTGCGATCTTTCTCGGAGTAGCTTTCTCGGAGTGGATGGAGGTTATTGGTGGCCAAGGACTTTCGCTTCGGGCTGAGCCTGCGATTCTTCAAATCCCGCGAGGCCCTGGCGGACACGGCCAAGCGTGCCGAGGATTCGGGGTTCGACATCCTCTGCGTACCGGACCATCTCGGTGCGGCGGCACCGTTTCCGACGCTGACCGCGGCCGCCATGGTCACCACAACGTTGCGACTGAGCATGTATGTGCTCAACGCCGCCTTCTACAAGCCGGCCCTGCTCAGCCGAGACCTCGGCTGCCTGGACCTGATTAGCGACCAGCGCGTCGAGGTGGGGCTGGGAACCGGTTATGTCCGTGAGGAATTCGAAGCAGCCGAGCTGCCCTATCCGAGCGCCGGCGCGCGTGTCGATTACCTCGAGCACATGACGAGGTACCTCAGTGAGCATCATCCGCAGATGCCGATCCTGATCGCCGGAAACGGCGACCGAGTGCTGACCCTGGCAGCACGCCATGCCCACATCATCGGCCTGACCGGGGCCCGGGTGCGCGAGGCCGAGGACCCGCTGACCGAGCGCGTCGAATTCGTCCGCCGCGCGGCGGGAGATCGCTTCGACTCGCTGGAATTGAACCTGGCGGTCACCGCGATGCCACGGGACGGCGAGACCGTGCCCGACCTGTCGATGACGCGGCGCTACGCGCCGGGGATGTCCGACGAAGAGTTACTGGCGATGCATTCGGTGCTCAGCGGGTCACCCCGCGAGATCGCGGACACGCTGCTGGAATACCGGGACAAGTACGGTGTGTCGTCGATTACCGTGCAGGACAACAACCTCAAGAACTTCGCGAAGGTGATCGACGCGCTGCCCTGATCCCGGCTTCTCCCCCCTCGTCTGTCACCCGCCCTCCCCCAGCTTGTCGCCCCTCCCCCTTCTTGTCGCCGAGTGTGAAACTCACGACACGACAAGCCGACTCGGCGTCGTGAGAGTCGCATTCGGCGGGGGAATCGCTTGGGTCAGCCTCGGGCGGGTCGAGGCGCGAAGTTACCGTGGAACCCCTGCGGGATGTGATCGGTGAGCTGGGCGGTAGCGATAGGCCCGGTGCTGGGATCGCGCGCATCGAGGATGACAAGCCGGGACAAGTGTTGCCGGGCCTGGTATTCCACGGTCAGCAGCCAGCCGTCATCTTCGGCGGACGCGTCGGGACGAGGGACGAACACCGGTTCGCAGAAACTGTTGCCGGCGCCCGCCGCCGTATACGTGTTCTCAGTTTGGTCGGCGAGGTCGACCTTGCTGATCGAGTCGTACAGCGAAGCCAGGCGCCTGCGAGTGGTGAAATAAGCGTAGCGGTGCGGCCTGCCCTCGCGGTCGGGATGATGCCGCGGGAACTCGCAGATGCTGTCGCTCAACGTTTCTCGAATCAACCGTCCGGACTTGGTGAGCCGGAACCGGGTCAGCTTCGACGGTGATTCACGCAACGGAGTGGTTTGGAATCGCGCGATGCTCCTGAGCAGCTGTGGGTTCTCGTAGGTGACCGCGTCGACGACCACGTCCTCCCCGTCGTCGAAGGCGTTGCTGAGGTGGAACTGCAGGATCGCCGGGGACTCGATCCGGCGTATCTCGCCTCCGTCGCGGGGGACGAGGATAAAGACGCTCTCGCGCTCCGGGCGGTAGCGCAGGGCGTCACCGATTGGCTTGCGGCCCAATGTAACCGCCATCAAATCCGGGATGATCGGCGACACCAGAAACACCAGGTAACGCTGGGTGATGCCGAAGTCGTGCGTCATCGCCAGATAGGGCAACCGTGCGGAGCGCAGGTACCGCAGACTGCCCTGTGGGTCGCTGCGGTAGATGCGCAAGTGCGGGCGCGGGATGAATTCGACGCCGAAGTTGTACATGTCACCGGTGCCAGGGCAGATGCTGGGATGCGCGGAATAGGCACCCATCCGCGCTAGCTCACCGCTGAATCGTCGTGGCCCAAGGGTTTCCAGCGTGTCCGGGTTGATCTCATAGGGCGCTCCGCCCTCCCACAGCGCGTAGAGGCGACCGGCATGCTCGATGACATTGGTGTTGGCCAGGTTTGGGGGGGTCTTGCCGATGTTCGCCCGCCAACCACCCGGTGCCGCAGTGCCCAGATGCGTGACGCCGCCCTTGCCCTGGTAGTGACGGGTGCGCACATAGCGATTCCGATAGTGAACCGCGCCCTCGCGGATGGTGAAAGCCGACAGCATGCCGTCGCCATCGAAAAGATGGTGCAGGGGGCGACCCGTGTAGTCCTGCCACCGGCCGGGGCCGTTGCGGTATAGCGTGCCGCACAACTCGGCGGGAATCGCGCCCTCGACGTCGTCCACCGAGTAATCGAATTCGTTGGGTTGCGGTTCGCTGACACCCAGACTGAGCCGATCCTCGCTGGACAGCGCCGAGAGTCGCTCGATGGCTTGGGCACGCTCGCTCTGAGGCAGGGACGCCAGATAACGGCGTAGGGCCGGTAGTGGCGTCAGGTCGAGCAAGGCCGTGGCTTGCGCGGATTGCGTCACCACGCACCCGCCCTTCGCATCCAAACTGAGACGAATCATAAAGTTAGTCTCAGTTGGCGAGGCAGTCAAGAACCTGCGGTACAAATACCCGTGATGGCCTCAACTCGTTCCTGGGACGCGCTGGTGCAGGCGACATTGCTGCTCATCGCCGAAACCGGCGTCGATTCCCTCACCCTGAGCCAGGTCGCCGAGCAAGCGGGCGTCTCCCGCGCCACCGCCTACCGTGAATTCGGCGACAAAGACGGGTTGGTGTCCGCGGTGGCCCAGCACGAGATCCAGCAGATGGCCCTCGATGTGATGACCGGCGCCGACTCACACGCCGATCCCGCGACGTTGGTGCCGACGACCGTCCTGGCCGCCCTGCGCTACCTGCGCAACCACGCCGCCTTCACCTACGTGCGCGACCACGAACCACACTGGCTGCTGCAAGCCGTATTGCGCGTCGGGGAGGCGCGGATGAACGTGGTGCAGACCGTAGCCGCGACCATCGCGCCGGCGATCGCCGCCACAGAGTATCCACATCCGGTACTGCCACCGCTGCAGACCGCCGAAATCATCGTTCGCACAGTACTTTCGCACACGTTAATCGAACGAAGTGCGCTTACCGACGAGGAAGTCGCCGCCTCGGTGGCACGTGCGATCACCGTCGGCTGACCCGTCCCGTGGGCAGGATTGCGGCCTGTAGCGGTACGCTGTGTCCGCATGACCGGCGTCGGTGGCCGTGGAATTTCGCAGTCCAACGGGCCGTGCGCAATCGACCGGCCGGTCGCCCCGCCCTCGTAGCTCAGGGGATAGAGCACGGCTCTCCTAAAGCCGGTGTCGCAGGTTCGAATCCTGCCGGGGGCACTTTGCTGTATAGCTGTTATCGCAGCTCATTACAGTATTTATCGTTAGCTAGCTAAAGCCCCGTGTGATCCATGTGCTATCAACTTCCGGCAGGCACTGCCCGAATCTGTTTGCTGTGCCAGCCCACTCGCGGCCCGAAACACAGTGTTGCCATTTGGTACCAACACGCATTAAGCTGCGCTTATTCGGTTTACCAGAGCGCCGCATAGGGTGCTAATTCAAACCGCTAGAGCGTTGCCGCCAGATAGAACGCAGCCGATGCGTTAGGCACCAGAACGCTAGCCCCGATTCAACTGCGTTCAAAGGTGCCAGCCATGACTAAACAGCCCCGTCTGCTCTCAACCGTCCAAGCAGCCGACTATCTCGGCGTCTCAACCAACACCATCCGCAACTACATCGCTCGCGGTTGGCTCACAGCTCACCGCATCGGCCCAAAACTGCTCAAGTTTGATCCCGCCGACCTTGACCGCGTGGCAGAACGGGTCAACTGAAACTGACCGCCTAGGCTGCTGACGTGGACAAGAATCAGCTCTACTACGGTCATAAAGTCGGAGGTCTGCCCGCAGAGCGGGTGTATCTGGCCCCGCTTCGGTAAGGGGGTAGCGTTTTGGCGAGGAGCCGCGCAACTGCGGAGCATGCGGCCGAAGCATCGATCGCAGCGGTCATCGTAGAGCAAGGAAAAATACTTGACTTCATCGATCGCACCACACAAAGACCTGAAACGCCTGAGGAGTACGTACGGCAGGAAATAGCTAAATCACTCGTACGCGAATATCTATATTCTCGGGAATATATAGCAGTAGAATATACGCTACGCCTTGGGAGCCGCAGACCTCGCGCAGACTTAGTCATATTTAGCGATTCGAAGAAACACACTCAAGACCGTGCACAAATCATCCTCGAATGTAAAGCGCCTACCGTTAAGGCAGACGATCGCAATGACGGAGTAGGCCAACTACAAAGCTATATGGCCGCATGCCCTAATGCGCGATATGGTATGTGGACGAACGGGACTGATCGATACTGCTACGCAAAGGTAGAGACTCGCGGAGAGGTCAGCTTCGAAGAGATTGCCGACATTCCTGCGTTTGGATCAACAATCGAGGATGCAGAGAAACCGACCTTCGATAAGTTGAAGCCTGCGTCAAGTGACGCACTTCTTTTTGCGTTTCGCCGCTGCCATAACTACATCGCTGGTAATCAGGGTTTACAGAAGCCAGAAGCCTTTTGGGAGCTGTTGAAGCTGATCTTTTGCAAAATTCATGACGAGCGAGAATCTCAGTCAGTGAAATTCTATGCAACATCTGCTGAGCGACGAAACCTCAACGGCGAAATGAAAGTTCGCGCACGGATCGAAAAGCTATTCGATTCAGTCAAGAAAGATTACCCTCAAATTTTTAAGACCGGTGAGGAGATCGAACTTACACCGGCAGTCCTCGCCTATATCGTAAGCCAGTTACAAATTTACGCACTACTTGAAAGTGACGTAGATGTCAAAGGCAAGGCCTACGAGGAGATTGTCGGATCGAACCTGCGGGGAGATAGAGGGGAGTTCTTTACTCCTCGAAACGTGTGCCGCATGGTCGTCAACATGCTCGATCCTAACGACCGGCAACTAATCCTCGATCCGGCATGCGGTACCGGCGGGTTTTTGATTACCGCGATGAATCATGTAATCGCCGCTATACGGGTTCAAGAGCTCGCAAAATGGAAAGGTCAAGCGCGCGCTGAGACCGCGATTTCACAACGCAATGACAGATTCCTTAGCCACAAACTAATTGGGATGGACTTCAACCCAAATCTCGTAAAAGCGGCAAAAATGAATATGGTGATGAATAATGACGGCGAAGGCGGCCTTTATCAAGCCGATTCGCTTGCATCACCAGCGACTTGGGTTGCCGGACTTCGTGAACTTTCCTTGATGAATTCGGTTGATTTGTTGATGACCAATCCGCCGTTCGGCTCTAAGATACCTGTCGACAATCCGACAGTCCTGGAAGCGTACGAACTCGGACATCAATGGAATTATGACGAGGCGGATGACCGCTGGGTGATGCTCGAAACAATCCAGAGGTCACAACCGCCGGAGATTTTGTTTATTGAAAGATGCCTGCGCTTTCTCAAGCCCGGTTCCGGAGTTGCCGCCATGGTGCTACCTGACGGCATTCTGGGCTCTCCCGGCTTGGGCTACGTGCGTCAGTGGCTTATGGATAACGCCTACATTTTGGCGAGTATCGACATGCACCCCGATACTTTTCAGCCTGGCACGAGTGTTCAAACGAGCATATTAGTTTTCCAGCGCAAGACCGAAACGCAGAAGAAGATCGATGCTGCTGGTAAACCGACTGAATACGAAGTCTTCATGGCTTTGGCTAATCATATTGGACACGATAAGCGCGGAAACACGCTTTACCTTCGGGATAAGGACGGTAACGAAATCGTCGAAGAGGTTGAGTTGCCCGTACGCGAATATATCGATGGAGTGCCGGTGTTGAAAAATCAAAAGACAATGCGCAAGATGGTCGACGATAACACGGGCACCGTCGCAACTGAATTCCGCAAATGGGTAACTCAAGCGTCGTAGAGGGTGGCGTTGGAGACTTCTTCACACAGCCGCAGGCTGCCGAGTGGGGAACAGTCCGTGCGTCATCACTTTTCAAGGCAGAACGCCGACTAGAAGCCTCAAGCTACTTATCGGATGGATACGGCAAGCGCATTGCCATTGAGTCCAGGTCATCAGGATGGAAGCCGCTCGACGACATGGCGAAAGTCTGGCAACCGAGCCGGCTCAAGGGTGTCGTTGTAGACCCGAGTGTAGGGAAGCCTTTTTTCGCGGCCGGACAGGTATTTGAAGCACAGCCAGTAGCACGAAAATATTTGGCAATTGAAAAGACTCCTGACGCTGCCGCACGGTTCGTTCCGCGCGGCGTCATACTGTTGTCATGCTCCGGCAGCGTAGGACGCACGACTATCGCATATCGGCTCCACGAAGGTCACCTTATTACACATGACTTGTTGCGGATAGAACCGCGCAACCAGAACTGGCTCGGGTGGATATACGCTTTCATGCGGACACCAACCTTCCGGTCTATGGCTACATCAGCGCATTACGGTCACATGATCAAACATCTTGAGCCTGAACACGTTCAGCGATTGCCGTGCGTAGAGGTAGATCGAAAAACGTTGGTGGACTTCAATAACAGTTTCCAAGATGTCCTCGCATCGCGTGATAAAGCGGCCGAATTGACCGATGCTGCTCATGAAGCATATGCTTCCGCGCTTGGCACCGATTCGACACCGATCCCGATGGAACCGACATTTACGACATATGCGCATGAACTATTAAAGGGTCGACGCCGATTAGATGCATACCATCACAACACAGCTGTTCGGGAAGTAGTTTCGCTCATGCAGCGATCAAGTAAGCATATTGACACTTTGCAGACTGTAACTACCGGCGTATGGTGGCCAAACAGGTTCAGACGCGTTTTTGGCCCTAACGGCACACCCTATGTTAGCGCCGGAGAGTTATTTGACGTAAATGCGCCAATTACGAAGAATATTTACGCAGGCCAAGTTGCTAACGCTCAAGATTACTTTGTGGAGGCGAATTGGATTTTGATGGCGCGCTCTGGGCAGATTTACGGCTTGAATGGGCGGGTCATCTTGACGTCTGACCGGCATACGCGCTTTTTTGTATCCGAAGATATCATCCGCATTGTTCCAGACAGGAAAATAATTCGGCCTGGATACCTTGAAGCCGTTTTATCGCATCCGACACTAGGGCGCCCAGTGATCTTAAGTTACGCATACGGCACATCAATCCCTCATCTGGAGCCAGGCGATATTTGGGATCTGCCGATTCCAAGGCTAAAAGCCAAGCTTGAGTCGGAGATTGCTGCAAAGATCGAGGAGGCCGCATCTCTGCGCGCACACGCCGACGATGTTGAAGATGCAATGGAAAATCGAGCAGAGCAGATAATCACCGAGTACCTACATGTATAGCGGTGATGTGGCTTAGAGCGGGCTTCGCACACTGGTTTGCGAGGAAGGCCCGTTGCCGGGGCTGTGCGGGCCGCTGGGCGACGTTGGCTGCTAGCCGGTGCCAGTTCCAGGCAGTCCGGGGTGGTTGGGGCGGGAAATCGTTCTCCGGTGAACGATTCTTCTGTTGTCGCAGGTCAGCGCTGTTCATGACAGGCTTTTTGCAGGTCAGGCAGGTAAAATAGACAGGTGAGCGCAACCCGAGAGTTCTTCACGATTGAACGGGCGCACGCCGAGTTTGAGCACAAGCTGCGCCGGGCCATCTTTTTCGGTGAAACGACGGGGTACGAGTGTCCTACCTGCCTATACACCGAGACCCAAGACGCAATAGACCGCATCGCTGCGCGGTATCCAAACGTCAGCTTTGAAACAGTGCTGGCCGCACGGCATGAGTTTGAGTGTCAGCTTGACGGCAGGCTGTCAGAGCGAAACCGGCTCAAGTTTGAGGCACAGCTAGAGAAGATCGCAGAACGGTTCGGATGGGCGTAAACGAACGTCTTGCGGGTACAAGATCGATCTTGGGAATCACACTAGTCATGTCTAACCTATGACCTTTCGCGCTCGTGGAGCCTTGCCGCGATACGGCCCACCCTCGCTAGGTGGCAATCGATTCACGTATGGCGGAACAAAGCCGAATTCTGATGGTTCCCTTCCCTCTTCGTAGGCATCACCGCAACGGGTCTCTTCTGCGTACTGCCTTCGTCCGTAACTCATTGCGTCACATCGCGATTTGTGGAGCTTCATAGCTGCCAGAGGCTTTGATTTGGACCACCGCCGCAGCCCCTCTGTGCCGCGTGCCGACGCCGATTGCGCGAGACCAGAACGACTCTTGAATCGGATACGCCGGGTTCGGACCTGGAATCGTCCTAAGCCCTTGATACTGCGGCTTTGGATGCTGCCTGACCGATACGACGTTGTTTAGACTGTTAGGGCCTTCGGTCGCGATGGTTGCGAAGTAACCTGCCGGAATGTATTGCGTCCTAACGATCCACAAAGGCCCGTAGCTGCCATCAATCTTCAACCCGTTGTACTGAGCAGGGGCCACCTTGCCGACAATCTCGTTAGGCGTGTAGTACGGCGGAGCACCCTGACTTGGGATGAAGTCGTGGGTAGCGATGATATCGTTGTTGTTCTGCACACCGGCCTTGAACTTCGAAACCTCATCTGCCTCTTGTTCATTCATGAACGCAATCAGTTGACTGTTCGCAGCCACGCCGTAACCATGCTCGGTAATCGTTTTGATCGAATCGTCTAGGTCACCCGAATCTATGACGTCTGACCCGTTGACTACATAGTGAGTGTGGTTGCCGGAGAATGTTTTTCCCAGGTACGGGGGCGGAACCATCCCATCTGCTGACCAGAGCGGATAGCAAGTGTGATTGAATTCGTTGACGTCAGGCGTCGGATCGAACAAGCGGTTCATAATGAGCCCATTCGTAAGTTTGTTGTCCGCAGCCAACGCGTAGTTGGTCACGGCACGAATCTGCTCAGCGGTACTATCCCGCAAAAATCGCCAAGTAAACCGTCCAGCTTTATCGTAGTCCTCTAACGTGTTGCCCAAAAGTATGGCGTTGCCAGGGGGTCTGCTGCACGAATAGGTGACAACTTGACCTGCCCTACCGTTTAGGTTCCAGATTCGGTGACTAACTGACAGCCTGTACGAAAGGCTGACCGTCATGCCACGTCCCTATCCGGCCGAGTTTCGGGCCCGCGCGATCGCGCTCGTGCGGGCTGGCAAGCCCCAGAAGCAGACCGCTGATGATCTCGGCATACATCCCGTCACTTTGTCCAAGTGGATCAAACAGGACGACATCGACCGCGGTGCACGACCCGGTGTGCCCTCGAGTGAATCCAGTGAGCTGCGCGCGGCTCGCCGTCGAATCCGCGAGCTGGAAAGCGAGTTGGCGATCGTGCGCCAGGCCGCGACGTTTCTCGGGGAGGACAAGCCCCGCCCAAAAGGATCTACCCGGTGATCGATCGACTCGTCGACGCCGGGGCGTCCGTGGATCGCTGCTGCCTCATTCTCGGTGTGACGCGCCAGAATTACTACAAACACAAGCGCACTCCGACCACGCCCAGCGCGCTGCGGCGGCAATGGTTGACCGGATTGATCCGCGAAGTGCACGTCGCTTCTAGGGGCACCTACGGGTATCGCCGTGTGCATGCCGAGCTGACCCTGGGTATGGGTATCACAGTGTGCCCGCGCACGGTATCGGTGCTCATGACCCGAGCCGGCATCTGCGGGTTGCCCGGGCCAGTCCGGGTTAAACGGCTGCGCGGGGTGGTCACCGCTGACGATCTGGTCAACCGAAAGTTTCGCCGCCTCGCCCCAAATGAGTTGTGGGTAACCGACATTACGCAACATCGCACCCGCGAAGGGTGGCTGTACTGCTGCGCGGTCCTGGATGCGTTCAGCCGCAGGATCGTGGGCTGGTCGATCGACTCGCGGGCTGACTCCAGCTTGGTGGTCAACGCACTGGACATGGCGATCCGCAATCGCCGCCCAGACGCCGGGGGAATTGTTCACGCTGATCACGGAACTCAGTTCACTTCTTGGGTTTTCGGTGAGAGAATCCGATCCGCTGGGCTGCTGCCGTCGTTCGGATCGATCGGTGACGGCTTGGACAATGCCATGATGGAGAGTTTCTGGTCCTCCATGCAGATCGAGCTTCTCGACCGACAGAAGTGGAAGACCCGGGTCGAGCTGGCCAACGCGATCTTCGACTACTTGGAGATCTTCCACAACCGCCAACGCCGCCACTCAGCGCTTGGCTACCGCACCCCGATCGAATACGAACTATCCTTCACCAACAACACCCTCACCGCCGTCAGTTAGCCACCACAAGTGGAACCCAACGGGTAGGGCAGGTCAAAACTGTCACCTATCCGTGCAGCAGACCCCAAGCCGAAGTCAGCAAGCAACTGTTGCGACTCAATACCGCAGCACAAGCCAAGCGGCTGCAATCACTCGCGGCATGGACAGAGCCGCAAGATCAGGGAGACGCACTCCACCAGTATCAGAACCGACCACCCGCACCCGATTGGCTCATTAAAGAGCTGATCCCGCCAGGATCGCGAGTCTTGGTTAACGCACAGTGGAAAACCGGCAAGACGACACTAGGCGTGAACTTGCTGCATACGTTGGTCACCGGGCGTGATTTCCTGCGTAGGTTCTCCCTAGCCACGAAGCCTCTTGAGGCGGTCGCCTACTGGAATCACGAAGTTGACCAGCAGACGTTTCTTGGTTGGCTGCATGATCGCGGCCTGATTGATCCAGACGAACCGTACGGGCGTCGAATCTTCCCGTTGCACACCAGGGACTTCACAAGTCAGATCAATTTTGACAACGACGCCGCTGTTGAGTGGGCCGTCAACTGGCTCAAAGAACGGCGCATTGAAGCGTGGTTCATCGATACGCTCTCACGGCTGTATACGGGCAGTGAGAAGGAAAACGATGAAATCACGCGCTGGTGGCAGACGATGAACGAGGTTGCCGCCAAGGCGGGTGTGAAAACCGTTGTGATCTTTCACCATACGGGCTATTCCGAAGAAGCTCAGGAACGCGGTCGCGGCGCTAGCGCGCTTATGGGTCTTCCCGACGTGCTCGTTTCATATCGGCACAACGGTAAACCGGGTGAATTTCCGCCCGATAACATACGGTGGCTCAAGGCTTTTGGCCGCAACGTCCACTTAGACGAAGTCGAACTAGATTACGCAGGCGATGCCAAGCGCGAGCTGTTCGTCACGGGCAGCGGAAACAAGCGAGAAACGCCAGGCTTGCGCGACGCAGCGGCTTCGGTCGCTCTGTACCTTCACGACACGCCCGGTGTCGGTGAAGTCAACCAAGGCAATCTCTGTAAAGCGTTGGGTTTGAAAACAACCGGCAGAAGCAAAGAGTTCACAGATGAGGTTCTGCGCACTGTCGTTGCAAACCAATGGGTTTCGCGCAGGGAGCAGGGCAAGGCGATCCTTTACAAAGCAGGTTCAATACACCCAACGAGAGCGGTCTAACCAAATGTCGCAATTGAATTCGAAAATAGCCCCTGAACTGCGGTTTTGTATGTTTCCCGATCGTGCGGAAACATACCAGTTTTCGGCAAACCCGATTGGCCTACTGGCGCACGTTATGTTTCCACACGAAGGCGCGCAGCTCCGGGGCGGTTTTGGCGCTATGTTTCCGCATGTTTCCGCATGTTTCCGAGCTAACCAGAAGATGTTTCACTTCCCCTATAGAGACGGGAACCGTCTCGGGGGGAAGTAACTTCGCGCCGGAAGCACGCCCGCCTAGATAGAGGCGCTAACAAAATTCGAAATCCGCGAATTGAACCGATGGGATCTAGAGCTGTGAAACCTGTTGATAGTGACCAAATCCCGACCGCTTGCGTGAAAGCGGTCAGATTGCACGAGACGCAAGGCCGCACCGTTGAAATCGACTGCGTATGCGGACAACGGCACGAAGGGATCAAATGGCCGGTTGGGCATATCGGCATCGGAGTTGTTCGGATGAGCTGCGGTACAGAGGTTTTCGTAGTGGTGCCGGATTGGTGCTCAGATCGCAGGGATAGAACAGGATACGCCAAACGGAAGCATGAGCTACCGAAGGTAGTGAGTAAACGAAAGAAGGTGTGATGATGGATGCTAAGCGAAGGCGCGCGGAATACAAGCGGCGTCCAACGATTGCTATCAAGATGATGCGTGACGCTGGAATGAGCGAAGAAGAGATTCAAGCAGAATTGTTGAAACTGCGTGAAGCGCTCGGGATTTCAGTCAATGAACCGAGCGATAACCTTCCGGCTGTCATTGATAAGCCAGTGGGTAACCTATCGGGTGAAAAAGCTATGGAATCGCCTGCGGCCCACCAACCGGCGTCCGATTCTCAAAAGGCAAGTGATTCAAGACCTTTGAACGGACGCGATTGGGCGAATTCTGCTGTGCCGCAACGGCGTTGCAAAGCGCACAAAAAAGACGGCTCACAGTGCAGCAACCCAGCGATTCGGGGCGGAACCGTTTGCAGGTTTCACGGTGGAGCAGCAAAACACGTCAAGAGGGCCGCTCGCGCTCGTTTGGAGAATGCGGCCGACCGCATGGCAAAAGAGTTGCTAGGCATGGCAATTGATCCCGATATCTCATCAGCGGTCAAGCTAGCCGGGATTCGTGATGCCTTGGACCGAGCTGGCCTCAAAGCTCCGAACGAAGTGGTGCTGAGCCAAGGCACCGCACCCTATGAAGAGATATTTGATTCCATCGTCAGCGAGCGGCCTGATTCTGACAGCAGCAACGTTGATAGCAAGCAAGATTCGGCTGATTGGCTGGTGTCCGGTCAAAGCACGGAATCGATTGCAGAGCAACCAAACTCGACTGATTACAAACCCCCACCCGCCCCGGCGGAGCCCGACTCTGGCAACCCTCGCGACCGTGCCGACACTGGCCGCACAGACCGCGATTCCGACCGCCTGAGCGCCGACGAGAGCCGCGTTCGTCGCGACCGCGATAGATACCACCAGAGAGCGCACATCACCGGCGAGGACGCCTATCAGGCCGCAAACGCCGCCAACCGCGAGATAGGCGCATTGCGCGCCTTGCCACCAGGGCGAACGGCGAGCTGGTAGCACGCTGATAGCACGAAAAGCCTAAATATGCCCTTGAGCTGCGTGCCCCGACAGGTTAAATACCTGCGACACCGCTAGCCGGTGGTTCAAACCTGGTGACTAGCTTGCCTTTTGGACCGTTTCAGCCATCTTGGACAGCCTATCGGCCAAATGCGTCATTCGGCTAGCCGTCGCCGCTGTGTAGCGCATAGACATCGTTGGCGTTGAATGACCAAGAAACAGGGCAATCTCGGTTGGACTTGCGCCAGCGTGAGCCATCATCGTTGCGCCGAAGTGCCGCAAGTCATGGATTCGAACCTTTTCCCTGCCAGCGTCTTTCAAGGCCGGTTTGTACCACGTCTTTGCAAAAACCTGGTCGTTGACGTGACAGCCGCCCATAAATGGCTTGAACAGCAAGGCATCTCTTTGGCTTTCGACGTGTTCGGCTAGGTGATCTTCGACCAATCGGCGCAGACTGGCCGGAATCGAGACATAACGGACGTTGCCCGATTTGGTCGTATCGATTCGGCACTTGCCAACATGGGTCACAGCACGCGAGATAGTGATCTGGTCACGATTGGCGTTGATATCGCTTCGGCGCAGCTCGGTTGCTTCGCCCCAACGCAGGCCGCACCAGGCCGAGAGCAGAACCAACAGCTTGAATCGTTCGGGCATTGCATCGGCAACCGCGTTCAGCTCGTCAACGGTCAAAATCTCCGGTTCGCGCTTGCGCTTGGTTGTCATCGCCCCGTCAATCTGGCAAGGGTTGCGGACCAGCAAGCCGTCTTTCACGGCGACATTGCAGACCATGTTCAAAAGGCTGTAAGCGTGGCGCTTGGTCGTTTCGCCTTCAAGGCGCGCGTACCACGCTCTGATCGCTTCGGCGTTCAATTCACGCAGCGGGATCACGCCTAGCCGCTCTTGGACGTGGTTCGTCCACAGAGAGTTATAGAGGCTTCGGGTGGTTTCCTTGGTTTTGCGCTCTTCGATCACCTGCTTGCCGTAATCGCCTACAAGCAACACAGCGGCCTTACCTTCGTCGCGGCGCTGCTCGGGAGATTTCCACGTCTCCCCCGTCATCCGGCAACGATCTAGATAGTTCTTTTCGTTGGCTAGCCAACCTTCGGCGTTGAGCTTGGTGTCAAACGTTCCGGCAGCTTTGTAGCGCGTGCCGTCTTTGAGGTAAGACGCCTGGTACTTGCCGCTTGGCAGCTTTCGAAGCCAGCCCCAATTGCGGTGACCTTTAGTCGCGGGCATCACCCCACCCGCCTTGGTGGATCAAGCGTTGTTGGATCGCCCATCTCTGGCCCCTATGGATTCATTCAGCGAAATTGATTCCTTGCATACCTGCCGATTAGCTGCGCTGATGAGCTGGCGTGCTATCAACATGTTATCAAGGTTGGCCGGAGCTGACATGTGTTGATAGGAACTGAGTTTGCGTGTTCGCGCGTAATCGCCTGTAGCACAACATAATTGCTGGTAGCGCGCTATAACGCTGGCACCAGATGGCTTAGGTTCGAATCCTGCCGGGGGCACTTTGCTGGACGGCACACTGTGCGGGACCAAAACTGACAGAGATACCGGACACGCTTGGGGATTTCTGACGACCCTTCCGTCGTTCCGCGTTCACCGCGCCGTCATCCCCAGGTCGGCTGGGGTGAAATTGCCTTAGGTTTGTCTTTCGGGGACAGATGCACGGCATGAACACCAGGCTTCTTGGATAACTGGTCCAGAAGGCTCTCCAGGTGGGCCTTGTCGGTGTGCCAGTGCTGAACGGTTTCCGGCGCCTCCTGCAAGTCCGCGAGGATAACCTTGAGCTTCTCCGGAATTTTTGTGTCGTTCTCTGGTGCGCGGCGACCCACTCCCCGCCCGGCGCCTGCGCTGATCCCGCGCGGGAGCGCACCGCCCAGAGCACCTCCGGCCAAGCCAGCAAGGACCATTTGACCCGCGAGGCCACTCATGGTCGCCGCAACCGTCGGTGCGGCGCCTAGGCTGGTGCACTCCAGCACGGTGGCGGCAAGCTTGGCAGCAGGACTGGCCACAGCCCAGCTCGGCGGCACCGACAAAGCACCTGCCAAACCCGCACTCCCGACACCCGCCGTCACCGCAGGCCCACCCGCCGCCTGGGTGCTCGACCCAAGTGCCGCGAACAGCGGACCCTCGAGATCGACCGCAGTATCGCTCCAGGTCCGTGCCGTTGATACCAGTCCCAAACTGAGGCTCAACAACGTGTCGTTGACCGGCCTGATGCCTTTGGTGACGAATTCGACGTTCGCGGCAATCCGCGCCAGCGGCGTGGAATTCAGGTTGTCCAGGAAGGTTATGAGCGACGACGGATCCGCAGCGGGGGATGCCGCGGGCGATGCAAGGCTCTGCAGGGTGTGCGGCGTAGTCGACATCAGCTGCGACAAGGTCGATTGCGCGCTGGCGGGTGCCGAGCCGACGGCTTGGGCGACCGCCGCTGATTGGCCCGCCGCGCCAACGGGATTGACGGTCTGCGGTGCAGGTTTGAACGGCGTTATCTGAGCAGCCGTGGACGAGGAGCCCGCGTAGCCGTACATCGCGGCAGCGTCTTGCGCCCACATCTGCGCGTACTCCGCCTCGATGGCTGCGATCGAGGCGGTGTTCTGGCCAAGAATGTTCGTCGCCACCAGTGACGCCAACTGGCTTCGGTTTTCCGCGACCACCGCCGGGGGCACCGTCGCCATGAACGCGGTCTCGTAGGCGGCCGCGACCGCTCTGGCCTGGGAGGCGGCCTGCTCGGCTTGGGCCGCGGTAGCACTCATCCATTCCACGTACGGCGCCGCGGCGGCGGCCATGGCCGCCGATGAGGGACCGTGCCAACCACTGGCCAGGTTGGAGATTACGGATCGGTAGGCGGCCGCCGCGGAGTGCAGCTGGGCAGCCAACCCGTCCCAGGCCGACCCCGCGGCCAACATCGATCCCGAACCCGGCCCGGTGAACATCCGACCGGAGTTAAGCTCCGGCGGCAGTGCTCCGAAATCCATTGCTACTCCTTGATATTAGTGAACCTAGCTACTCTTGCGTGTCGTCGGCGTTGATGACGAAGATCGTGGCAGTGGCCGCTGCCCGCCTGAATGCATTGCCCCCGAGGCCCATTCCGCCGGCAGAACCGTTACTGGCAGTGGCCACGGCGTGCCCGGCCAGACCGGACGCGGCAATCTCGCCGAACAGCGAGCCCTGTCCTTGCACAGCAAGGGCCGCCGGAGCAGCGGCAAAAGTGGTGGACTGTGGCATGACGGCAGTAACCATCCGGCTTTCCGGAGCCGCCACGGCCCACCCCTGCGGCACCGACATGCCGCCGACTACCCCGGAACGGCCCATGCCCGCGGAAATGCCGGTTCCGCCGGAAGATATCGAACCCACCACCCGCGTCTGTGAACCGAGGTCTCCGCCCAGCGACACCAGCTTGGAGCGATCCCTGTCAAGCCGTTGTCTGGCGCTGTTGACATTCGCCACGTTTTGCGGCACCAGGTAGTTTTCGATGCCCAGCAGATACGGGCTACCCCCAATGCCATACACCGAGCTTGGTCCCAACGGGCCGGTGAGGGCCAGGTCCAATGCTGACAGCAGCGACGGTGTGTCGGCGGCGGCAGTGGGGGTTGTCAGGGCTTGCAGAGATTGCGGAACGGTCAACATCAGTTGCGGCAGAGTCGATTGCGCATTCGAAGCCGCAGAGCCGCCCGCGGCGTGTACAACGGCGGCCTGGGCCGCCATCCCGGCCGGGTTGGCAGTCTGCGGCGGCTGGCTGAATGGAGTCATCTGCGTGGCGGTCGCCGAGGAGCCGGCATAGCCGTACATCGCCGAGGCATCCTGAGCCCACATTTCGGCGTACTCGGCCTCGGTGGCCATGATCGCCGCGGTGTTCTGGCCGAGCAGGTTGGTCGCCACCAAAGCCATCAGCCGGGCACGATTGGACGCAACGATCGCAGGGGGCACCGTCGCTGCAAATGCTGTCTCATAAGCCGATACCGCCGCTCGCGCCTGGCTGGCGGCTTGCTCGGCCTGGGCGGCGGTCGCGCTTATCCACGCCGTATACGGCCCTGCCGCGGCGAGCATCGCGCTTGACGAAGAGCCCTGCCAGCCACTGGCCAGATCCGCAATGGTCGACTCGTACGAGGCGGCCGTCGCGTGCAGCTGGGCGGCCAAACCGTCCCACGCCGCAGCGGCCGTCAGCATCGGACCCGCACCGGGACCGACATACATCCGGCCCGAATTGACCTCGGGCGGCAAAACTCCGAAATCCATTTCTACACCTCATGATTGACTGCGCGGCGACCACGCCAGCAGCAAAATTGCACCGACCGTCGCGCCCATCTTGAATTGATAAGCACGCGCTATCGATTTAGCGCCTTGGCTCCCAGTTCGCCCGATTCGGGCGCTGATACCAAGAGCTGCAACATGATTAGCTCGGTGAGAGCACGATGATCGGTGTGCCGGTGAGGCGAGGTCGGCGGTGTGAAACACGCCAATTCGACAGCCAGCCCGAAAGGCTTGTCAGCCGACCACAGCGATCTTTGGCCGAGAATGCTGTGCCAGCATCTGCGGAGTTGCTGCGCAACACCGATCACTACACAAAAGGCTCAAGCCCGAGCGCTAGGATCCCCGGTTGCGCCAGGGACGATGCCGGCGACGTTGCAGGTAGGACTCGACACTGCGATTGTGACTATTGGCGATGACTTCAATTGCGCGCCAGCTATCTTCGCGCGTCTGCTCAGAGTCGACTGCAGCCAGGCAAGCGCGTACCTGCGCAAGGCAACGGGCGAACAGCGGGGTCGGACTCCGCCGCCGCAGCGCGACACCAGGGGTACTCGCGACAAGCACCGACAGTGAGTTCCCCTCCAGAGACCTCATCGCCATGCTCCTGCTTGCACGGCCCTGTGCCGCAATGAATTCCCCGCTCAGTGAGTAGATGACTAGACCCGATCGTACTTTCGGTTGGGATGCGCTGTCCAGTTTGCGTTCATCGACTGCGCCGTCCGCCGTGCGGTCACGACGGCCGCGTCCGGCACAACCGCCCATCGCTGTCATCCACTCGGGCGGTTTGATTCCCAGACAGCAACGCGTGTCCGACCGACGAAAGCGGCGCACCTGCCGTCCGACGATTAGCACCGTGCCGCTTCGGCCCCCTCGTCGGATAGGCGATTGCCCGATCACCAGCCCATCGAATGCGGGCCGATGTACCCGGAAGCCTCGGCAAGACGTCCGCCAACCCCGCGCTCGGCAACCCATCGGCTCTATACTTATAATGATAAGAAAATAGGTAAAGGCAGGGCGGTGCAGCATGCCGGTGCTCGAACGGCGATTCCCTTTCGCGGAATATCCGAAAGGATGGTTCCAGGTCGCCTACAGCCGCGACGTCGACGAAGGCGACGTGATCGGGTTGCACTACTTCGGGCGGCAACTGATCTGCTACCGCGGCAACTCCGGCACCCCTTACGTCCTGGATGCCTACTGCCCGCACCTGGGCGCCGATATCGGGGTCGGCGGCTCGGTCCGCGACGACTGCGTCGTGTGCCCCTTCCACGGCTGGTCCTTCACCGGTGACGGAACGAACGTCGACATCCCGTACACCAAGCGCCCCAACCCGACCGCCAAGCTACGAAGCTGGCCGACAGTCGAGCGTGCCGGCATCATCTTCGTCTGGCACTCCGCCCACGGCGGCGCACCGGATTGGGAGCTGCCGAAGATACCGGAGAGCGACGACGCCGCCTTTGCCTTTTACGCACCCGAACATGCCCGGTGGACATTCCGCTCACATCCGCAGGAAGTCTTCGAAAACACGGTAGACATAGCGCATTTCGCTACGGTGCACGGCGTCTCGGCGTTCGGCGCACTCGACGTCGAGCAGAATGGGCATCTGTTCCGCGCGGTGGCCGAAGTGAATTTCGTGACACCGCGCGGTCCCGTGTCCGGCGCGGTGGACTCCGAATTGTTCGGCCTGGGTGTCGACGTCGTCCGGCACCGCGGTTTGGGTCGGTCGTGCACCATATTGACCGTGACACCGATCGACGGCGAGAGAGTCGATGCGCGATATACCTTCTTCGTCGCCCTTGACCCGCAGACCGGCGAAATGACCAGGATGGGAATGGGATTCGCTCGCGACTTCTGCAAGCAGATCGAACAGGACATCCCGATCTGGGAGAATAAGATCTACCGCGGCCGACCCAAACTAGCTCCGGGTGAATCAGCGATTACGGAGTTCCGTAGCTGGGCGCAGAATTCGTATGACGCCGAGACTACGCAGTCCGCGCCGCCCCGCTGACCCGCTGCGCACGTACGGCGCGCCGGCGCCGCGTACCCTGCCGACCAGCGGTGTCGACCTGTCCCGGAATGCGCCGCTCATGAACGGGTTTGCGCTGCCGCGTACCCGCCGGCCGACTCCTGGCGGGCTGCCCCGGCGTAACCGAAGCAGCCCCGCGCGGGTAGGTCGGCTGCGCCACCTCGCCTACCAGTGCCTGCACCGGCTCTGAATCGACGGTGACCTGTTGCGGGCGTATGTCGATGCCGGCTTTGCGCATGATCGCCTGGTGGTCCCGCCGCTGTTCGGGCAACACCACCGTGACGACGTCGCCGGCGTTGCCCGCCCGCGCAGTGCGACCGGAGCGGTGCAGATAGGCCTTATGGTCGGCGGGCGGATCCACATGGACGACAAGTTCCACGTCATCGACGTGCACGCCGCGCGCCGCGATGTCGGTGGCGACCAGGACGCGGGCCTCCCCGCTACTGAAAGCCGCGAGGTTGCGGTCACGCGCGGGCTGAGAAAGATTGCCGTGCAAGTCAACTGATGGGACGCCGGCCTGCGTGAGCTGCTTGGCGAGCTTACGGGCCTGATGCTTGGTACGCATGAACAACACTCGACGCCCGGTGCCGGAAGCGAGTCGATGGACAAGTTCTTTCTTGGCCTCGGTACCGGCGACGTGGAACACGTGGTGAGTCATGTCCGGAACCGGCGACTCGGCCGAATCCACGGAGTGCGTCACCGGGTTGCGCAGGAATCGCCGCACCAGTTTGTCGACGCCGTTATCCAGGGTCGCGGAGAACAGCATGCGGTGACCGCCCGCCGGTGTGGCGGCCAGGATGCGGGTCACCGACGGCAGGAAGCCCAGGTCGGCCATGTGGTCGGCCTCATCGAGCACCGTCACCCGGATTGTGTCCAGGCTGAGGAGGCGCTGCTTCATCAGATCCTCTAATCGGCCCGGACACGCAACGACGATGTCCACTCCGGCCTTGAGTGCCGCTGCCTGGCGGCCCTGCGGCACGCCGCCGAAGATCGTGGTGACCTTCAGGGCATGGACGGCCGCCAGCGGCTGCAGTACACCGGCGATCTGGGTGGCCAATTCACGGGTGGGTGCCAGAATCAATCCGATCGGGCCCGACGACCGCCGGGTCCCCGCCAGCCGCTCGACGAGCGGAATGCAGAAGGCCAGTGTCTTTCCGCTGCCGGTCTTGCCGCGACCGAGAGCGTCCCGCCCAGCCAACGTATCGGGCAGGGTCGCGACCTGGATCGGGAAGGGCGTGTCGATGCCGCGGGCGGCAAGCTCGCGAACGGTCCTTTCGCCGACGCCGAGTTCGGCAAAAGAAGGTGTGGTCATGGTTGAGATGCTTTCAGGTCTGGATGCGCCAATCGTGGCGCAGCTTGGCGAGATTGCCGGCGGGCAAAATCGATCGCCGCAAGAGAGCCGATGCGGGTGCATGGACATCTACGTTCAAGGCTTCGGAGGCCTGCGAGAGAACGGTGTACGCGGAGGCGATTGTCACGCGTAACGCTTGTTGCCGACCCTACCACGAGGTTGACGGGCATCCCGAATCGCCCGCGCGGCATCCCGTTCAGACACGCGCCAATTCGGCAACCTCGTCCCGCACTTCTTTGCGGTAGCCGCGGCTGTGCAACAGGTTGGCGGCCGCCAGCGCTGCACACATTGCGGCCGGAACCACCAGCGCGTAACCGCCAATCTGAGCGCCGACTAGCAGCCCAGCGATGCCGCCACAGAGGAAGAGCAACAGCGTGACCAAAAGGATTGCGGCCTTCCACTTCTCGATCCCGTGCTCGCGACTGCGGCCGAGCATGAGTCCGAGATCGGTGACAGTGCCGGTGAAGTGGGTGGTGCGGACCGCCATCCCCCGGAAGCTCGACGTCAGCGCATTCTGCAGCCCGAGGGCGGCGGCAGCGAAAAGCGCCTGCACCGCAGTTACTTCGATCCCAAAGGTCGCAAGTTGCGCCGCTACGAATGGTTCCGTCAGGCCCAGTGCGGCAAGCAACAACAGCCCGGCTTCGAGCGTCAGAACCACGGCGTGCCGACGACCTGTCACGACACCGGTGGGCGCAAGCAACGCCCCGGCCATCGTCGCGCCCGCCAGAAATCCGACGAGGATCGCAACCAGCATGTGACCTTCGTACAACCACGGGTTGGCCGTGTTCATCCCGATCTGGGTGGTTACAGCGGTGAGATTGCCGACCGGGAAGGCCAGAATCAGCAGCGCGACAGCGTTGACGAAGCCCGCGCTCAGCGCGAGTACCGCGCTAAAGCCGAGCATCATCACACGAGATTCGGGCCCGTACTCCCGGGCCGGATTGGGCTGCGGCATAGTTTCGGTTTTACCCGCCGCTCACCGCGGGAAAAACCTCGACGACGTGGTCACAATAGCCGCAAAACGGCGAAATCTGCTGCGCAGGAAGGGCTCTCGTCAAGTCTAGGAGTTTTATTTGAAGTCCGGCTGATCAGGCGGCTTGTGCTTTCTGCCGCGGCCTGGCGAAGATCGCCCTTCTGATCGCCGTGGGCTGCATCGCCTGAGCCGCTTTGCGCGGGAAATCGTTGGGCAGCGACAGGCGGAACACCTTCTTCCAGGCCGATGTGACCTGGCGCGGAAGGCTGCCGGTGGTGTAGGTGAGCCCATACCGCTCGAAGAGTTCCTGTACTTTCGGCGCGATCTCCTGGTATCGGTTGCTGGGCAGGTCCGGGTAAAGGTGATGCTCGATCTGGAACGACAAGTTGCCCGTCATGAAGTGCATAAGCGCGCTTCCGCTGATATTGGCCGAACCGAGCATCTGCCGCAGGTACCACTGTCCGCGGGTCTCGCCCTCGATCGAGGTCTTCTCGTAGGTCTGCACTCCCTCGGGGAAATGCCCGCACATGATCACCGAGTGGGTCCACCAGTTGCGTACCAGGTTAGCGGTCAGATTCGCCGTCACGGTCGTGACCGCCGAGGGCCCCGAGAGCAATGGGTGCAGTACGTAGTCGCGCATCACGTGCTTGCGCACCTTGGCCAGGACCTTGGCGCCCTGGCGGCGGAATTCCTCCTTGTCGCTTCGCCCCTGCAGGTACTTGCCGATCTCGAGATCGTATGCGGCGATACCGTATTGAAACAGGCAGGCGTTGATCAAGTTCCACAACGGCTGAGCCAAGTAGAACGGCTTCCAGCGTTGGTTCTCATCGACTCGCATGATGCCGTAGCCCAGATCATGGTCTTTGCCAAGCACATTGGTGTAAGTGTGGTGTACCTCGTTGTGCGAGTGCTTCCACATCTGCGCCGGGGAGGCGTTGTCCCACTCCCAACTGGTGGAGTGGATCTTGGGATCGCGCATCCAGTCCCACTGGCCGTGCATCACGTTGTGCCCGATCTCCATGTTCTCCACGATCTTGGAGACGGACAGGCCGGCGGTGCCCAGCAGCCACGCGGGAGGGAACAGCGAGAACAGGAGCACTGCGCGGCTGGCGAGTTCAAGCCTGCGTTGGCCGTCGATGACTCGACGGATGTAGGCGGCATCCCGCTCGCCGCGGCTGGCCAGCACATTCTCACGAATCGCATCGAGTTCGCGACCCAAGTTTTCGATGTCTTCATCGGATAGGTGTGCGGTCGGATCCGCTTGGGCGACAGTCATGTTGGCTCCTTTAGAGGTCAATCTCGCAAGCACCTGCGGCTGCCGACACGCAGGTCTGGATTTGCACGTTGTCCCCGGCAATGGTCACCTCGCCGTTGCGCAGGTCTCGCACCGCGCCCTGCTTCAAAGGCGCGACGCAGCCGAAGCAGATACCCATCCGGCATCCCGACGGCATCAGCACTCCGGCGGACTCACCGGCGTCGAGCAGGGTTCGGGTCCCCTCGACATCGACCGCGCTACCGCTTTTCGAGAAAGTCACGGTGCCGCCCTCGCCCGTGTTGATGACGGTGGGCCGAAAGCGTTCGATGTGCAGCCGGTCGGGGATTCCATCTGCGGCCCAACGCTGCTCGAGGGCATCCAGCAGTCCGGCCGGGCCACACGCCCAGGTTTGGCGTTCGGCGAAATCATGGACGATCTCGTTCAGGCGCGCCACGTCGAGCAGACCGTCGGAATCGGTGTGCTTCTCCACCAAGCGAATTCGACCCTGACGGGCGAGCATGCGCAGGTCCCAGCCGAAGATGGTGTCGTCAGCAGTCGGCGAGGAATGCACGACCACGATGTCTGGGTTACCGATGCCGCTCATGTTGCGCAGCATCCCCATCACCGGGGTGATGCCGCTTCCGGCGGTCAGGAACAAGATCTTGGCCGGCACCTGGTCGCCGTGTGCGCCGAGGGTGAAGTCGCCGGTGGCCTGGTCAAGTTGAATGACGGTGCCAACGGTGGCACGTCGGACCAGGTGGTTGCTCACCACGCCACCGGAGATCGCCTTGACGGTGATCGCGAAGCAGCCGTCGCGCCGGTGGGTCTTGGAGGTCAGCGAGTAGGCCCGCCATTGCCGCACGCCGTCGACATCCACGCCGACCCGGACGTACTGGCCGGGGATGTGGGGGCGCCAGCCACGGCCGGGCTTGATCAGCAGGGTGGCGGCGTCACGCGTTTCCGGGTTGATCGCCACGATGCGCCCGCGCAGGCTCGCACCGGAGCGAAGTGGGTCAATCACGTCGAGGTAGTCGGCGGGAACCAGTGGGGTCGCTAGCGGTACAGCCACCCGCTCGGCAAACTTCAGCACACGCTGACGCATCGCGCCGATGAGAGTGGGCCCCGGTTCCAGTCGGGGTGCTGTGGTGGTCATGCCATCAATAGTGGGCCGCTCTGTGGTGTAAATTCTTGGCTGTATGACGTGAAGTTTTGCCAAGTTTTTGTTCGATTGGAATAGTCTTGACGTATCCATCCACGCGTCTAGCCGGTCTGCAACTGGACGAACCCGTGGTCAGAGCGCTGGAGGCGATCCTGCCGGCGATGGCTGAGCGGACTGTGACAGCCATCACCATCGAGGTGCCCAGTTACGCTGACGCGTTCAGCGGGGACATGGGCCAGAACATCGAGAACGCCGTGCAGACGTCGCTGGGCGTCTTCCTGCGCCTGGCCACCCGCGCTGAGGATTCCGACCCTGGCCCGCCGCTGTCACCCGCTCTCGACGGTGCCTACGAACTCGGCCGCGGCGAGGCCCGCCAGGGGCGATCCATCGACGCGCTGCTCTCGGCGTACCGGGTGGGCGCACGGGTGGCGTGGCGCGAGCTGTCGACGACCGTGGTGGCAGCGGAACTCCCTGCGGCCACCGTGGCCCGGTTCGCCGAGCTGGTGTTCGCCTACATCGACCAATTGTCGGCGGCCAGCGTGTCCGGCCATGCCGACGAGCTGGCCACCTCGGGGCGGGTCCGCCAGCGCTACCTCGATCGGCTCGCCCAGCACCTATTGGCCGGCGAGCCCGCAGCCACCCTGCACGCCGATGCCGACAAAGCTGGCTGGCAACCACCGGAGACCTTGACCGCGGTTCTGTTGCCGCAGGCCCAAACACGCGGCTTAGCAGCACAATTCGGTCAGGCGACACTGCAGCTGTCCGAAGACCTGCCCGCCGTCGACCCGGCGCAGGGGCTTTCGGTGCTGCTGGTATCGGATGTGGCCGGAAGTCAACGGCGTCAACTGATTTCAACCCTGCCCCGCAGGCAGGCAGTGGTGGGCCCGGCGCGACCTTGGACGGCCGTTCGCTCGTCCTACCTCCGCGCGCTACGGGCACGCGAACTGGTGCAGACCGAAGGCATCGAAGCCCTAGACACCGACGACCATCTGGCCGAACTAGTACTCGGGGCCGATCGCGAGGCCGCCGACGACCTGCGGACCCGCACGTTGGCGCCGCTGGCCGCACTCTCGCCCAACACTGCCGAGCGGCTCACCGAGACACTGCGGTCATGGGTGCTGCACCAAGGTCGGCGCGACGCCATAGCCGCCGATCTGTTCGTTCACCCCCAGACCGTGCGCTACCGGATGACCCAGCTGCGCGAGCTGTACGGCGACCGGCTTAGCGATCCGCGGACCGTGCTTGAGCTGACGATTACGCTCGGTCTCGATGCCGAACACACCGTCTTACCCTAAACCGTTGTGGTGGAACATATTTCCAATCGGCGCGGGTCAAGAACCAGCCGCGTACTCCCTGGCCCTGTCCAGAAAGCCGAAACTGGGCTAGGGTTGATGCAACAAGTTGAAGCCACAGCCTGTGGACACGCCAAATAGCACGTCTGATGACAATCCGCTTCCATCAGGACTATGACGGATGCAGCATTCAATTGATCTGACTGCGGCGTATCGAAACCTCTTGCAGCAACGATCGAATCGAGATCCGAGGATGATCACTTCGCGCTACCCAGAATCCGCACTTCGCGGCTTCACTTCACACTCCGGCCCCTGCACGGTCTACTGCAACGGCACGCAGATGCGGGCACACTGTCGGCACGACGTCACGGTCGTCCAAGTAACTGGAGAGATCGACGCCACCAACATCGATCGCGTCTACCACTACGCCCATCGGTTCGTCGGCGTCGCGCCCGGCCTCATCCTCGATCTCAGCGAGGTTGACTTCATGTCCGCCAAGGGCATTTTCGCGCTGTACGCGCTCACCCACGAATGCCGCACCGCGGGAACCGACTGGATCGTGGTCACCAGCCCGGCCATCTCGCGGCTGCTGCGCATCGGGGACCCCAGCCGGGTGATCCCCACCACCGACTCGGAGCACCAGGCCTTGGTTGCCGTCTCGGGCCACCAGCAAACGAGCAAATCCGCCTCCTGACGCCGTTCGCCAACCCGCACAGGCCGGCGTCGCCGGCGGCAGATCTGTTCCAACATGTTTGTCATCGGCCGCAGATGGTAATGATCAACCGGAGGTGGGCGTATCGGCCGGCCTATATGCCCACCGAGGTCCCGTCGGTTCAGCCCGAGAGCCGACGGGACCGCTTTAATTTGTGGGGTGGATCACCGGCCTCGCTCCCATCGCCGGGATAACGGTGCCGACCTCGGAGTACCGTGCCGCTTATGGACAGCGTGTGGATTCTGGGCGGGTACCAGAGCGACTTCGCCCGCAATCTGAGCCGTGAGCAGCGGGACTTCGCCGCCTTGACCGCGGAGGTTGTGGACGGCACGCTGACCGCGGCCCGGGTCAACGCCGCCGAGGTCGAGGTGGTGCACGTCGGGAATGCCTTTGGGGAGATGTTCGCCGCCCAGGGTCACCTCGGCGCTATGCCGGCCACGGTGTGCAACGACCTGTGGGACACCCCGGCCTCGCGGCACGAGGCCGCCTGCGCCTCGGGAAGCATCGCCGCACTATCAGCAATGGCCGACCTGCGCTCGGGGTCCTACGACTGCGCGCTGGTCGTCGGGGCGGAACTAGAGAAGACCGTGTCCGGCGACACCGCCGCCCAGTATCTAGGCGCAGCCGCCTGGGCGGGGCATGAAGGCGCCGAGGCGCACTATCTGTGGCCGTCGATGTTCGCCCAGGTCGCCGACGAGTACGACCGGCGCTACGGTCTGGACGACATTCATCTGCGGGCCATCGCTGGTCTCAACTTCGCCAGCGCGCGCCGCAACCCCAACGCCCAGACCCGCGGCTGGTCGGTGCCGGACCCGATCACCGACGACGACGCGACTAACCCGATCACCGAGGGCCGGTTACGGCGCTTCGACTGCAGCCAGATGACCGACGGCGGCGCCGGCGTGGTGTTGGTCAACGACGCCTACCTGCGTGCCCACCCGTCGGCGCGACCCGCCGGCCGGATCGACGGGTGGGGGCATCGCACCGTCGGGCTGGGGTTGCGCCAGAAATTGGACCGATATGCCGACGACCCTTATGTGCTGCCGCACGTACGAGCCGCCGTTCGCGACGCGCTGCGCCGCGCGCAGTCGACCCTCGACGACCTGGACGGATTCGAGGTGCACGACTGCTTTACCCCCAGCGAATACCTGGCGATCGACCACATCGGGCTGACCGGGCCCGGCGAATCGTGGAAGGCGATCGAGAACGGGGAGATCGAGATCGGTGGCCGGCTGCCGATCAACCCCAGCGGTGGCTTGATCGGCGGCGGGCATCCCGTCGGGGCTTCCGGGGTGCGGATGCTGCTGGACGCGGTCAAGCAGGTCAGCGGCGCGGCTGGTGACTACCAAGTCGAAGGCGCACAGAAGTTCGGCACCCTCAATTTCGGGGGGAGTACGGCCACCACGGTCAGTTTCGTTGTCAGCAAAGGCATTTGATAATGGATGTGCAGATTGTCGGCAAATACCTGTCCACGCTGCCCGAGGACGACGACCATCCTTACCGTACCGGTCCCTGGCGACCGCAGACGACCGAGTGGGATGCCGACGACCTGAGGATCGTAGAAGGCGACATCCCGGCCGACCTGGACGGCGTCTACCTGCGCAACACCGAGAACCCGCTGCACCCGGCGTTCAAGACCTACCATCCCTTCGACGGTGACGGCATGGTGCACGTCGTGGGTTTCCGGGACGGAAAGGCGTTCTACCGCAACCGGTTTGTCCAAACCGACGGCTTTCTGGCGGAGAACGAAGCCGGCGGCCCGCTGTGGCCCGGACTTGCCGAGCCTGTGCAGTTCGCGAAGCGTGAAACAGGCTGGGGTGCACGCGAATTGATGAAGGATGCGTCCAGCACCGATGTCGTCGTGCACCGCGGGATCGCATTGACCAGCTTCTACCAGTGCGGCGACCTCTACCGGGTGGATCCGTATTCAGGCAACACGCTGGGCAAGGAGAGCTGGAACGGCGGGTTCCCCAGCGACTGGGGTGTGTCGGCCCATCCCAAGGTGGACAACGAGACCGGCGAATTGCTGTTCTTCAACTACAGCAAGCAGGACCCGTATATGCGTTACGGCGTAGTGGATGCGAACAACGATCTGGCCCACTATGTCGACATCCCGCTGCCCGGGCCGCGACTGCCGCACGACATGGCGTTCACCGACAACTACGCGATTCTCAACGACTTTCCGTTGTTCTGGGACCCTGGCCTGCTCGAGCAGCGGGTTCACCTGCCGCGCTACTACCCGGACATGCCGTCGCGGTTCGCGGTGATTCCGCGCCGCGGCGGTACCTGCGATATCCGCTGGTTCGAAGCGGATCCGACGTTCGTGCTGCACTTCACCAACGCGTATGAGGACGGCGACGAGATCGTGTTGGACGGTTTCTTCGAAGGCGCCCCGCAGCCTCTGGACAGCGGTGCAGCTAGCACCGGCAAGTGGGACAAGCTGTTTCGTTTCCTTGCGCTGGATCGTCTGCAGGCCAGGCTGCACCGCTGGCGGTTCAACATGGCGACCGGAGCGGTGCGCGAAGAGCAGCTGTCGGACTCGATCACCGAGTTCGGCATGATCAACGCCGACTACGCGACCAGCAACTACCGCTACGTGTATGCCGCGTCCGGCAAGCCGGGCTGGTTCCTGTTCGACGGGCTGGTCAAGCACGATCTGACTACCGGCGGCGAGGAACGCTTCTCGTTCGGCGACGGGGTGTACGGCAGCGAGACCGCGATGGCGCCACGCCTCGGTGGCGCGGGCGAGGACGACGGCTACCTAGTCACGCTCGTCACGGACATGAACGCCGACGCGTCCTACTGCTTGGTCTTCGACGCCGCCCGGGTTGCAGACGGCCCGGTGTGCAAACTTGCGCTGCCCGAACGTGTTTCCAGCGGTACGCATTCGACGTGGGTAGCCGGTCGGGAGCTGCGTAAGTGGGATCACGCGGAAACGGCGGCTGGTGCGGTGGGGCTGTGAACGCCAAGCGGGACACCCATTGGCCTGCCCACCTGGCGTCGATCGGCGGCATCCGATTCGCCCGTCACTCGGCGAACTTTGCCGAGACGGTGCGGTTCTACCGCGAGCTGGTGGGCCTGCCTCTGCATGAGACGTTCAGTCATAGCTACGGCAGTAACGGCGCGATCTTCGGTCTGCCCAACTGGAACCTGACGATGGAGATCATCGAGGCAGCTGAGGGTGTGCCGGTAGATCCCCGCGAGCAGATATGCCTGTATTTCCCGGACTCACGGACCCGAGACGCCGCCGTCGCACGCCTGCAGGCGGCAGGGCAACTGCCGGTTGAGCAGCATTCGTATTGGGCAGCTACGGGCGCGCTCACCTACCGCGATCCGGATGGCTCAGAGGTCGTGTTCGCACCGTTCATCTACGGGGTCAACGAACCGGGCGACAGCTCGGCGTCGGGTCGGCACGACTTTCCGTAGACCCTAGTCGGGTCAGCGCCGTCCACCGCCGAGGATAGCTTCGGCAAACGCCCACAACGCGCACAACACCGCGGCACCCGCGGCCACCGCACCTACGTAGAGCCCATATTCCGGCTTTACCTGCGCGCCGACGTTGCGCTGGTAGTACAGCAAAAGCGTGCCCACGACGAGTAGCGAAATGATCAGTGCGGCAACCGAAGCCACGCGCCCTGAGAGTCCGCGTCCCACCATCGCACCGGCCACCAGCAACGCCGAGGCTAGCAATACGATCAGTTGACCAGCCCCGAATCCGCGGGTGTGCGGCAGGCTGCCATGGACGCCCCCGATCGCGTTGGCCCAGCCGCCCTTCGACGTCAGCCACGGCATCCAGGTGCTGGCCGACAGCACTACCGCGCACAACGCAATCAGCCAACCTGGACGGGGACGGCGACTCATGGTTGCGAGGTTAACCGGTCGCGTCCGCCGAGCCGTGCGTAACGCTGATCGCGCCCGGTGTCGCGTCAAATTCACATAGCGGCTGCCGGTAAGGCTAGGCGCGGCTCGCGGGGCTTTCTCAGCCTTCCGGCACCTGCAAGGACGACAGGTTGAAGGCCGCTCCGGTGGGGTCGGCCGCCGCAGCGAGGCGTCCATAAGGGGTGTCCTCGGCGTCACGCAGCACGGCGCCGCCGTTGTCGACGATCACCCCCAGCGTCTTGTCGACATCCTCGGCCCCGAAGAAAATGCTCCACTGCGAGGGAACCTCGGCCGACAGGAACGCGGCGCCGTCCATCACACCGAGCAACTGCTGATCCCCGAACCACGCAGTGGTGTAGCGGAATTCGTCGGTATCGGAGACGGACTCGGTGCGCCACCCGAACACCTGGCGGTAAAAGTCGACGGCAGCGCGATAGTCGCGGGTGGTTAGCTGATGCCAGACGGGCGCCCCAGCCTCCCCGATCACTTCGAAGCCGCGGTGCTCCAACGGCTGCCACAAGCCCAAGGACGCGCCCGAAGCATCGGTCGCTGTCGCCATGAAGCCCTTCGCCGGCACTTCCATGGGTGGCAGGCAAACCGTGCCACCCGCCGCCGGCACGGCGGAAACGGTCGCGTTGATATCGGCGGTGTGAAAGTAGGTCGTCCAGCTGTCCGGGCTTTCCCACTCCGGGTTGGTGGCCATCAGACCGGCGACCCTATGGCCGTCCCTGGCAGCGCTGACGTAGCCGCCGTAGTCGGGTCCGGCCGACTCGAACGTCCAACCGAAGACGGTGCCGTAGAAGTCTTGGGCGCGGTCAACGTCAGACGTGGTGAGGTCGATCCAGCAGGGTGCGCCGAGTGGGGCGCCATCACGAGTGGGCACAGGGATCTCCTAAGGTCGGTCGGTTCGTAGGTATCGACTCGTGTCGATCGAAAAACTCATCGCCGCCGACGGCCCTGGTCAGCGATGCAGGACGCTGTCGCCGATCGTGCCGGGATCGGGGCGGACAAACACCCTGACGAAGTTCTGCAGCGACTCGCGGATATCGCTGCGCAGCGCGGCGGCCACCACCATCCCGATGGGACCGAACAGCGCCGGCCCGCCGAGGTGGACGTCGAAGCCGACCACCGATCCGTCGTCCTTGGGCGACACCTTGGCGATCAGCTTCACCTTCACCCCGCCGACTCCGTCGCCGTTGAGGGTCATGCCCTCCGGCGGCTTGTACCGAACGATCGTCCACTTAATGCGGTTCGTCATGCCCTTGACCTCGACATAGGACTCCAGCACCGTGCCCTTCTCGATGACGTCGGGCAAAGTGCTGCGCCAGACCTTGTGGATGGTCAGCCACTCCTTGTACCGGGTCAGATCCGAGGCGTGCTGCCAGGCCTTTTCCGGCGGCAATGGGACGTCGATAGCTCCAGACAGTTTGGCCATGCCCGGCTACCCCTGCTGGTCGCCCGGTGCGGCGACCTTCTTGGCTTCCTCCTGCACCTTGTGGATGGCGTCGGAGTATTTATGCTGCGTCTTCTCGTCGACGAATTCGCCGGCCTTATTGATCGCCGTCTCGACCTTGTCAGAGTTCTGCGCCAGCAGGTCTTTGGCCTTATTCAGAAAGCCCATGGCAGTGTTCCTTTCCCCAGCGGCTCCTCCCCCGGGAGCCCCGATTCGCTGGTAAACCCTACTTGCTGCGCCACAATTGCGGCTTTACGCCCAGCATCCGCGCCCGAATCCGCCACATCGCCTCGATCGCAGCCGCTCCCAGCGCGCCGATACCCACAGCCGTCCCGGTCGCCGTCAGATTGGATGGATCGAGGAAGAACTTCTGCTGAGTCCACGGCAGGCTGAAGATCACCACATACGCCAAAGCCGAGGCGATGACCAGCGCCAACCGCCACCACCGGTAGGGCCTGGCGGCCACCGCGAGCACCCATACCGCGCAGATCAACAGCGTGATGAGTGCCGTGGTCGACGCTTGAGCCTGCTGCAATCCGGTTGCGTGCCGACCGTGATAGGCAGTCAGATAGGAGGCGAAAGTCGCGATTCCAACGACAAGTCCCGACGGCAGCGCGGACGTCAATACGCGCCGTACGAAACCCGGATAGGCGCGTTCATTGTTCGGTGCCAGCGACAGGATGAACGACGGAATCCCAATCGTGAACCACGCCGCGATCGTGACATGAATGGGCTGAAAGGGATACAGCAGCGGGTCGACACCCAGCGGTTTGGCGAGCAGGCACTCCAGACCCACCAATAGGGCCAGCAACGCCGAGTACACGGTCTTGGTCAGGAACAGGCTGGCGACGCGTTCGATGTTGCCGATCACTCGACGGCCCTCGCCCACTACATAGGGCAAAGTTGCAAACTTGTTGTCCAGCAACACAAGTTGCGCTACCGCGCGTGCCGCGGGGCTGCCCGCCCCCATCGCGACCCCGATGTCGGCGTCTTTGAGGGCGAGCACGTCGTTGACGCCGTCCCCGGTCATGGCCACGGTGTGCCCATGGGCTTGCAGCGCGTGCACCATGGCGCGCTTCTGATCGGGGCGCACCCGGCCGAACGTGGTGTGGGTGTCCAGCGCTTGCGCAAGTTCAGCTTCGTTGTGCGGCAGTCGGCGCGCATCCATCGTCTGGCCGCGCAATCCGAGTTCGCCGGCCACCGCGCCGACCGACACCGCGTTGTCTCCGGAAATGACCTTGACCGTGACATCTTGCGCGGCAAAGTAATCCAGCGTCTGACGAGCATCCGGGCGAACCTTCTGCTCGAGCACCACCAAGGCGACGGGAGTGACTGTGCCCGGGGCTTCGGGCTGATCCACCTCGACCGTGCCCGCGCCCAGCAGCAGTACCCTTAGTCCCTGCGCGCCGAGGTCCTCAGCTCGTCCGGCCGCGACCGAATCCGGTTCCAGCAGCACATCGGGGGCACCGATCACCCAGTTGCCGTGTTCGCGGAACGACACTCCGCTCCACTTAGTCGCCGATTTGAAAGGCGCTGTGGCAGTGGCAATCCAACCGGGATCGGCGGCGTAGGCCTCGGCGATCGCCTGCATGCTGGCGTTGGGCCGAGGGTCGGCCGCGGCCAATGCCGCAAGCACTTCAGAGACATTCTCGGCGGCGGGCTCAAGGTCTTCGACGTCGGCTACCCGCATGCCGCTCTCGGTGAGTGTGCCGGTCTTGTCCGCGCAGACCACGTCGACACGGGCCAGCCCCTCGATGGCCGGCAACTCCTGCACCAGACACCGTCGTCGACCCAGCCGTACCACGCCCACGGCGAACGCGATCGACGTCATCAGCACCAGGCCTTCGGGCACCATCGGCACCAGTGCACCTACCGTCGCCAGCACCGACTCGCGCCAGCTCACGTTGGTGGTGAACAGTTGGGTGTAGATGGTCAGCAGGCCCACCGGAATCAATAGGTAGGTGATGAACTGCAGGATCCTGTTGATGCCGCTTCGCAGTTCGGATTTGACCAGGGTGAACTTGCTGGCTTCGGCGGCCAGCTTGGCCGCGTACGCTTCGTGGCCGACCTTGGTGGCACGGTAGGCGCCGATTCCGGAGACGACGAAGCTGCCCGACATCACTTGATCGCCGGATTCTTTCGCGATTGGGTCGGCCTCCCCGGTGAGCAGTGATTCGTCGACCTCCAGGTTGCTGGCTTCCAGAATTTCACCGTCGACGACGATCTGGTCACCGGGGCCGATCTCGATGACGTCGTCGAGCACCACCTGGTCGGGCGGCACCGTGCGGGTGCCGGATTGCCTGCGCACCAATGGTTTCGCCTGTCCGACGATGGCTAGCTTGTCCAGCGTCTGCTTCGCGCGAATCTCTTGAACCATGCCGATCACACTGTTGGCGATGATGAGCATGCCGAACAGGCCGTTGATCAGCGAGCCGGTCACCAGCACGATGGCGAACAGCACACCCAGGATGGCGTTGATACGGGTGAATACGTTGGCTCGAACGATATGGGCGATGCTGCGGGTGTTGCGCTGCGGGATGTCATTCGCTTGGCCGTCGGCGATCCGTTGCGCGACTTGCGCATCGGAGAGGCCGGTGACATTCATCGCTTGAACGTTCCCAACTTGTCGGAGTCGAAGTATTCGAGAGTGAGTGACATGCCGGTGAAGGTGGCTTTGGAAACCGATCCGGGCAAGGCATTTTCGGTCGACAGCTGGAAGGTGAAGGTGTCGCCGTCCCAGTGTGTCAGGTCGAAGGTCTGGTTCTTCGGGCCGAGTGACAGCTGGAGCCGGCCGCCGTGGTCGGTGACCGTAGCCGGTCCCCAGTAGTCGCTGTTGTAGACACCGGCGTAGTCATTCAGCGGTCTGGCCGGCGCGGGGTTGGCGGGGGGTTGCTTGCCGGCCAGCGAGCCGTCCGGGTTGTTCATCGGCGCCAATTGCTGGCGGTAGAGCTTCGCCCAGTCCTCGCGCACCTGGCCGTACTGCACCAGATCCATGAACTCGGCGGTCAACGTCTCCGGCACGCCGTAGGGTGCGGCGTTGGTCAGCGCGATGATCCCGACGTCCTCAGACGGCAGCACCGCGAAATTCGTTGCGGCACCGAGGCCGAACGCGCCAGAGTGGCCGTACTGGGTGCGCCCGGAGGAGGTTACCGACACGTTGAATCCGTGGCCGTAGGTACCGGCTCGGCCCTTCGGGTTGGTTGCGGCGACCGAGATGACCTGCGGGGTGATGGCGGGCAGCAACGCTTCCGGTGAGGTGATCCGCTGGCCGTTGTAGGTACCGTTGGCCATCACCATGGTGAGCCAGCGCGCCAGGTCGTTGACCGATGAGCTCACGCCACCGGCCGGTGTTTGGTCGTCGGGATTGCGTTGGTAGCGGGCTTCCCACTTGTCGCCGACCTTGATGTGGTTGACGGCGTGGTTAGGCCGGGCCAGGAAGTCGGCGAATTTCGAACTGGTGGAAGACATGCCGAGCGGGCGGTAAAGCACCTCGTCAGACAGCTCTTCCCAAGGCTTGCCAGCGCCGGCGGCGACCGCTACGGCCGCTGCGGTCACTCCGAAGTTGGTGTAGGCGTAGCTGATTCGAAACGGTGCCAAAGGTAGGTACTTCAGCCGTTCCAGCACCTGTCGACGGTCGTAGCCCAGGTCTTCCAGAGCATCTCCGGCGTGGTCGGGCAGCCCGGAGCGATGCGAGTAGAGGTCAGCGACGCTGACATGCTGGGTGACGTAGGGATCGCTGAGGGTAAACCACGGCAGCTTCGCCGCCACCGGGGTGTCCCAGGTAATGGCACCTTCCGTTACCTGGTGTGCAATTACCGTGGCACCGACGGACTTCGATATCGAGGCTAACTGAAAGACGGTGTCGGCGTTGACACTATTGTCCGGATTATCCGGCTTGCTTGTGTCCCTGATACCGAAACCCTTAGCGTACAAGGTTTTTCCGCGGTATACGACAGCGACGGCCATACCGGGGATACCGCTGTTGTTCATCAGCTCGGCCACCAGACCGTCGACCTTGGCGATTGCGTCGTCGATGCGGCCGGCAGGGATCTGCAGGCCAGACAATTCGTTGGGCGGCACGTTCGCGGGTGTCGTCGAGGGGCTCGAGGTTGGTTGGGCGGGTCCACAGCCAACTAGCGTCAGCAGCATTGCCAGGAGGGCGGCGACGGGGCCACGTTTCGTCCTCATTGCCGAACCTTAGCCCGGCGACGATGCGCGCCGGGGGCGGCGCGAGGAGGAGCCGGGCAATCAGGCTGAGCCGGCGACGATGCGCGCCGGGGGCGGCGCGAGGAGGAGCCGGGCAATCGGGCAGAGCCGGCGACGATGCGCGCCGGGGGCGGCGCGAGGAGGAGCCGGGCAATCGGGCAGAGCCCGGCGACGATGCGCGCCGGGGGCGGCGCGAGCAGGAGCCGGGCAATCGGGCTGAGCCGGCGACGATGCCCGCCGGTGCGACGAAAGGAGGGGGGCACAGATCCACCAAAGGGTTGAATTTCCGAACAAGTCCTAGATCAGGTAGTGGGCTGTGTTCTCATGATTTCACCGCTGCAAATTTGCGATCCTCGTCACTTTTCGGGCCAGTGAGCATCGAACGTGGGGATGGCAAGCGGTTCTGGCAGCAAGGTGAGGGAGTCAGATGTCGTTTGTCATGGCAACACCGGAGCTGGTGGCGGCGGCGGCCACGGAGGTGGCCGGGATCGCGTCGGCCATTCACACCGCAAACCAAACGGCGGCAACCGCGACAACGCAGCTGGTGGTCGCGGCGGGCGATGAGGTGTCGGCGGCAATCGCGGCGATGTTCGGTGCGCACGCCCAGGATTACCAGGCTTTCAGCGCGCAGGCGGCAGCGTTTCACGAGAGATTCCTGCAGACCCTGGCCAATGCCGGAAACGCTTATGCCACGGCCGAAGCGTCCAGTGTCGAAAATCTGCTGCTCGATGTGATCAACGCACCGACGCAAGCCCTGCTGGGCCGCCCGCTGATCGGCAATGGCGCCAACGCGACGACGCCCGGCGGCAACGGTGGAGCTGGCGGGCTGTTGTGGGGGAATGGCGGAAACGGGGCTGTGGGCGCGGCGGGTCAAAACGGCGGCGCCGGCGGTGCCGCGGGCCTGTTCGGCACCGGAGGCCGTGGCGGGGACGGTGGCGCCGGTACCAACGGGTCGCCCGGTACGGGCGGGATGGCGGGCGGCAACGGCGGGGCAGGTGGGGCCGGCGGGATGCTCTTCGGTCAGGGTGGCGCCGGCGGCAACGGCGGCGCGGGCGGCAGCGGCGGGTCCGGCGCGTCGGCCGTCGCCGGGTCGGGAATGGCGGGGATCGCCGGCGGTGCGGGCGGAGCCGGTGGCCAGGGTGGTGCCGGCGGAGCGCACGGGCTGGTGTTGGGCCATGGCGGCAACGGCGGCACAGGCGGCAACGGTGGCCTGGGTGGTGACGGCGGCAATGGCGCCGCGGCCAGTTCGGCTAGGGGCGGCGACGGCGGCAATGGCGGCGCGGGCGGGGCGGCCGGAGCTGGCGGCGCAGCGGGCTCCGGGGGCGGCGCGGCGGGCGCAGCGGGCAATGGCGGGCAGGGCGGCAATGGCGGCAACGGTGCGACCGGTGCCAATAGCTCCGCCCTGCTGGCTGACGGGACAGGCTCCGACGGCTTCGCCGGTGGCTCGGGTGGGACCGGCGGCGCGGGCGGTTCCACCGGCGTGGGTGGCATCAACGGCAGCGGAGGGCACGGCGGAAACGGCGCCTCCGGTGGCACCGGCGCCGACGGCTCAAACACCGGTGCGACCGGTGGCGACGGCGGTGCCGGAGGTCGCGGCGGCAATGCGGGCGCAGGCGGGGCCGCAGGTACCGGGGGTGCCGGTGGCACCAGCGGTGCCCGGGGCTCCGGCGGCGCGGGAGGCTCTGGCGGTAACGGCGGGTCGGTGTCCAGCTACGGCACCGACACCGCTACCGGCGGCAATGGCGGCCAGGGCGGCGTTGCCGGCGACGGCGGCAACGGCGGCTCTGCAGGCAACGGCGGCGGCGCGTACAGCTTCGGCAGCGGACACGCGATCGGGGGGAACGGAGGAAGTGGCACCAGCGGTGCCACCGGGGGCAACGGCGGCAATGGCGGCGGCGCCGTCGCCGGTGGCGCTGGGCAGGTCACACCCGGAGCGGGCGGAGCGGGGGGCGTCGGCACCGCAGGGCGCGGCGGCAACGGCGGCAACGGCGGCCTCGCGGCCATCGACAACGCGGCGTCAGCGCAGAACGCGGTCGGTGCCGACGGCGCCGCGGGCGGCACCGGCACCACGGGCGGCGGCAACGGTGGCAACGGTGGCAACGCGGCAACCCGGGGCTCAGGCAACGCCACCGGCGGCAACGGCGCCGCCGGTACCAGCGGCGTCACCGGCGGCAACGGCGGCAACGGCGGTGGTGCCGAGACCTATGGCTCCGGACACGTCAGCGCCGGCACCGGCGGGGTGGGCGGAACCGGCACCGCCGGGCGCGGCGGCAACGGCGGCGACGGCGGGTACGCGTACGTCGGCGACAGCGGTTCTGCACTGAACGCGGTCGGCGCCGACGGCGCCGCGGGCGGCACCGGCACCACCGGCGGCGGCGACGGCGGAAGCGGCGGAAACGCGTATAACTACGGCACCGGCAACGCCACCGGCGGCAACGGCGCCGCCGGCACTAGCGGTGCGAACGGTGGCAACGGCGGCAATGGAGGTAACGCCCAAGCCCATGGGTCCGGCCAGGCCAGCGCCGGCGCAGGCGGCGTAGGCGGAACCGGCACCGCCGGGCGCGGCGGCAACGGCGGCTACGGCGGCTCCGCAGCCATCTACAACAGCGCCTCGGCGCAGAACGCGGTCGGTGCCCACGGTGCCGCGGGCGGCGTCGGAACCACCGGCGGCGGCGACGGTGGCGGCGGCGGCAACGCGGCGGCGTGGGGCTCAGGCAACGCCACCGGCGGCGACGGCGCCGCCGGCACCAGCGGCGCCACCGGCGGCAACGGCGGCAACGGCGGCGAGGCCGCGGCCTACGGGTCCGGGCAAGTCAGCGCCGGTACCGGCGGGGTGGGCGGAACGGGCACCGCCGGGCGCGGCGGCAACGGCGGCAACGGCGGCTCTGAGTTCATCTACAACAGCGCTTCGGCTCTGGACGCGGTTGGTGTCCACGGTGCCGCAGGCGGTACCGGCACCACCGGAGGTGGTAACGGCGGGAACGGCGGCGACGCATTCACCTCTGGCTCAGGCAACGCGTTCGGTGGCAACGGCGCCGCCGGCACCAGCGGGCCAACCGGCGGCAACGGCGGCAATGGCGGCATTGCCCAGAGCACTGGATCCGGGCACGTCAACCCCGGTGTGGGCGGCGTGGGCGGAACCGGCAGCGCCGGGCGCGGCGGCAACGGCGGCAACGGCGGCAGCGCAACCATCTACAACGTCAATTCGACGCTGGATGTGGTGGGGGCAGATGGCGCCGCCGGTGGCGTCGGAACCACCGGCGGCGGTGACGGCGGCAACGGCGGCAACGCAGCCGCCTCCGGCTCGGGCAATGCCATCGGCGGCAATGGCGCCGCCGGCACCAGCGGCGCCACCGGTGGTGACGGCGGTAACGGCGGCGGCGCCACAACGTATGGGTCCGGGCAGGCCAACCCGGGCACCGGCGGGGTGGGCGGAACCGGCACCGCCGGGCGCGGCGGTGCCGGCGGCAACGGCGGCACCGCGAACCTGATCAGCACCGATTCGGCACTGAATGCGGTAGGAGCTGACGGAGCTGCGGGCGGTACGGGCACCACCGGGGGCGGCAGCGGCGGAAACGGTGGCGACGCGTATACCTACGGCTCGGGCGCCGCGCTCGGCGGGCACGGCGCCGACGGCACCAGCGGTGCCATCGGTGGCAACGGCGGAAAGGGCGGCGGCGCGTACATTTCCAACCCGGTGTCCACGGCTACCGCGACCGCTGGCAACGGAGGCGATGGCGGGACCGGCAGCGCGGGCGCGGGTGGCGATGGCGGCGACGGCGGCGATGCTTCCAACACCCACATCCCCGGCAACGCTGCTGGTGGCAGTGGCGGAGCCGGAGGCGCCGGAACGCCCCCGGGCGCAGCTGGCGCCCACGGAACGCCATAGCCCGGCGACGACGCGGTCGCCGGATGGCAAATCTACAACCGCCACCAGGGGTTGAACCGCAGCGACTCCCCCGAGTCGATCCGCTGCCCCGGTGTCGGCACCGCCACCTGAACCCCCTGTGGCTCAGCGGCTTTGAGTACCCGCTCGACCGGCTCGGACCACGGATGCGGCGCCAATCGGAACGTCCCCCAGTGGATCGGCACCAGCAGCCCTGAGCCGGACTCGGTGACGTCCAAGTGGCCCCGGACCGCCTCCTCCGGGTTCATGTGGATGTCCGGCCACGCGCTGTTGTAGGCACCGATGGGCATCAGCGTCAGGTCGAACGGCCCATGGTCGGCGCCGGTCTGCGCGAAGGTCTTGGTGTAGCCGGTGTCGCCGCCGAAATAAGCACGATGCGACGGGCCGATAAAGGCCCAGGACGCCCACAACGTGTTGTTGCGGCTCAAGAACCGGCCCGAAAAGTGGCGGGCGGGAAGGCAAATCACAGTCAGCTCGTCCACCGAGGCGCTCTGATTCCAGTCCAGCTCGACGATCCGCTCGTCGGGAATCCCCCACGCCCGCAGATGCGCACCGACCCCGAGTGGCACGAAGAACGGGGCCCGCTGCATCCGGGCCAGCGCCAGCACGGTGTCGATGTCGAGGTGGTCGTAGTGGTCGTGGCTGACCACCACAGCGTCGACTGCGGGCAGCCCTTCCAGTAGCACCGGGGGCGGGTGCAGCCGCTGCGGGCCCACAATGTCGGAGGGCGAGCAACGATCGCTCCACACCGGGTCGGTCAACACCCGGTAGCCGTCGATCTCCACCAGCGCCGTCGAGTGCCCGAACCAGCTGACCGCCAGCGGCGCCGGCTCGCCTTGGTAGATCGACGGCGCGGCTAGCGGGATCGGCTTGGCGGGCAGACTTCCGCCCCGTCCGCCCAGCAGTTCCCACGCGATCTGCCGTACCTCTTCGCGGTTCATCACATACAGCGACGCCGGGTCGATATTGACGAACACCCCGTCGTGATAGTTCGGCGACCCCTTGGATACGGCGGCGATCGCCGACGGGTCGGCGCCGAGCGCGGCCGGTGCGCCGTGCAGCGCCCGCAGCAGCCAGCCTCCCGCCGCCAAGGAGGCGGTGCCTGCCGCCAGTCGCAGCGCCTGGCGCATCATGATCAAGCCCCCTGGAACCTCGGTGGCCGCTTCTCCATGCGCGCGACCTGCGCTTCGATTACGTCCTGGCTACCCCAGGCCTTGTCGAATAGCTCCTTGTGCTCCGGCCGCTGCTCTTCAATGGAGCCGTCGTCGTTGAGCACTCGCTTGGCGTGCTGAATCGCCAGCGGCGCCAGCCCGGCGATCTCGGCGGCCCACGCCTGTGCGTCGGCCAGCGTCCCGATGCGGTTGGCCATCCCGGTGTGCAATGCCGCGTCAGCAGTCAGCTTCTCAGCGGCCAGCAGCATCGCCCGCGCCCGCCCGTGACCCACCAGCGACGCCAGCCGCCGAATGCTCCAGTTGTCCAACGCCAGGCCGTACTTCGACGTCGGGAACTGGAAGAACGCGTCCGGCGCGACGACACGCAGGTCACACTGCATGGCTAGCTGCAGGCCAGCGCCGATCGCGGGGCCGTTGATTGCGCCGATCACCGGGATCACTGTCGCATCGAGGACGCGGTGCAGTTCAATGAGCCGGTCGGGGTAGTCGGCGGCGAATGCGTCGCCGGACAGGTCCGCTCCAGCACAGAACGCGGTACCTTGCCCGGTCAGCACGATCGCACGTGTCGACCCGCCGCCGGCCTTGAGCACCGCTTCGCGCAACTCCTCGACGAGCTGGGAGTTCAGCGCGTTGCGCCGGTCTGGCCGCTGCAGCTCAATGGTCATCACGGCTTCGTCGTGGGTGATACCGATCATGGGGGCCAGGATAACTAGCCTCTTCGGTGTGAGCCGTATCACGACCGATGAGCTGCGCGAAGCGGTGCTCGACCAGGACTCGTTCGTCAGCTGGGACTGCGAGCCGATCGCGGTCCCGACCTCACCGGAATATGCCCGCGAGCTGGCCAAGGCGCGTCATACCAGCGGACGTGACGAGGCGGTGTCGACGGGCGAGGGACGAGTCTTCGGGCGCAGGGTGGCGGTGATTGTCTGCGATTTCGACTTTCTGGCCGGCTCGATCGGGGTGGCGGCGGCCGAGCGCATCACCGCCGCAGTGGAGCGCGCCACCGCCGAGCGGTTGCCGCTACTGGCCTCCCCGAGGTCTGGCGGCACCCGCATGCAGGAGGGCACGGTCGCGTTCTTGCAGATGGTCAAGATCGCCGCCGCGGTCCGGCTGCACCGGCAGGCCCGCTTGCCGTATCTGGTCTACCTGCGCAATCCGACCACTGGCGGGGTTTTCGCGTCGTGGGGTTCGCTGGGCCATGTGACCTTCGCCCAGCCGGGCGCCCTGATCGGCTTCCTCGGCCCACGGGTGTATGAGCTGCTCTACGGCGAACCATTCCCGGCGGGCGTACAGACCGCGGAGAACCTGCAGCATCACGGTGTAATCGATGATGTCGTCGAACTCGACCAGTTGCGCGCCACGCTCGACCGGGCTCTGACGGTCATCGCCGACGCCCCCCAAGACCCGCCGCCGGCGGAGGCACCCGAGCAAATTCCCGACGTCCCGGCATGGGAGTCGGTGCTGGCCTCCCGACGGCCGGATCGGCCGGAAGTGCGTGACCTGCTGAGGCACGGCGCCACCGACCTGGTGCTGCTGTCCGGCACCGGCCGGGGTACGGCGACGCTGCTGGCGCTGGCCCGATTCGCCGGTCAGCCCGCGGTGGTACTCGGTCAGCAACGGACGGTCGGCGGTGCGGGTAACACCGTTGGGCCTGCGTCGCTGCGAGAGGCTCGGCGCGGCATGGCCCTGGCTGCTGAACTGCGGCTGCCGTTGGTGCTCGTGATCGACACCGCCGGCCCGGCGCTTTCAGCCGAAGCCGAGCAGGGCGGGTTGGCTGGCCAAATCGCGCAATGTCTGGCCGACTTGGTCACACTGGACACGCCGACGGTGTCGGTGCTGCTGGGTCAGGGCAGCGGCGGCCCGGCACTGGCGATGGTGCCGGCCGATCGGGTGCTGGCCGCACTACACGGTTGGCTTGCGCCGCTACCGCCGGAGGGTGCCAGCGCGATCGTGTTCCGTGATACTGCACATGCTCCCGAACTCGCCGCAGCACAAGGTATCCGGTCGGCCGATCTGTTGGCTTCGGGGATCGCCGATGCCATCGTGCCCGAACATCCCGACGCCGCCGACGAGCGCGTCGAGTTCTCGTGGCGACTTGCGCGAGCCATCGCCGTCGAGGTCCACGCACTGCGCATGGTGCCTGACGCGCAGCGGCTCGACACCCGGCTGAGCCGCTACCGTCGCATCGGTCTGTTCGGCACCTGACCAGCGAAGCCGGCGCAGCAACCGCGCCCTGAATTCGACAGTTCCCCAATTGTCCTGTCGCGCACCCGATGTGACAATGTAGCGAATTACTGAGGCAATCGGAGGCAAGCCAGATGCCGACAGCTACCACGCCCGCCACCAAGCCACCGCGGGTCACCAAACGGCGCGCCGAAACGCGCGCCCGCCTTGTGGAGGCGGCCTTTCGGGTGTTCTCAGGTAAGGGCTACGGTCACGTGACCATTGAGGACGTGTGCCTGGCCGCCGGTTACACCCGTGGCGCGTTCTACTCCCAGTTCGAGAATCTCGAAGAACTGTTTTTCCTGCTGTACGACCAATGGGCCGCCCGTACCGCCGAACAGGTATCCACAGCGATGCAACACAGCACTGAGTTGCGCGGTGTGGTGGAACGCGTTGTGGACACCCTGTTCTTCGAGCGCGACTGGCTGCTCATCAAATTCGACTTCTTGCTGCACGCCGCGCGGCATCCCAAAGTCGCACACCGCTGGGACGCGCATCGGGCGCAGTTGCGCAACGTGATCGAGGAGCGACTGGTCGCTGCCGGGATCGCGTCCCACGAATCTGCCGATACCGCACGCGCGGTCATCGTCGCGTACGACGGGGTCAGCGCTCAGCTGCTGCTCGACGGCGACGAGGCCAGCGCACGCGCCAGACTGAGTCAGGTGTTGAACGCAGTCCTGACGCAATAACCGCCCCCGGGTTCCGCCTCCCACCGCCGCAACCGCCAATCAGGCAAGATAGGCGCATGGACACTGGTGTCAACTCACCCCGGGTCTTGGTAGTCGACGACGACTCCGACGTGCTGGCTTCCCTGGAACGAGGGTTGCGGCTGTCGGGATTCGAGGTTTCAACCGCTGTCGACGGCGCCGAGGCCCTGCGCAGCGCCACCGAGACCCGGCCGGATGCGATCGTGCTCGACATCAACATGCCGGTCCTGGATGGCGTCAGCGTGGTAACGGCGCTGCGCGCCATGGACAACGATGTGCCGGTGTGCGTGCTCAGTGCGCGCAGCTCCGTGGACGACCGGGTGGCCGGCCTGGAAGCCGGTGCTGACGATTACCTGGTCAAGCCATTTGTGCTGGCCGAGCTGGTGGCGCGGGTGCGTGCCCTACTCAGGCGGCGCGGCGCCACCGCGACGTCGTCGTCGGAGACGATCACGGTGGGTCCGCTGGAAGTCGACATTCCTGGCCGTCGGGCTCGGGTCAATGGTGTCGACGTCGACTTGACCAAGCGGGAATTTGACCTGTTGGCTGTGCTTGCCGAACACAAGACGGCGGTGCTGTCCCGCGCGCAGCTGCTCGAGCTGGTGTGGGGCTACGACTTCGCCGCCGATACCAACGTCGTCGACGTCTTCATCGGCTACCTGCGACGCAAGTTGGAGGCTAACGGCGGCCCACGGCTGCTGCACACCGTCAGGGGAGTCGGGTTCGTCCTGCGGATGCAGTGAGGCCGCGACGTTGTTGATGAACATCCTGTCGCGGATCTTTGCCCGGACGCCCTCGCTGCGCACCCGGGTGGTGATCGCGACGGCCATCGGCGCCGCGATTCCGGTGCTGATAGTCGGCGTTGTTGTCTGGGTGGGCATCACCAAGGACCGCAAAGAACGGCTGGACCGCCGGCTCGACGAGGCGGCGGGCTTCGCGATCCCGTTCGTGCCGCGCGGCCTGGACGAAATCCCGCGCTCCCCCAATGACCAGGACGCGCTGATCACAGTCCGCCGCGGCAACCTGATCAAGTCGAACTCCGATATCGAACTGCCCAAGCTGCACTCGGACTACGCCGACACCTACATACATGGGGTGCGCTACCGGGTACGGACGGTCGAGATTCCCGGTCCGGAACCGACGTCGATGGCCGTCGGCGCCACTTACGACGCCACCTACGCCGAGACCAACAACCTGCATCGCCGGGTACTGCTGATCTGTAGTTTCGCGATCGGTGCCGCCGCGGTGTTTGCCTGGCTGCTGGCCGTCTTCGCGGTGCGCCCGTTCAAACAGCTCGCCGAGCAGACCAGATCGATCGACGCCGGCGACGAGGCGCCGCGGGTCGAAGTGCACGGCGCCAGCGAAGCCGTCGAGATCGCCGAGGCCATGCGCGGCATGCTGCAACGCATCTGGAACGAACAGAACCGCACCCAGGAGGCGCTGGCGTCGGCTCGCGACTTCGCGGCGGTGTCCTCCCACGAACTGCGCACCCCGCTGACCGCGATGCGGACCAACCTGGAGGTGCTGTCCACCCTGGATATGCCCGAAGATCAGCGCAAGGAGGTGCTCAACGACGTGATCCGCACCCAGTCGCGGATCGAGGCCACCTTGAGCGCGCTGGAGCGGTTGGCCCAGGGCGAGCTGTCCACGTCCGACGATCACGTGCCGGTCGACATCACCGAATTGCTCGACCGCGCCGCCCACGACGCCATGCGCATCTATCCCGACCTGGATGTCTCCCTGGTGCCGTCGCCGACCTGCATCATCGTCGGGATGCCGGCCGGCCTCCGGCTGGCCGTGGACAACGCGATCGCCAACGCCGTTAAGCACGGCGGCGCCACCCATGTCCAGGTGTCGGCGGTAAGCTCGCGCGCGGGAGTCGAGATTTCGATCGACGACGACGGCAGCGGGGTCCCCGAAGAGGAGCGCCAGGTGGTCTTCGAGCGGTTCTCCCGGGGCTCGACAGCGTCGCATTCGGGGTCGGGACTGGGTCTGGCGCTGGTGGCCCAGCAGGCTGAGCTACACCGCGGGACGGCGTCGTTGGAGAGCAGCCCGCTGGGCGGTGCGCGGCTGGTGCTGCGGTTGCCGGGACCGAGCTGATCAGTCGTCTCGCGCCCTGTTGCGTCCCGGCAGGAAGAATGCCCGCTTGGCGAATTCTTCGTTTTCGAACCAGACTTGCGCTTCGACGTCGTCGTAGCCGTCATCCTCGGGCGAGTAGAAGAGCCGAGAGTCGCTGCGCCCCTTGATTGGCCAGCCCTCGGGCCCCTTGCCGTCTGGATCTGCCCGCATCGAACCGGGCCCGTAGGGCGCATACGGCACCAGCTGAATCTTCTGCGTCGGCGTCTCGGCAGGCGGAATTTTGTGTGTTACAGCACTTTTGGTCCTGACCTTCTTCGCGGGCACCTTCTTGCCCGGAACTTTTCGGCCCGGCACTTTTTTGACCGGCCGCTTCCTGGGGACCGGAATTCGTTCCGTTGCATCATCTCTGGGAGAAGGTCGGCGTTTGGCCGGTGGCGCTTTGGAGACCGCGTTCTTCTTGGCAGGCCGAGGCCTGGCAAGGGGAATCTCCTCGGTCGGCGCCTCGGCTGCGGGCACTCTCATCGCCGGCGGCTCGGGCTTAGGGCGCGGCGCGGGCTGAGCGAGAACCCACGCCGGCATCTGCGCCCTCGTGGGCCGGGCCATCAGCGTGCAGGTCAGCGCCATGCCCAGCGCGAACGAAACGGCGGCCAACCACCAGTGCACGTGGCCTGTCACCGTCTCACCCCAATGCCAGGCCACTGCGATGGCGGTCCAGGCCACTGAGCCTGCGGCAATTCGCGCTCGGGCTCGTACTCGGGTTCGGGTTCGGGTTCGGGTTCGGGTTCGGGCTGCGGCTCGTGATTGAGCTCGGGCTCGGTGAGCAAATCAGAAATGGCGGAAACCGGCTCGGGCTCGTGATTGAGTTCCACCTCGGGCTCCGGCTCCGGCTCCGACTCCGGCTCGGGCTCGGGCTCGGGCTCGGGCTCGGGCTCGTGATTGAGTTCCACCTCGGGCTCCGGCTCGGGCTCGGGCTGCAAATCAGAAATAGCGGAAACCGGCACCGGCTCTGGAACTTCCGGTTCATCGCGCGATTCGACGGGCTCCGGCGCCGCCTCTGGCTCCTGCTCGACAAGTGTCGACTCGGAACCCTCAGGCGCCGTTCGAAATTCAACCGGCTCAGCGTCAGAAACAGGCTGTTCGGTATGCAATTTGAGGCCGAAATCAAGGGTGTCGGATTCTGGCTCTAGCGACGGTCCGGGCCAGTGCGCTACCGGCAACCCGGACTGCTGCGCGTGCGCCTCGACAACCTCCGGCTCAGTCATGACTCCAGTCGGCTCCGGCTTGGCACCTAACGAATCGGTGACATCAGCCCCGGTGCCACTCCTGATCACCAGCGTGACAATGCCGTAGGCAACACCCGAGCCGGCCATGAAAGCTGCCAGGTAGATCAGCCACTGGATCAGGAAACCCATGCTTGATTCTCCCTAGCCGACCACAAGCTCGGCGCGCCGGTTCTTGGCACGCCCCTCGGCCGTGTCATTGCTGGCTATCGGATTGGCCGATCCCAGACCCTTGGCGGTGACGCGATCGCGAACCACGCCGTTGGCGATCAGGAACTCGGCGACTGCGGTGGCCCGCTGGGTACTCAGCGGAATGTTGATGGCTTCGGCGCCGGCGTTGTCCGTGTAGCCATTGACGGTCACGCGCGCGGTCGGACACGTCTTGAGCTTGTCCGCCACTCGTATCAGGATTTCGGTGTCCTGGGTTGTCAGACTCACTCCATCGGCGCCGAAGGCGAGCGGTCCACGGGTCAGGGCATTGATGGCGGCTTGCAGGTCGTTGCACGTCGCCGGAGCCGGCGGCCCAGCCGCGGGAGGGGCGCCCAACGGCGCTGGAGCGCTGGGGGTGATCTGGGTTTTGGCCAAAATTCTGTTGATGACGTTGACGTTGGGCCAGGCGCCTTCAACCGCCCGCGCCACCGCATCCTTCTGATCGCGGGATGTGGCAGTCCCGCTCAAGGTGACCGTGTCCTTTTCCACCGTGAGGTTGAAGTCGGGGATCGGCGCGCCTGCGGCGAACACCTGGTCCGCGATGGCGAAATCCAGCGCGTGCACTAGCGGGTCAATGCGGACCTGATCGATGACGTTGACACCGGGCGCCAGTAATCCCTTGAGCGACTTCATCAATGCCGCCTTCGAAGCGTCGTCGGGAACGTCGCCGATCAGCGTGACGCTGTTTCCGGTGCGACTGATCGACAGGAGGGCCAGCGACAAACTTGGGGCGACCGACACGCTCGTCGTCGGCGAGGTGAGTGTCGGGAGGTCGCCGGTCGGACCGTTGACGGCCAAGGGTCGGCCGTCGGCGCCATAACCGATCAGGGCAAGCAGTATCGGGATGGCCACGACACCGATCAACCAGGGCCGACCGGGCCGCTCCCGACGGAATCGTGAGGTGTTTGGCGCCTGGTCGACGGTATCGGCGGGCGCGGGGGCTTCGCCGACACCCAACTTTGAACCGACCATCGCTCCTCACTCGCTTGTTGAACAGGGTTTGTTCGCGATTTCCAGGCGATATGCAGCCTACCGAGTCCGAGCCGATGCCAACGGTATCTGCGGGCAACTGTCGGGCAGACTAGGGCGATGACCCAAGGGAGAAAACCCAACGAGCACGACACGTTGGCGCACATCCGCGACCTCGTCGCACAGGAGAAGCTGCTGCGCACTCAGCTGCAGCAGGGCGAGATTTCGACCACCGAGGAGCACGAGCGGCTGCAATCGATCGAGGTCGAACTCGACCAGTGCTGGGATCTGCTGCGGCAGCGACGGGCGCTGCGCGAAACCGGCGGCGACCCCCGCGAAGCCACCGTGCGCCCGGCCAACGAGGTCGAGGGCTACACGGGTTAACCGCGAATGGACTACGACGTAGTCGTGGTCGGCGGAGGCCACAACGCCCTGGTGGCGGCGGCCTACCTGGCCCGCGCGGGCCTTGGGGTGCGCGTCCTGGAACGCCAGGGCCACGTCGGTGGTGCCGCGATCTCGGCTCGGATCTTCGACGGCGTCGACGTGCGGCTGTCGCGGTATTCGTACCTGGTCAGCCTGCTGCCGTCGCGCATCCTTACCGACCTGGGCGCGCATGTTCGGCTGGTCCAGCGGGCCTACTCCTCCTACACTCCCGACCCCGGCACGAGCGGTCGCACCGGCCTGCTGGTGGGGTCATCCGGCGGATTCGAATCGATCGGTGCGGCCGCCGACGAGCACGGCTTCGACAGCTTTTACCGTCGCGCCCGCCTGGTCACTCAGCGGCTCTGGCCCACTCTGCTCGAGCCGCTGCGTACCCGCACCCAGGCTCGTCGCCTGGTCTTGGACGGAGGCGATCCCGACTCGGTAGCGGCGTGGCGGACCCTGATCGAGGAGCCGATCGGGCACGCGATCGTCGACGCGGTGAACAATGACGTGGTTCGAGGGGTGATCGCCACCGACGCCTTGATCGGCACCTTCGCCCGGCTGAACGACCCGTCGCTGCAGCAGAACATCTGCCTGCTGTACCACGTACTCGGTGGGGGCACCGGCGACTGGAACGTCCCGGTCGGTGGCATGGGTGCGGTGACTTCGGCGCTGTCCGCCGCCGCCACCGGATTTGGGGTCGAAATATCAACGAGCACTGATGTTTTCGCTATCACCCCGGACTGCGATGTGCACTATCGCGACGCGGGTGGTGAGCACGTCCTCCGCGGCCGGTTCGTCCTGTCCGGCGTCTCGCCAACGGTGTTGGCAGGCCTGTTGGGTGAGACCGCACCTGCGTCGACCCCGGGCGCGCAGGTCAAGGTGAACATGGTGCTGCGGCGGCTACCCCGGTTGCGGGACCAGCAGGTGAAACCGCAACAGGCATTCGCAGGCACATTCCACGTCAACGAAACCTGGTCCCAGCTCGACACCGGCTACAGCCAGGCCGCCAACGGCCTGCTGCCGGATGTGTTGCCGTGCGAGGCCTACTGCCATTCGCTGGCCGACCCGAGCATAGTCTCACCCGAGTTGACCGGTGTGCAGACGATGACGGTGTTCGGCTTGCACACCCCGCACTCGCTGCCGGCCGACGCCGCCGCGCTCACAGACTCGGTGCTTACGTCACTGAATTCCGTTCTAGCCGAACCTATTCAGGATGCGCTACTGCCGGACGCACATGGGCGTCCGTGTATCGAGACGACGACTACCGCCGACCTGCAACGCACCCTGGGGATGACGGCGGGCAACATCTTCCACGGCGCGCTGGCGTGGCCGTTCGCCGAGGACGACGACCCGCTGGACACTCCGGCCCGAAAATGGGGGGTGGCCACCGAGCACCCACGAATCATGATGTGCGGCTCGGCTGCCCGCCGGGGCGGGGCCGTTTCGGGTATCGCAGGCCACAACGCCGCGATGGCAGTGTTGGCGTCCCTGCCCGACAGTGGCTAACGCCGGTTAGCGCCCGTCCATGCCAACATAGTTGCGCTCGGTGTAGCCCGTGTAGATCTGACGCGGACGGCCGATCTTGCTATCGCCCTCGTCGTGCATCTCGCGCCAATGCGCGATCCAGCCGGGAAGCCGACCCAGCGCGAACAGCACCGTGAACATCCGGACCGGGAAGCCCAGCGCCCGGTAGATCAGGCCGGTGTAGAAGTCGACGTTCGGGTAGAGCTTGCGCTCAATGAAATAGTCATCGGTCAGCGCAGCCTCTTCGAGTTGCTTGGCGATGTCAAGCAAGGGGTCGCCGCCAAGCTTGGCCAGGATCTTGTCGGCCTGCTCTTTGACGATCCGAGCGCGCGGGTCGTAGTTCTTGTAAACCCGGTGGCCGAAGCCCATCAGCTTGACGCCCTCTTCGCGGTTCTTGACCTTGCGGACGAATTCGCCGACGTCGTCGCCGCTCTCCTTGATCTGCTCGAGCATCTCCAGCACCGCCTGGTTCGCGCCGCCGTGCAGCGGACCCCACAAAGCATTGATGCCGCCCGAGATTGAGGTGAACAGATTGGCCTGCGATGACCCCACCAGCCGTACCGTGGACGTCGAACAGTTCTGCTCGTGGTCGGCGTGCAGGATCAGCAGCATGTCCAGGGCGCGGACCACCTCGGGGTCGGCCTGGTAGGGCTCGGCCGGGAGCCCGAACGTCATGCGCAGGAAATTCTCGACCAAGGTCAGCGAGTTGTCCGGGTAGAGGAACGGCTGTCCGACCGACTTCTTGTATGCGTAGGCGGCGATGGTGGGCAGCTTGGCGAGCAGCCGAATCGTGGACAGCTCGACCTGCGTGTTGTCGGTCGGGTCCAGCGAGTCCGGGTAGTACGCCGACAGTGCGTTGACGGTGCTGGACAGCACCGGCATTGGGTGAGCGTTGCGCGGGAAGCCGTCGAAGAACCGCTTCAGGTCCTCGTGCAGCATCGTGTGCAGCTGAATGCGGCCAGTGAACTCGGCCAGCTGGTCGGCGGTGGGCAGCTCGCCGTAGATCAGCAGGTAGGACACCTCAATGAAGTTGGACTTCTCGGCGAGCTGATCGATCGGGTAACCGCGATAGCGCAGGATTCCGGCGTCGCCGTCGATATAGGTGATGGAACTCTTGCAGGCCGCAGTGTTGACGAAGCCATTGTCGAACGTGGTGTGTCCGGTCTTGGACAGCAGCGGACCCAGCGCAATACCGTCGGCACCTTCGGTGGCATGGACGACCTTCAGGTCGATCTCGCCACCCGGGTACTTCAGAGATGCGGTGTCGTCGGTGTCGCCCACGAGAACCCCTTTGCGCTCAGGCTTGATATGACTACCTGCCCTTGTGCGTACAGGTGTGCACTAAGGGCGTCATAGGTGAAGGTAGTCGTTATCGCAGCGGCGTGCCTGCCCGGGGTCGGGTCTGCAGGTCACGCCGTCCATCCGGGCTCCGCCGAGCACGCGGGTGGCCCCAGCGGGGGCAGCGAAGGTGACGGCGGCGTCGGTGGAAATGCCCAGGTGCATCCGGCGGTCGGGAACTAGAAGCCATCGGCGCGGGGGTCACGACCGCGCCAGCACCCGGTAGTTCACAAATGCCGGCGCGACCAATGCCGCCACCACCACGCCCAGCACCACCAGCGCCCCACCGCCGGCCGCTGCCGCGGTAGTTCCGACCATTGCGGCGGCCGCGCCGTGCAACGTGTCGGCTAGCCGTGGCCCGCCACCGACCACGACCGCGAACACGCCCTGAAGCCGCCCGACCACATCGTCAGAGGCAGCCTGCTGAAGGATGGTCGACCGGAAAGCCGCCGACACCATGTCCGCCGCACCACCGAATGCCAGGAATACCACCGCGAGCCACAGCATCGCCCCCGCCCGGCCGTGCGCCGCACCGCTGGCCAGACCGAAGCCCACCATGGCCAGGCCCCACGCCACAATCGAGACGACGATCACCAGCCCCTGGCGCCGGACCCTCGGAAACCACCCCGAGAACACTCCCCCGGCCACCGCGCCGACCGCGATGGCCGCCGACAGCAACGCCATCGCCGAGCCACCCTCGATGGGACCGCCGAAGCTCTGGTGCGCCATCTGCGGAAACAGCGCCCGCGGCATACCGAAGATCATCGCGATCAGGTCAACGACGAACGACATCAGCACCACCGTATTGCCGGCCAGATAACGGAAGCCGTCCAAGACCGCACCCAGACCCCACCGAGACGTCCCGGCAGTTTCCACGGCGGGCATCGGCGCCAGCCGGAAAGTCGCCCAGATCGGCAATAGGCATGTCACAGCGTCAAGCAAATACAACGCCGATAGGTCGACCCAGTTCAGCAGCACACCGGCCAGCAGCGGCCCGGCGATTGCACCGAACTGGCCCACGGTCATGTTCAGCGCGTTGGCTGCGGGCAATTGCTCACCGGGCACCATCCGCGGGATGGCCGCCGAGCGCGCCGGTGAATTGACGGCAAAGAACGCCTGCTGCACCGCCAGCAGACACAGCACCACCCAGACGTCGTTAAGCGCCAGTAGCGCTTGCAACCAGAGCAGCAGCGAGGACACCGCCAGCCCGCACGACGCGACAATCAGCAGCACCCGCCGGTCCATAGCGTCGGCCCAGGCACCGCCCAGCAGCCCGAACACCACCAGCGGCACCAGCGAGAACAGTCCAGCCAGCCCAACGTACGCCGAGCTCTGGGTCAGCGCGTAGATCTGGACCGGGACCGCGAAGATCGTGAGGTTGGCGCCGATGACGGTCGGAATGCCGGCCACCCAGAGCCGGCGGAAATCAGGGGTGCGCAGCGGGGTGGTGTCCGCGAACAGTGGCATCGTCGATGAGGTTACCGGTGGCGATCGCGGGCGCCCCGAACCCAACCGCGCTGCCACGGCCCAGGCCGCAGACCGCAACCCGCCGGTCGGCCGTCCATGTTGCTGGCGGTCTTTACCCGATCTTGACCGTGCGTTGAATCGACTTACCGACGATGGCGGATGTGACTACCCTTCAAGACGTGGAGCTGGGGGTTTTGGGCCCTCTTCAGGTCCGGCAGCGCGGCGTACCCGTCGTCATCCCGGGCGCCAAACCGCGCGCCTTGCTCACCGTGCTGGGTTTGCACCACGGCTCCGTCGTTCCGGCCGATACGTTGATCGAACTGCTCTGGGGCACCGATCCGCCCCGCACCGCCGCCAAGGCCCTGCAAACACACATCTCCGCGCTGCGCCGCACGCTTGGCGACGGATTCGTGTTGACCGAGGGATTGGGATGGAAGCTCGCCGGAGCAGACGTCGATGCCTCGCGTTACAGAGCGACAGCCCGGGCGGGACGTGACGCGGCTGCCGCTGGCGACACCAGCCAGGCGGTGGCCCGCTTCGAAGAGGCGCTTTCGCTGTGGCGTGGAATCCCCGAACTGCCCGACGGTCGGCGCGGCACGTCAGAAAAGACGCGCTGGATCGAGGGCCATGCCGCGCTCGTCGAGGACCGCGCCGACGCGTTGTTAGCCACCGGTCGCGCCGCCGAGATCATCGGAGACCTCGAGGCCGCGGTGGCCGAGGCACCGCTTCGCGAAAGACGTTGGGGCCAACTGATGCTCGCCCTGTACCGCGCCGGCCGTCAGGGCGAAGCCCTCGCCGCCTACCAGCGGGCGCGGTCAATGCTCGCCGACGAGCTGGGCGTCGACCCCGGACCCGAACTGCGTCGCCTCGAGGCGGCCATTGTCGCGCAGGACTCTTCTCTGGATGTCGTTGTTGTACAGCTACTCCCGTCGGTAACGCGGGCGGTCACCTTCTTGCTGACCGATATCGAAGGATCCACGTCCGCTTGGGAATTGGACGCCGACGCGATGGCAGTTGCGTTGGCTCGCCACGACGAAATCATCGAACAGGTCGTCACCGCCCGTGGCGGACGGCTGATCAAAACCCGCGGTGAGGGCGACGCGACGTTTTCGGTCTTCGACCGGCCGTCGGCAGCGGCCGCTGCCGCTATTGATCTGCAGGAAGCCATCTTTAGTGAGCCGTGGGCATTACGGGAGCCGATGCGGGTACGCGTGGCGCTGCACACCGGCGAGGTCGAGTTCCGCGACGGCGACTACTTCGGCCGGGCGGTCAACCGCGCGGCGCGGTTGCGGTCGCTGGCCGCCGGCGGGCAGATCCTGTGCTCGGGCGCCGTCGCCGAACTTGTCATCGACACATTGTCCGACGACGTGGTGCTCGCCGATCTGGGGACTCGCCACCTGAAGAACTTGGCCCGCCCGGAGCACGTTTTCGAACTCCGCCTGGACACCGAGCGACACGAAGACGTCAATCTGGAAGCTCCGACGCTGGAACGGCCGCCCCTGCCCGCGGTGTTGATCGGCCCGGGTCCCTTCGTCGGCCGCGGTCCGGAACTGCAGCGGCTGCTGTCGTCGTGGCAGAGCGGCGGCACGCATGCGGTGTTGATCGCTGGCGAGCCGGGGGTCGGCAAGACCCGGCTGGCCGGTGAATGGTCCCAGCGGGCCTACAAACAGGGGGCATTCGTGCTCTACGGCCGGTGCGACGAGGATTTGGGCGCGCCGTATCAGCCGTTCGCCGAAGCGCTGCGGTCGCTGGTGCCGAGCGTGGGCGCGGACCGGTTGCGCGGACTACGCGGTGTGGAAGCGCTACTCCCCCTTGTTCCCGGACTGCCCGACGTAGTGCCCGATCTGGCGTCCCCGGCCCGTTCGGGCCCCGACACCGAGCGCTACGCGCTATTCGATGCCGTCGTCGCTCTGCTCGAAGTAGCTTCGGCCGCGGCGCCGGTGATCCTGGTCCTCGATGATCTGCACTGGGCGGCAAAGCCGACCCTGCTGCTGTTGCGGCATCTGCTGCGCTTCGGCGACCGGGCCCGCGTCCAGATCGTGGGCACCTACCGCAGCACCGACCTCGACCGATCGCACCCGTTGGCGGCGATGCTCGCCGACCTGCACCGGGACGGCAGCGCCAACCGGCTGAACCTCAGCGGTCTCGACCAGGACGACGTCACGGCTTACGTGGCCGAGGCCGGTTACGACGAGGAACTCGCCCACGCGTTGGCATCCGTCACCGGCGGCAACCCGTTCTTTCTGATCGAGGCGCTGCGCCACGTCGACGAGAGCGGCGGCGTCTGGGATCAAAGCACCCTGCCACAAGGGGTGCGAGAAGCGGTGAGCCGCAGGCTTTCCCGACTCTCTTTGGAAACCAACAAAGCGCTGTCGGCCGCGGCCGTCGTCGGCAGCCGGTTCGGCCTAGAACTGGTCGAGACGGTGATCGGCACCGATCTCGTCGACGCGTTCGACGAGGCGTGCCAAGCGGGTCTGGTCATCGAAGAGCCCGGCGGCCGGTACCGCTTCAACCACGCCATCGTGCGGCAGTCGCTGTTAGCCGAGCTGGCATCGGTGCGGCGCATGCGGCTGCACCAGCGCATCGCCTCGACGCTGGAGAATCAGCCCGGTGCCGACGACCAGCTGTTAGCAGAACTGGCGCATCACTACTTCGAATGCGCCTGGGCTGGAAACGCATCGAAGGCCGTGTCTTTTTGCCGGCGTGCCGCAGACCAGGCGATGGCTCGGCTGGCCTATGAGGGTGCGGCCGACCTCTACGACCACGCGCTGCACGCGTTGCAGGAGATCGACGACGAGCTGCCCGACCGCGACGAGCAGACCGCCGAGCTGCTGGTGGCGCGCTGCGAGGCGCTGCTCGCCGCGGGCGATATGGGTGCGGCGACAGGTGCGGTAACCCAATTGCATTCGGCAGCAGTCGATTCCCTGCATCTGACGGCATGGGCGACGTGCTTCGATGGGCAGTTGTCGATGCTGATCCACCCCGAACGACTCGATGAAGTAGAAGCCGCATTGGGGGTGGCCGCCGCCAGGTTAGCCGAATTGGACGATGCCGCAGGCGAAGCTAAGGCACACACCGTACGGGCTGGGTGCCTGGCCCGCCTCGGGCGTATCGGTGACTGTGAAGTCGCGCTGGACGATGCCCTCACCGCGGCGCGGCGATCGCGAGACCACCGTCGGGTGAACGCGGTGCTGGCCGGTGCACCGCTGGCGGCTCTGTGGGGTCCTAATCCTGTTCCGCGCGCGGGCGGCCGGTGCCTTGACGTGGTGCGGCTGCTGCGCATCACCACTGACTCGCCTGCGGTCGAGGCCACTTCGACGCGATGCCAGGCGGTCCTCGAGGCGTTTCGCGGACGCACGGCCGCCGGTCGGCGCATGATCGACTCCGCGCGGCGCACTGTCACCGAGCTCGGGCTGCGGCACTCGCTGCTCGAAGTGGAGCAGTTCGCCGGTATCGTCGAATTGGTCGCCGCTGATCCTTCCATGGCCGAGCCACATCTGCGTAAGGCCTACAACGGTTTCCGTCGAATGGGTTTAGATGCCGACACTGCCGAGACCGCTGCGCTGCTTGGACGCGCTTGCCTCCTGCTCGACCGCGAGGAAGAGGCCAGCGAATTGTGCGCGGAGAGTGAGCGTCTAGCGGGGCACGCGTTGAAGGCATCAATTGCGTGGCGCTTGCTTCGGGCGCACTTGCTGACGCGCTCTAGTGATTACGACGAGGCTCGCCAGGTAGCTGAGGCCGCCGTCAGCCTGGCCGAGCGCACCGACTTGTTAGTCGACCACGGCGATGCCTGTCTCACCCTCGCAACAGTATTACGCGCTGGCGGCGATGCCGCGGCCGCACGTGCCGCAGCCAGCCGGGCTGTCGATCTGTATGAGCGGAAAGGCGCTGCGGCACTTGCCGAAATGGCACAGTCGACGCTTGCGGCCGAACGTCGCCTTGTACTAGCCGCACCCGACGAGGCGCGCGTCGAGCTGGACAACGCGTGTGTCCGAGCATCCGGCCAGGTGGCGGCCGCTGTCGATCGCGAGGCTTGGGACGAGCTGGCGCGGCTTTTTGCCCCCCAGGTGATCGTCGAGAGCCGCCGGAAGTTAGTTCGCTTCAACCGGGACGATCTTCCCACCGCCCCGTGGCCGCAGCAGGTACGCCGGCTCGGTGAGAGCGGGGCACTGCGGTTCCAGACTGTCGGAGTCCTGGCAGTACGAGGAGAACACCTTGCCCTGACTCGACTGAAAGTAGGCACGGCCGACAAGAGCGTGGGGTCGCCGCACGACGAATTTCTTCAATTGTGCCGTCTCGACGCGGACGGGCGTATTGCACTTCAGATTTGGTTCGACCTCGATGACGTTGACGTCGCAATCGCTGAACTCGACGCCGCGCACGAGCGGTCCGGGAAGGTGCAGGAAGCGTCCGTCGAACTGCACAACGCATGTGTGCAGGTGATCCGCCACGGCGAAGCTGCTATCCATCGCAAAGCGTGGGACGAGTACGAGCGGTTGATTTCACCCGACGTCATTGCCGAGAGTCGGCGAAAGGTGGTCGGGTTCAAGCAAAACGATCTCCCCGACGAATGGCTGGATCAGGCGTCGCAGCTACTGCGGTCGGGAACCGCACGCCTCGCCTCGATTATCGTCCTAGCCACCCGAGGCGAGCACCTAGCTCTCGTCAGGGCGGTGCTGGGCACCGACGACGAGAGTCCAGGCGCGCCGTCTGACGAATATCTGCACCTGATTGCCATCGACGATCAGGGCCGAATCTCGCGGCAGGTGTTCTTCGACGCCGAAGACATCGATTCCGCGCTGGCCGAGCTTGACGCCGCGTACGCCCGGTTCGCGAAGTCCCGCCCTCAAACGCCTCTCGAGAACACCGCAAGCCGCGCGGATGCTCGGTTCAACGACCTTTTCGCAGGGAGGTGCTGGAACGAGTTCGACGCCCTACTCATCGACGACCTCCGTATCGAAGATCGACGGCAGGGGCTTCACCAAGACGGCCGTGGCCGCGCCGCAGCGCTCGCTGAGCTTCGGGCGATCGCGGGGGTTGGCACCACGACAATGACCTCGCACGTGGTCGCGGTTCGCGGAGAACGTCTGGCCCTCGTTCGTACCAAGTACTCGGGCCGAGACACTCGGCCCCCGGGGTTCGATACCGAGGTACTCCGCATCGCCGAGATCGACACCGAAGGTCGGATGCTCGCATACGTCGCGCTCGACGCCGATGACCTCGACGCCGCGTTCGAGGAGCTCGATCGTCGATATTTGGCCGGGGAAGGTGCGGCCCACGCCCACACCTGGTCGGTGCTCGTGCAAAGTTTCGCTGCGTTCAATAGACACGAACTCCCTTCGGTGACGCCGGACTGGGTGAATGTCGACCACCGCCGCGCACGAGCCTTCGCGCCCGGCGACCTCGTCCCATACATCCGTGCCACATGGGAACTCGCGCCGGAAGCCACCATCTATGTCGTGGCCGTGCACCGCCTGAGTGGCCTCGGGGCGGTCGTCACGCAGGCGACATGCGGGACGTCGCGAGCTGGCTTCGACGTCGAGTGGCTAGAGGTCACTCTTTTTACGGTCGAAGGCGGCCGGATCAGCCGTTGTGAGGTTTTCGAAGAGGCAGACCTGAACGCGGCAATCGCGAGGTTCGATGAGCTCACCCAACCGCTGCCGCGACTGCAGAATGCGGCAAGTCGGGTCGACCAAAGAGTTCTCGCGTACCTTTCGGCCGGAGACTTGGCGGCTACCGCGGGTTTGTTGTCCGACGGCTATTGCAGCGATGATCGGCGGCAGGTAGTCGGCGTCGGCACCATACGCGGTCTCGCTACCGCAAGCGGGAACGCCGCAAGCGCCGAACTCGGAGTCACCTTCGAAGTACTGGAGGTCATCGCAACCCGCGGAGATCGTCTCGCCCTCAGTCGAATACGCTGTTCTCGAACGGATCAGCGCAATGGACCCCTCGACACCGAGATGCTCAGCCTCGTCGAGGCCAACCCCGACGAGCATCTGAGGGCGCGAATCATGTTCGACCCTAACGATGTCGACACTGCCTTCGCCGAACTGGATGCGCGATACCGCGCTGGTGAGGCCGCACCATACCTGGATACCTGGTCGTCGATCAACCAAGGTTTCGCCGCTCTCAATCGCCGCGAACTCTTTGCCTCAGAGCCTGATTGGGTCAATATCGATCACCGCAAAGGGACCTCGATCGCGACTGGTGAGATGCCGGCGCTGCTTGACGCGGCATGGCGTGTGCCGTCCGAGCTGACTTACCGCATTGTGGCAGTGCCACGTTTGAATGAGCACGGAGCCGTCCTCACCCACGTGACCCGCGAGACCTCGGACGAAGGCTTCTTGGCTGAGTGGCGGGTAATCAGCGTCATCACCTTCGATGGCGAGTTGGTCGACCGTTGCGAGATTTTTGATGAGGCAGACCTCGATGCCGCGATCGCTCGTTTCGATGAACTACACCTGCCAGCAAAACGATTGCAGAACAAGGCGAGCCGTGTCGGCGCTCGTTCCTTTGGACATTTCGCCGCGGGTGAAATCGACGCGGTGGCCGAGATCATGGCGGCCGGCTGTCACATCGAAGACCGCCGCAAGTTGGTGAGCGTCGGGTCCTGGGACGGTCACGATGCCGTCATGGCAAATATGCGGGCGTTGTCCGACGGTGCGACGAACAGAACATTGACCGTTATCGCGACGCGCGGGGAACGACTCGCCCTCTTTCGGGTCAGTGCGCCGAATCGCGATGCAGGGCAAGGACAGTTCGGCGTCGAGGTGCTCAGCATCACCGTGATCGACGCCGACGAGCGGATCACCGCTCACGTCCTGTTCGAGCCGGACGACTTCGACGCGGCTTTCGCCGAACTCGATGCGCGCTACCTCGCCGGCGAAGCCCCCGCTGCGGCTCGTACGTGGTCGATGATCGCGGGAGCCTACGCAGGATTCAAACGACATGATCTTCCCGCGATGACGTCGAATCTGGTTTACGTCGACCACCGACCGCTCGTGTCGATCGAGGGGGTTGACCTTGCCGCATCGATACACGCCTTATGGGATCTCATGCCTTCCAGCCGCGCGTACATCGAGGCGGTGCATCGCCTGACCGAGTTCGGGGCCGTCATCACACAGGCGGTGACCGGAACGTCGCAGGACGGCTTCGATGCTGAGCTTCAGATGGTGGCCGTTTTCACGGTCGAGGGCGACCTGCTTGCTCGAGCCGAAGTCTTCGACGAGACAGACCTCGACGCCGCTATCGCTCGCTTCGAAGAGCTGCACGCGCAGGCGCAGCAACCACAAACCGCGGCCTGCAGAGTGGCCGAGCGCTTTATCGCGAGGTACGCGGTCGGCGACTGGAACGCCATGGCGGACATGCTTGCCGAAGACTTTCTGAACGATGATCGCCGTCAATTGGTGGGTTCGGGAATCCGACTGGGCCGGGATGCCCATATGGCGGATGTGCAAGCCCTCACCGACCTATGCCTCACCAATGTGACGCCGAGAGTCATAGCGACCCGCGGCGAACGACTAGTCCTCGCCCGCAACAGTCTTTCAGATAGCGAACTGGGACCCGAGGCTAACCTCACCGAAGTACTCAGCATCCTCGAGATTGCCTCCGACGAGCGGATTGTCGCTCTGATCACCTTCGACGTCGACGACCTTGAGGCCGCTTTCGCCGAACTCGAGGCCCGATACCTCGCCGGTGAGGTCGCCGCCCACGCTCGCACCTGGTCAGTCCTCACCGGGGCATACGCGTCCCTCAACAAGCACGAAATACCGTTGACAGCAACTGATTTCGTGGACGTCGACCACCGACCCCTGGCCCCGGTCGGGCCTGGCGACCTCAGGGCTTACCTGCGCGCCGCGTTGAACGAAACGACGCACAACAACCTCTACGTTGAGACTGTTCATCGATTGACCGATACCGGTGCGGTCGTCACTCATGTGGCGAGCGGGACTACATCTATGGGCTTCGAAGCCGAGTGGCGCATCACCGTCCTCTTCATGATCGAAGGGGAGTTGCTCAGCCGGTGCGAAATGTTCGACGAGGCTGATCTCGATGCCGCTCTCGCCCGCTTCGACGAGTTCGACCGCTCACCTAGGACATAACCCACCGCGAGAACGGCACAGGCGCGATGATGCATCGCCGGACTCGCAACGGGGATGACGGTCATGAAACTGGCCCGGGCGTGGCCTGAACGCGGGGCAAACGACCCCACGGGCATCACGGCTGCAGTCGCTCCACCACGCCGTCGCAGACCCTAATCCTGTTGTGCAACCGGTCTTCTCGGCCCTGCCAGAACTCAATTACCTCGGGCGCGATCAGGTACCCGCCCCAGTTCGGCGCAACCGGCACCCGTTCGGTGTCAGCGAACCGCGCAGTCACGGTGGCCAGCTGCTCGAGCAGCGCCGCACGCGACGCGATCGGCTGCGACTGATGCGAGGCCCAGGCCCCCAATTGCGAGCCACGCGGCCGCTTCGACCAGTACTCTTCAGTCGCCTCTGCCGCGACCTTGGTGACCGCACCCCGAACGTGGATCTGACGCCCCAGCCGATACCACGGGAAGGTTGCCGACGCATACGGCGTCGCCGACAGCTCCAAGCCTTTGGCCGAGTTGTAGTGCGTGAAGAACGTGATCCCGTTTTCGTCGGCTCCTTTGCACAACACCGAGCGGCTCACCGGCCGCCCATCCAGGACGGTGGCCACCACCATGGCGTTGGGTTCGGCAACTCCGGCGCTCTCGGCGTCGGCCATCCACCTACGAAACAGCGCCAACCAACCGTCCGCCAGCCAGTTCGCGTCGAGATCGGTGCTTCCATCCTTCTCGACGGATCCGTACTCCGCCCGCATCCCAGCCAGGCGATTCTGCTCAGCTCCGGTCACCGCGCCCACGCTACTCGCCGCCGGTTACCAGCCGGTAGTAACGGGCCTGCGGACGGGTGCAAGAATCAAGCCCCATGACAGTGGTCCCCGAGGATTTTGTCCCAGGCTTAGAAGGTGTGGTGGCATTCACCACCAAGATCGCCGAACCGGACAAGGATGGCGGCGCACTGCGCTACCGCGGTGTCGACATCGAGGACTTGGTGGGCCGCGTCCACTTCGGTGATGTATGGGCACTCCTCGTCGACGGAGACTTTGGCCGCGGGCTGCCGCCGGCCGAGCCGTTCCCGTTACCGATCCACACCGGCGACGTGCGGGTCGACGTCCAGGCAGGCCTGGCGATGCTGGCGCCGATCTGGGGATACAAACCGCTGTTGGATACCAACGAACCCACCGCGCGCGACCAGCTGGCCCGCGCGTCGGTGATGGCACTGTCTTACGTCGCGCAATCTGGCCGCGGCATCTACCGGCCCGCGGTTCCCCAGCGCGTCATCGACGAATGCTCAACGGTCACAGCACGTTTCATGACGCGCTGGCAGGGCGAACCGGACCCCAGGCACATCGAAGCGATCGACGCCTACTGGGTGTCGGCGGCCGAGCATGGGATGAACGCATCCACCTTCACCGCGCGAGTGATCGCCTCTACCGGGGCCGACGTGGCTGCGGCCCTGTCCGGCGCCATCGGAGCGATGAGCGGCCCCCTGCACGGTGGTGCCCCGGCTCGCGTGCTGCCGATGATCGAGGAAGTCGAGCGCACCGACGACGCCCGCGGTCTGGTCAAGGGCATTCTGGACCGCAACGAGAAGCTGATGGGCTTCGGGCACCGCGTCTACCGCGCCGAGGACCCGCGCGCCCGGGTGTTGCGCGCCACAGCCAAACGGTTGAATGCGCCGCGGTACGAGGTCGCTGCCGCGCTCGAGCAGGCGGCCCTGGCCGAATTGCGGGAACGCCGCCCCGACCGGCCGATCGAGACCAACGTGGAGTTCTGGGCGGCCGTCATCCTCGATTTCGCCGGGGTACCGGCGGAGATGATGCCGGCGATGTTCACCTGTGGTCGCACCGCAGGATGGTGCGCACACATTCTTGAACAGAAGCGGCTCGGCAAGCTGGTCCGCCCGTCGGCGATCTACGTGGGCCCGGACCCCCGCAGCCCGGAATCCGTGCCGGGTTGGGACGCCGTCGCCACCCCCGTGTGATCCGCTCACCCTATTGCCGCGAACGTAACCGGGCCGCGATTTCCCGGCGCTGATTGCACGGCTGGTGATACCAGCGAGTGCGAACGAGTAAGACAATCTGCTGCCTAAGCGATGAGTTTTCGGCACCGCCCTGGTCAATACGAGCGACCGCACATCGAGCATCAGGAGTGACCATGGCCATCACCGTCCAACCCGCACTGTCCCCCCACCTCGTCGTCGACAACGCCGCCGCCGCAATCGACTTCTACGTCAAGGCGTTCGACGCGGTTGAGCTGGGTCGGGTGCCTGGGCCGGATGGCCGGTTGATCCACGCCGCGGTACAGATCAACGGCTTCACCGTGATGCTCGCCGACGACTTCCCGGAGATGTGCAGCGGCCAATCGATGACCCCGAAGGCGCTGGGTGGCACCGCAGTCACTATCCACCTGACCGTCACCGACGTCGATGCCAAGTTCCAGCGCGCGCTCAACGCCGGGGCCACCGAGGTGATGCCGTTGGAAGACCAGTTCTGGGGCGACCGTTACGGCGTGGTCGCCGATCCGTTCGGGCACAACTGGTCACTGGGACAGCCTGTGCGCGAGGTCAGTTACGACGAGATCCAGAAAGCCATGTGCGCCCAGGCAGACTAGTTTGTCGCTGTTGCTGGTGCCGTATTCGCCGGTGGGACGCCTACAGCTGCGTAACCTGTCCGAGCGGGTACAGCTAGCGCCGAAGCCGTGCCAGCAGGCGTCGTCCCCGGGTAGGCGGCTGCGGCGCGGTGGCAGCTACCGCAAGCATGTCGGCGACATCGGTGAACTTGACCCGCGGCCGCCCATCCTCACCACCGCGCGCAATTTCGGCGGCGTCGATGGCTCGCCACCCAGCAGAGTCCACGACGGCCGGCTGGCGCTGGGCCACCAGCTTCCGTAATGCCGCGGGTTTGGCAACCGGGGCGGTCAGGCGTCCCTCGTTGAAGTCGGCCACCAGCGCCCGGATGGTCTGCAACGAGTCGGACTTGTTGGTGCCGATGAAGCCGGTGGGCCCACGCTTGATCCAGCCTGCGACGTAGGCGCCCACGACGGGCCGTCCGGTCTCAGGATCGATGACGCGGCCCTCCTCATTGGGGACGACGGCGGCTGACTCGTCGAACGGGAGGTCGCGAATTGCCTTACCGCGGTAGCCAATCGAGGTCAGCACCAGGCCCGCGTCAATGCGGCGCACCTCGTCGGTGCCAGAGACGTCGAACTCGACGCCAGTGGCGTGCGCCTCACCGAGGATACGGCGGGGTGTCAGCTGGTACGCCAACCGGATACGCGGTCCTGATGCCGGCGACGAGCTGTCGCCTAGCGCGTGCAGGATCTCCAACTTGTTGCGGGTCAGTGCATCCGACACAGTGGCCAGGTCCTGCTGCACCAGCCGGTGGTCCTCGGCGTCGAGCACCACCTCAGCGGTAGCCGTGAGGCCGATCAGCTCGGGTAGGGTGAATGCCGAGTGGGCGGGTCCGCGGCGGGCCGCGATCACCACCTCCCTTACCGCCGATTTTTCGAACGCCTTCAAGGCGTGATCAGCGATGTCGGTGCGGGCCAACTCGTCTGGGTCGGCGGTGAGCACCCGCGCGACGTCCAGTGCGACGTTGCCGTTGCCGACGATCACCACCCGCTCATGGCTGAGATCGACTGGCAGGGAGGAATACTCGGGATGTCCGTTGATCCAGGCGACCAGCTCGGTAGCGGTGCCGGTGCCTGGCAGGCCCATTCCCTCGATGTTGAGGCGACGATCGTTGGGCGCACCCACCGCGTACAGCACCGCGTGATGATGCTGTAGCAGCTCAGCGTGGCTCAGGTGGTTGCCGATTTCCACATTGAGGAAGAACCCAAACCGCCGATCAGCGGTCACCCGGTCGAACAACCGAGTCACCTGCTTAGTGTGCTGGTGATCAGGCGCCACCCCAGCTCGCACCAAACCGTATGGTGTGGGCAGCTTTTCGAAGATGTTGACCCGCACGTTCTGTTGCACCAGGAGTTCGTCTGCGGCATACATGGCCGCTGGCCCCGATCCCACGATGGCGACCGTCAGCGGCTCGTGTTGTGCGCTCACAGCGGCGGCCGGGAGTACCGCGGCCAGCTTCGAGGTCGGCGGCAGCTTCACGCCGGCGGGCCGCTCCGGGTAGAACGACGCGTTGATCTCCACGAATGGCAACTGTTTGAGGTCAAGCTTGCTGTCGGGCACGATCGCGCCAACTGGGCAAGCACTCACGCAGGCGCCGCAGTCTACGCAGGCCACCGGGTCGATGTAGAGCATCTCCGATGTCGCGTAGCCCGGCTCGTCCGGGGATGGGTGGATGCAATTGACCGGGCACGCGAAAACGCACGACCCGTCATTGCAGCACGACTGGGTAATTACGTGCGGCACAAGTTAACTCGCGGACTTGTCAGGCGGCGGGCACAGCGACCAGGTGCTGCCGCTGCGGCTCGCTACGGTAACGCGACGGCTTGCCGTTGATCTTGCAGAGCCGCCACATTAGGCGGGCGGACCGGTTTTCCATCAGCCCGGTGTCGTAGGCCAGCATCCGGACGTCGGAGAACATGTCGCGCAACCACTTTCTCGACTCCGGCGACCGGAAGAACAGTTCCTTCTTCACCGAGCGCGGGATGTTGAACTCATCCCAGAAGGCCTTCGGCGGAATCAAGATCGCATTGCACAGAATCCGCATGGTCAGCGGGAAGTACAGCGAGACCCAGAACCGCTGCCGCCGGTTGAGATTCGGCAACCTCCTGCGCAGGAATTCGTGCGCAAAGGAAATGTGGCGCGCTTCCTCGGCCACGTGAATGGCCATCACCCGCTCCATGATCGGGTGCAGCGCCTTGCCCTCGCGCAGAACCTGCTTCTGGGTGTGGTCGATCGGCTCCTCGCCGGCGAGCACGCCGATGAAGAACGCTACCGGCAACGGTCCTGCCACCAACGGCACCAGCGGCGATATCCAGCGCAGCCGGCGCGGCATGCCCGGAACGTCGGCACCCACGCGGTTCACCATCTCCTGGAACATCATGGTGTGGTTGCACTCTTCGACCGATTCGTGCAGGCAGTAGCGGTATTCCGGCGAGCCGTTAGGCACCCAGAAGGTGTAAGTCATCAGGCCGCGGATCAGGATGGACTCAAAGTGCAGGCCGACCTTGGCCACGTTGGCCTGGCGCCACATCCCGATCTTGATCTTCACGTCGTCGGGCTGCGACTGATACCAGGGGTGGCGGCCCAGCGGGTCGGTCGCCGGGAGGATCCACCGGGGATCGTTCTCGGTAACAGCGAACTCCGGCGACTCCCAGTCGATATCGGTGTACGGATTGAAATTCCGCCGCACAGACCCCTCGGACAGTGTGGCGAGCATTTCCACGTACTCGGCGTCGTCTCGAACTTCCATGTTGCGGCGCCAACGTCGAACCATGCGCGTCCTAGCCATTCAAGCCTCCCCAAACGAGGTGTTTACATCGGACGTGTAAACAACACGATACCGCCGGTACCGGGAATCCACCAGACCGCAGCCAGCGACTGTGGCCTAGCCCGCACGTGGCGGCCCGCTATGGTCCAAGTCACACCAGGCAGGGGGTTTCTGACCGCGGAGGGTCCCGATTTGTCGGTGACCCCTCGCCGCTCACTACCCTGAACGTCATGGCTGAACAGCTCACGACTTCCCTCGAGATTCCTGCCGACCTCAAACCGCGTGACGGACGCTTCGGCTGCGGCCCGTCCAAGGTGCGACCCGAGCAGCTGAAGGCGCTGAGCACCTCGGCCGCGGCTTTGTTCGGCACCTCGCACCGCCAAGCCCCAGTCAAGAATCTGGTGGGCCGGGTACGTGACGGGCTGTCGCAACTGTTCTCCCTGCCCGACGGGTACGAGATCATCCTGGGCAACGGCGGCGCGACGGCCTTCTGGGACGCCGCAGCGTTCGGCTTGATCGACAAGCGCTCGCTCCATCTCACCTATGGCGAATTCAGCGCGAAGTTCGCCTCTGGGGTCGCCAAGAACCCGTTCGTCGGCGACCCGATCATCATCAAGGCCGACCCGGGCAGCGCCCCCGAGCCGCAGTCCGACCCGTCCGTCGACGTGATCGCCTGGGCACACAACGAGACGTCGACCGGTGTCGCGGTGCCGGTGCGCCGGCCCGCCAACTCCGGTGACGCACTCGTCGTCATCGACGCCACCTCGGGTGCGGGCGGCTTGCCGGTGGACATCACCGAGGTCGACGCCTACTACTTCGCGCCACAGAAGAACTTCGCCAGCGACGGCGGCCTGTGGCTGGCCGCGATGAGCCCGGCAGCCCTTGCTCGCGTCGAGGCGATCGCAACGTCCGGGCGCTGGGTGCCGGACTTCCTTTCGCTGCCGATCGCGATCGAGAACAGCGTCAAGAATCAGACCTACAACACCCCGGCGATTGGCACGCTGGTGTTGCTGGCCGAGCAACTCGACTGGCTGCTGGGCAACGGCGGGCTCGATTGGGCCGTCAAGCGCACCGCGGACTCGTCGCAGCGGCTGTACGGCTGGGCCGAGGAGCGCTCCTACACCACGCCGTTCGTCGCCGATCCGGCGCTGCGCTCGCAGGTGGTGGGCACCATCGATTTCGTCGACGAGGTCGATGCGGCAGCAGTGGCCAAGACACTGCGGGCAAACGGCATCGTCGACACCGAGCCGTACCGCAAACTCGGCCGCAACCAGCTGCGGATCGCCATGTTCCCGGCGGTGGACCCAGACGACATCAGCGCACTGATCGCCTGCGTCGACTGGGTGGTCGAGCGGCTCTGACCCCTCCCGCGTGTCAGCGAGGTTAACAGCGTTCGGCGCACTAGAGTGCGCACGAGACGGGTCCGGCGCTGACCTGCACGGAGCCTGCGAGGAGAAGCCATGCGGGAACTCAAGGTGGTTGGGCTAGACCCCGACGGCAAATTCGTCCTCTGCGAGGGCGCCTCCCCGACGGAGAAGTTCAAGCTGCCCGCCGACGACCGCTTACGCGCCGCGCTGAATGGCGAGCCGATGCCCGCTGAGCAACCTGCCCTCGACATCGTGGTGACGAATATGTTGAGCCCCAAAGAGATTCAAGCCCGGATCCGGGCCGGCGCTTCGGTCGAGCAGGTGGCCGCCGCGTCGGGATCCGACGTCGCCCGCATCCAGCGGTTCGCCAACCCGGTTCTGCTGGAGCGTTACCGCGCCGCCGAGCTGGCAACCGCCGCACACCCGGTGCTGGCCGATGGACCCGCGGTGCTGAGCCTGCTGGAAACCGTCACCGCATCGCTAGTGGGCCGCGGCCTGAGTCCCGACAAGCTCACCTGGGACGCATGGCGCAACGAGGACGGGCGCTGGACGGTACAACTGGGCTGGCAGGCAGGCCGGTCGGACAATGTCGCCCACTTCCGCTTCACCCCCGGCGCGCACGGCGGCATGGTCACCGCGATCGACGACGCGGCCAGCGAGCTGATCGACCCGGACTTCAAGCCTCGCCAGCTGGCGCCGGTGGCACACCTCGCCTTCGATCCCGCCGAGCAGTCGGCCCAGCCGGCCCAACAGGCTGCGCCGGAATCCGCCGTACCAACCGCACCGACCGACCCTCCCGCCCAGGCCCGGCGCGGCAAGCCGGCCATCCCGGCCTGGGAGGACGTGCTACTCGGCGTCCGCTCAAGCGGACAGCGTTAACGCCACCAGGGCTAACCAGCCGCCGACGACTCCGATCCCGGCACCCAACACGAACCAGCGCAGCACCAGGGTTCGGCGCCATCCCCAGAAGGTCGGCGCCAATCCCCCGACAGCCACGATGTTGAGGCCGACGGCCAACAGCGGGTGAACACGCATCAGGCCCAGGCTGAGCACCACGATCGCCGTGCCGACCACAGCGGCGACGAACCCGGCCACCGCCAGACCCGTTCCCCACGGCACGGACTCGTCGCTCACGACCGGAAGCCTAACCCTCGCGGCGATCGACGGTCCGCTCGTAGAACGCCAGCGCCGCGGCCGTCGCCACGTTTAGCGAGTCAGTGCCCCGCGACATCGGAATCCGGACCCGCATGTCGCTGATCTGCAACGCAGCAATGGTCAACCCCGGACCCTCGGCGCCCACCAGCAGCGCGACCGGATCGTCGGCAACAGCGGCCATCGCCTCCGGCAGCGGGAGCGCCTGGTGGTGCGGGGTCATCGCCAGCAACCGAAAGCCCAGATTCTTGAGCCGGGCCAGGTCGGCGGGCCATTGCGCGGCGCGGGCGTAGGGCACCAGCAACGCGTGGCCCATCGAGACCCGCACCGCGCGGCGATACAGCGGGTCGGCGCAGCCGCTGCCGAACACCACCGCATCCACCCCGAGACCGGCGGCGTTGCGGAAGATCGAACCCAGGTTCTCGTGGTCGTTGACGCCTTCCAACACGGCCACGGTTCGGGCGCCGTCGACGACCTGGGCGACGGTCGGCTCGGCAACCCGGCTCGCCGCAGCCAATACGCCCCGGTTCAGATGGAAGCCAACGGCCTGCGCCATCACCTCGGCCGAGGCCCGATAGTAGGGCGCCGAGTTACCAGCCAGGTCGTCCTTGAGTTCGGTGAGTCGGCGCTCGGTGCCCAACAACGCCCGCGGAGTGAACCGCGACGCCAGCATGCGCTGCACCACCAGCACACCTTCGGCGATCACCAGGCCCTTGCCGGTGGGCAGGTCCGGGCGGCGGTCGACACTGTTCAGGTCGCGGAAGTCGTCGAGGCGCGGGTCGTCGGGGTCGGTGACGTCCTGGACATCGATGTCCGGTGACCTCACGGACTTTCGTCGACCAACGTCGACATCAGATCGGCGGCCTTACGCAGGATCTCGCGTTGCTCGTCGTCCAGGGTGGACAGTCGATCGGCAAGCCATTCCTGCCGGGCCCGCCGGGCAGCTCTGACCAGTTCGGCGCCGGCCTCCGACACCGACACCAACACCTGACGACCGTCGACCGGGTGTGGTGCGCGGTCCACCAGGCCTTCGTCGGCCAGCGACGCAATCACCCGGGTCATTGAGGGCGGCCGTACGCGTTCGCGAATGGCCAGCGCGCCGGGCGTCATCGCGCCCTCGTTAGCCAGCGTGGTCAGCGCCGACAGCTGCGACAGAGACACTGGCGACGACGGGTTTCGGAACCGAAGCTGACGGGAAAGCCGCATGACGGCCAACGACAGGTCGGCGGCCAGGCGCGCATCGCTGTCAGGCACAGCGCGAGGTTACAACGGAACCTGGCTAACAGCGATGAGAAACGGCGAACCGGGACGCTCCCTCCTGCGCTGAGCCCTCATACGCGGCGATAAGTCGACGCCACGCGCCGCCTGGCCGCGGACTAATATTGAAACGCGATGAGCACCGAACCCCAGCCGCCGCCGCTACCGCCGGCGATGCTGACAATATGGCCGATCATCATCGTCGGCGCGCTGGGCTGGGCGGTCGCGACCGCCGTCGCATTCCTGGTCCCCAGCCTCGAAAGTTGGCGCCCTATCACCATCGCCGGCCTGGGCGTTTCAGCGCTCGGCACCAGCATCTTCGTGCTGCAGTTGGCCGCCGCCCGACGCGGCGCGCGCGGTGCGCAATCCGGGCTCGAAAGATATCTCGAACAAAAACAGGAGGACTGATGGCCACCCCTACCGCGCTCTTACAAGCACAAGTCGACATCGACGCGCCGCCGGCGAAGGTGTGGGCGCTGATCTCCGACCTGCGGCGAATGCCGCAGTGGAGCCCGCAGTGCCGGTGGATGCGACAGTTCGGCCCGCTGCGCGCGGGCACCCGCACCCTGAACTTCAATCGGCGCAACAAGCTGTTTTGGCCGACCACCAGCACAATTGTGGAAGTCGTCCCGGAGCAAAAGCTGGCTTTCCGGGTCGACACCAACCGGACGATTTGGACCTACGAACTCGAGCCACACGGCGAGGGCACCCGGCTGACGGAGAGCCGGCACGCCGAAAACGGCGTCACCGCATTTTCCAGCATGTCTGTCAACGCGCTGATGGGTGGGACTAGCAGCTTTGAACGCGAGCTGGTCGAAGGTATGCAGACGTCGCTCGCCAAGATCAAGGCGGCCGCCGAGAAGGGTTAGTCGGTGGGCGGTTCCTCGGCGGCCTGCACCTCAATGACCGGCGCCTCGGCGGCGCGTTCCACGCTCGTGTGCTCTGTGGCCGGTTCCGCAGTCACCGATTCGTCCGCGACCGGCTCGTCCGTCAGGGGCACGTCCGCGACCGGCTGGTTCGTCACAGGCTCGTCCGCGACCGGCTCGTTCACCACGGGCTCCTCGGTCACCGGGTCGTCCGCAATCGGCGTGGCCACGGTCTCTTCGGCCGCCGGCTCGGCAACCACAGCCGCCTGAACGACCTCCAGCACACCGTCGTCGTACGGCTCGTACATCGGCGAGCCAGTCCCCGGCGGGGCGGGGGTGTCCGAGTGCGCGCCACACCCGTACAGCTTGTCCACCACGTGGCCGTCGGCGGAGAGTTCGTTGCCGCACACCCCGAACATCCTGCCCAGCGACCCCGCCAGCGGCAGGAAAAAGCCGCAGTCGCGGCAGACCCGTTTGGTCGACCGCGACATCGCCGAATCCGGCCCGTAGTCACCCTCATGCCAGCGCTCGGCGGCATCCGCGCGACCCCAGGCGCTCATCACCCAACGGCGACCCAACCCCAGCTCGTAGGCGACATCGTCAACCTCTGAGTCACCGCTCGCGCGATAGCCCGGCACCAGCCGCGGGTCGTCCTTGACCGGTGCCAGCAGATCCCCGGGCCCCAGGTCGCCCGGCCGCACCCGCTGCTCCCACGGCACCCACTCGGGCGCCAGCAGCGCCGTGGGCCCTGGAATCAGCACTACCTCGCTGATGGTGGCGTGATCCGCGCCAACGTAGGAGGCCACGACGACGGCCCATTGCCAACCCACGTAACCCGGCAGGTGCGCCAGGAAACGGTGGGTGGCGGCGTTCGGGTCTTCGTAGCTGACGCCCAAGTAGTCGCCGACGGTCTCTGGGCCACTGAACTCCGCGACGGCGGCCCTGGCCAGCTCGGCCGCACCCGTGAGCACCCCCGCGATCTCGTCGGGCCAAGCCGTCGCCGTTACGGCGCCAGCCGGCTGGGGGGACTCCTCGATGGGTCCGGTCACGCTTTCACCTCTCTGCATTGCCTCACCAATACTGCCGGAAGACACGTCGGCCGAGCCACACCGGTTTCCTCCACCAGCAGTCGACATAAGACAGAATTGAACCGTGTCTGGACCGAGGCGTGATCAACCGGGCCGTACGGCCCCACCCCCGGGCCGCCGGACCCGAGACGAAGGATCCTTTCAGGAACATCCCGGGATGGCCAATTACCCGGCGGGCGACGCCGACCACCGGCGGTCCCGCCGGCCACCACCCATGCCCAGCTCCAACAGGTACCTGCCGCCGCTGGGCCAGGAACCACCGCCCCGTCGCGACAACGCGCCCCCGCCACGCAACTTCACCAACGGGGAGCGCATCACCGTCACCCGTGCCGCGGCGATGCGTAGCCGTGAAATGGGTTCGCGGATGTACTGGATGGTGCAGCGGGCCGCCACCGCAGACGGTGCCGACAAGTCCGGGCTCACAGCGCTGACCTGGCCGGTGATGGCGAATTTCGCCGTTGACTCCGCGATGGCAGTCGCCCTGGCCAACACGTTGTTCTTCGCGGCGGCAAGCGGGGAGAGCAAGTCCAAAGTGGCCCTGTACCTGCTGATCACTATCGCGCCGTTCGCCGTGATCGCCCCGCTGATTGGACCGGCGTTGGACAAGTTGCAGCACGGCCGCCGCGTCGCGCTGGCTATGTCCTTCGCGCTGCGCACCGCGCTGGCCTTGGTGCTGATCATCAATTACGACGGCGCAACCGGCAGCTTCCCGTCCTGGGTGCTCTACCCCTGCGCGCTGGCCATGATGGTGTTCTCCAAATCCTTCAGCGTGCTGCGCAGCGCGGTGACGCCTCGGGTAATGCCGCCCAGCATCGACCTGGTGCGGGTCAATTCCCGGTTGACCGTGTTCGGCCTGCTCGGTGGCACCATCGCCGGCGGCGCGGTGGCGGCCGGCGTGGAGTTCGCCTGCACGCACCTGTTCAAGCTGCCCGGGGCGTTGTTCGTCGTCGTCGGCATCACGATTGCCGGGGCGCTGTTGTCCATGCGTATCCCGAGTTGGGTCGAAGTGACCGCCGGTGAGGTCCCCGCCACCCTGAGCTATCACCGTGACACCGACACGGTGCGGCGCAGCTGGCACACCGAGTTAAAGCCTGCCAAAGACAAGCCTCGACAGCCGTTGGGCCGCAACATCATCACCTCGTTATGGGGCAACTGCACGATCAAGGTGATGGTCGGGTTCTTGTTCCTGTATCCGGCGTTCGTCGCCAAGGCGCACGACGCCGACGGCTGGGTTCAGCTGGCCATGCTGGGAATGATCGGCGCGGCGGCCGCCGTCGGCAATTTCGCCGGCAATTTCGCCAGCGCGCGATTGAAACTGGGCCGGCCGGCGGTGCTGGTGGTGCGATGCACGCTGGTCGTCACCGCGTTCGCATTGGCCGCCGCGGTGGCCGGGCATCTGATCATGGTCGCCGTCGCCACGCTGGTCACCTCGGGATCCAGCGCCATCGCCAAGGCATCGCTGGACGCGTCGCTGCAACACGATCTCCCCGAGGAGTCGCGCGCCTCGGGTTTTGGGCGCTCCGAATCGACCCTGCAGTTGGCATGGGTGCTGGGAGGCGCCCTGGGCGTGCTGGTCTACACGGACCTTTGGGTGGGATTCACCGCGGTCAGCGCGCTACTGATTCTGGGCCTGGCCCAGACCGTCGTCAGCTTCCAGGGCCGCTCGTTGATCCCAGGGCTCGGCGGTAACCGGCCGATCATGGTCGAGCAGGAGGGTTGGCGCCGGAGCGCTCCGTCAACTCGAGCGATGCCCCAGTGAGGGGCGCGGTGAAACCCCGCGTCGTCGCGCTGCTCGTGAGCGTGGTGGTGCTTGCCGCCGGGGCAGGGGTCGGAACGTGGCTGCTGCTGCGTGATCGCGGCCCGTCCTACCCGGTGATTAGCGCCTATTCGAACGGCCACCTGACCCGGGTGGGTCCCTACATGTATTGCAACGTCCTGAATCTCAATGATTGTCAGGAACCGCGGACGCAGGGCGAATTGCCGGTGAGCGAACGTTACCCGGTGCAGCTCTCGGTGCCTGAGGCGATCGGTCGCGCACCGTGGAAATTGCTTCAGACCTACGAGGATCCGACCAAGGACACCACTACCATCTTCCGGCCGAACAGCACCCTGGCCGTCACCATCCCCACCGTCGACCCGCAGCGAGGCCGGCTGACCGGGGTGGTAGTGCAACTGCTGACCAAGCTGATCTACAACGGTGAAGAACTATTTCCGCCGCACGCCGAATGGTCTGTGCGCGTTACCTTCTGACACATCAACTTGGCAGACGCGCGATGAACCGACGGCGGTGTCGCGAAGGTGATCACTTTCACCAGTTGAGTTCACACGCGCGGCGAATGGACGGGCTGATCCGGCCCGGCATGCCGTTCGTCGCCGGGTCGTCGAGCCGGGGGCGATCGGGTCGATCTGGAGCCAAGTCGGACTATCCAGGGGTCATACAGAAATGTACCCCGCAAGGAAGGGACCGAAGTCAGGCCGGCTACGCGCCGTGACTGGTCGGCACCCGCTCACCCTCGACCGTCGGACCCGGTGCCGTACCCTCTCCGAAAGGCCGGCCGCCCAATGCTTCTCGGCCGTGCGGCGTCAACCAGCCGGACAACTCCGGCCCCTTGGGCACGATGCGAGTGGGGTTGATGTCGGCGTGCACTATGTAGTAGTGCTGCTTGATCTGGACGAAGTCGGTGGTGTCCCCGAAACCTGGAGTCTGGAACAGGTCTCGAGCGTAGGCCCACAACACCGGCATCTCGGATAGCTTGGCCCGATTGCACTTGAAGTGCCCGTGGTACACGGGATCGAAGCGGGCCAGCGTGGTGAACAGCCGAACGTCGGCCTCGGTGATCGTGTCACCCACCAGGAATCGCTGGTCGGCCAGGCGGTCGCTGACCCAGTCGAGCGCCGTGAACAACCGGTCGTAGGCCGCGTCGTAGGCCTGCTGCGAACCGGCAAACCCACAGCGGTAGACACCGTTATTAATCTCGGTGTAGATCCTCTTGCTCACCTCGTCGATCTCGGCGCGCAGTTTTTCGGGATAGAGCCGGGGCGCTCCCTCGCGGTGGTAGGCGGTCCATTCGGTGGAGAGGTCGAGGGTGATCTGCGCAAAGTCGTTGGTGACCACAGCCCCGGTGGAAATGTCGACGATCGCCGGGACGGTGATGCCCTTGGAGTAGCCGGGGAACCGCTTAAAGTAGGCATCTTGAAGCCGCGGGATCTTTAGCACCGGGTCGACACCACCGGGATCAAGGTCGAACGTCCAGCTGCGCTCGTCATGGGTCGGACCGCAAAATCCAATGGAGAGAACCGATTCCAGACCCAATAACCGTCGCACAATGATCGTGCGGTTGGCCCACGGACAAGCGCGGGCGACCACAAGCCGGTACCTGCCGGGTTCCACCGGATACCCGTCGCGACCGTCGCCCGTGATCCGGGTGGTTATGTAGTTGGTGTCGCGGTTGAATTCGCCCGTGCCGGCCACATAAGAGGACATGAGTACGATTGTGCTCCGATCCTCGTCGCCGACAGCTACAGCCGTCCCTGCGCGTGTGGTGACAGGACGCGGCGTGCCAGGTTGGTCTGGGCGGACTCAGCCGGCTCCCAGTCGGCGATCCACGGCCCAGTGCCCTCGGACTGGTCGAGGATGCCGGCTTCCAGCCAGGTGTAGCGACCGTCCAGCACATCGTTGGTCAATTGCACATCACTACTGTCGGTGTTGGTCCACAACGCACCGAACAGTGCATCGACCCGCAAAGTTGCTTGTTGACAGAACATTTCGGCGAGCTCGTAGGCCTGCTTGCCGACCACCGGATCCGCCGCCCGCTGAGCCTCGGCCCGCACGCAAACAGCCGCCATCGCAAAAAGTTCGGCGCCGATGTCGACGATCCTGCCCAAAAATCCCTGCTTCTGCTCCAGCTTGGCCTGCCAGCGCGCCATCCCATAGAAGGTGTTGCGGGCAAGCTTGCGGCTGGCACGTTCGACGAAGCGCAGGTGCGCTGCCAGCGTGCCGAAGTCTCGGTACGCCCTGGGCCGTTGTCCTTCGCCAAACACCAGTTTGGGCAACCACTTTGCGTAGAATCCACTGGCGTCAAGCGCCGCTGCCGCCTTCTGCCGCAGGTCGGCGTCCGGCTTGGCGAGGTCGCCTGCGGCATTCAGGTGCGCGTCGACCGCCTCTCGCGCGATGAGCAGGCGCATGATCTCGCTGGCCCCCTCGAAGATGCGATTGATCCGCAGGTCTCGCAGGGACTGTTCCACGGGTGCGGCACGTTCCCCGCGCGCGGCCAACGATTCCGCCGTCTCGTAGCCACGGCCGCCGCGGATCTGCATCAGGTCGTCGGCGATGAGGCAAGCCATTTCGCTGCACCACAGCTTGGCCAGCGCCGCCTCGATCCGAATATCGTTTCGGCCCTCGTCTGCCATCTGACCAGTCAACTCGACCACCGCATCCAGCGCATACGTGGTCGCTGCCATGAAGGCGATCTTGCGGGCCACCGCTTCGTGTTTGCCGATCTGCTTGCCCCACTGCACCCTCTCGCTAGACCATTCGCGGGCGATCTTCAGCGACCATTTCGACGATCCCGTCACCATCGCCGGCAACGCCAACCGACCCACATTAAGCGTGGTCAGCGCGATGCGCAGACCGTCGCCCTCGCGACCGATCAGGTTCTCGGCAGGAACGCGGACGCGGTGCATCCGCGTCACGCCGTTCTCGATGCCGCGCAGGCCCATGAACTGGTTGCGTCGTTCCACGGTGATGCCCGGCGAATCAGCCTCCACGACAAAGGCACTGATGCCGCCACGATGTCCGTCGCTCTTCGGGACCCGGGCCATCACCACCAGCAGTTCGGCTACCACCCCGTTGGTGGTCCACAGCTTCACACCCTCCAACTCGTAGGCGTGCCCGTCGTCGATGGGTGTCGCCGTGGAGCCCAGCCGTGCGGGGTCGGAACCCACGTCCGGTTCTGTCAGCAGGAATGCCGAGATTGCCCCGGCGGCGCACCGCGGCAGGAACTTTCGCTTCTGCTCATCGGATCCGGCGAGCTTGAGCGGTTCGGGCACCCCGATCGACTGGTGAGCCGACAGCAGCGCACCGAGACTGGGATGAACTGTCGACGCCAACATGAGCGCCCGGTTGTAGGCGACCTGAGACATGTTCAGACCGCCGTACTCCGACCCGATCTTCATCCCAAAGCAGCCCAGTTCGGCTAGCCCCGCGATGTATTCGTCCGGGATCCGCGCGTCACGCTCGATGACGCTGCCCGAAACGGTGCCAAGGAATTCCTTCAACTTCTCCAAGAATTCCGCACTGCGTTTCTCCTCGTCGTCCGGTGGCCGGGGGAAGGGATGTATCAGCTCCAGCCCGAAGCGGCCAAGAAACAGCTCCTTGGCGAAAGACGGTTTATCCCAACCACTCTCGCGAGATTCTTCGGCAACGGCTCTCGCCTGCTCCTCGGTGACCTGCGCTTGCTCTGCCATCGCCGCCTCCTCGCTGACGTTGTAGACGAGGCTTTGAGTACCCGCTTCCGGAACGGATACGCGCAGCTAACGGCCTGCTAAGCCTCGAACTCCCGCGCGACCGCCTTGACCACTTCGGAGATCTGCCGGGCGGTCTTGCGGTCGGGGTAGCGGCCCTTGCGCAGCTCGGGCTGCACGGTGCTCTCCAACAGGGTGATCATGTCTTCGACCATGCCGTGCAGTTCGTCCGGACTGTGCTTGTGCTCGGCCGGCGCTTCCCGCCGCGAGGCCTCACGGCGCGTCCGGGACAGGCTCGGCGGCGGATCGAGCAGTTTGAGGCTCAACGCCTGCGGCCCCCGCCGTCCAGAAGCGATGCCGAACTCGACGCGTTGACCCGCCTTGAGCCCTTCGACACCTGCGGGCAACGCCGACGAACGGACGTAGACGTCCTCGCCATCCTCCTGCGACAGGAAGCCGAACCCCTTCTCGGAGTCGTACCACTTCACTTTGCCGGTCGGCACTGCTCTCACCTGCTTGTCTGACGGAATAGGTATCCCACACAAAGACGCGCCCCGCCTGCGCAGGACGCGATGACGATCACAGATCCTACTCGGCCGCTTGGCGACCGGGCATCCCGGTTTACCCGGAACTCGGTACGCTGGCGGTACCGCTGGAGGAGACTATGCGCCTTATTCTCAACGTCATCTGGTTGGTGTTCGGTGGCCTCTGGTTGGCCCTCGGATACCTGCTGGCCGCGCTCGTCTGCTTCCTGCTGATCATCACCATTCCGTTCGGCTTCGCATCGCTGCGGATTGCGTCCTATGCGTTGTGGCCGTTCGGCCGCACGATCGTGGACAAGCCGGGCACGGGATCGGGCGCCTTGATCGGCAACGTGATCTGGCTGGTGCTGTGCGGGCTGTGGCTGGCCATCGGTCATCTGACCAGCGCGCTGGCCATGGCAGCGACCATCGTCGGCATCCCGCTGGCGTTGGCGAACCTGAAGATGATCCCAGTGTCGCTGGTTCCGCTGGGTAAAGAGATCGTCCCTGCCGACTGGCCGGCCCGAGCGCACGCATGACGCTGATCGCGCTGGGACTGCCCCGGATACCCACCACCAGCAAACACCGGCGGCCGCCGGGCGTCGGGCCGCTGGTGGACACGTACGGCCGTGTCGCTACCGACCTGCGTGTTTCACTCACCGACCGCTGCAATCTGCGGTGCACCTACTGCATGCCCGCGGACGGCCTGAACTGGCTGCCCGACGACCAGCTGCTGCGCAGCGACGAGCTGGCCCGCCTGATGCGCATCGCGGTGACCCGACTTGGCGTCACCAGCGTGCGATTCACCGGCGGCGAGCCGCTGCTGGCCCGCCACCTCGAGGAGGTCGTCGCGGCCGCGGACCGCCTCGTGCCCCGCCCGGAGATATCGCTGACCACCAACGGCGTCGGACTCGCACGCCGGGCGGCCCCGCTGGCAGCGGCGGGCCTGGACCGGGTCAACGTGTCGATGGACAGCATCGACCCCGCGCAGTTTGCGGCCATCACCCGCCGCGACCGCCTTGCCGACGTGCTGGCGGGACTGGCCGCCGCCGCGGAGGCTGGGCTGGCACCGGTGAAGGTGAACGCCGTTCTCGACCCCGCAACCGGTCGCGAAGACGTTGTCGAGCTGCTGCGGTACTGCCTGCGGTACGGCTACCAATTGCGGGTCATCGAGCAGATGCCACTGGACGCCGACCACCGTTGGCGCCGCAACGCCGCTCTGAGTGCTGACGACGTGCTGGCCGCGCTGCGACCGCACTTCCGGCTGCAACCCGACCCGACGCCCCGCGGGTCGGCTCCCGCCGAACTCTGGCTGGTCGACACCGGCCCCGGCACGCCCGCCGCCAAGTTCGGCGTCATCGCCTCGGTTTCGCACGCCTTCTGCGCGGCCTGCGACCGGACCAGACTCACCGCCGACGGGCAGATCCGCAGCTGCCTGTTCTCCACCGAAGAGACCGACCTGCGCGCCCTGCTGCGCGGCGGCGCCGACGATGACGCCATCGAGGCGGCGTGGCGCGACGCGATGTGGGCCAAGCCCGCAGGGCACGGCATCAACGACCCCGGGTTTGTACAGCCCGATCGTCCGATGAGCGCTATCGGTGGCTGAGGCTCCCGCTGAGGCGTCTTCGACGGGCGTCCGGTTCAAGGTGACAGTCCGGTACTTCGCGGCTGCCCGGGCGGCCGCAGGTGTCGAATCGGAATCGGTCGGGTTGCCAACCGGCACCACAGTGGCCGGCTTGGTTCAGAAACTGAAGAGTCGGGGTACCCGCCTGGCAACGGTTTTGGAACGCTGCTCTTATCTACGCGACGGAATTGCTGTTCGAGATGAGGCCGCGGTGTTATCCGCCGGCGACACTGTTGACGTACTCCCGCCCTTCGCCGGCGGCTGAAAAGTGTGAAATGTCTCACATAACGGAAAGATAACGGCCCGGCTACGCTCCGATTTCGGCCGGCATGAGCTGGGTAAACGCATACCGCTCCTGCTGTTATTCGCGCTAAGTGTGACCAAAACGCCGGTTTCAACTCGACGTGACGGGACCGCCGTAACCCGCTACCGTCTCGGGAGGTTCGTCAGCCAACCCAAGAGACGGACTCTCCCTCACCTGTTACGCGCCGAGCTCCATCCAGTAGGTCGAGGGATTCCGACCCGCGGATGGAGGCGGGGGACCCACCAGGTCCACCGAGATCGGACCGGGGCCGTGCGCGGCCCCTTGGGGTGAAGCCGAAGTCGTGGCGACAGCTGCGATCCGGCCGGGTGACCTCTCCCACCCGAACCCGACAGCTGACCTCGCAGGCGTGTACACGAGAGGATTTTCTGGACGTATGAGTGGACGGCACCGCAAGCCCACTACTTCGAGCGTCAGCGTCGCCAAGATCGCCTTCACGGGCACCGTCCTCGGTGGCGGCGCCATCGCCATGGCCGGCCAGGCGACCGCAGCCACGGACGCGGAGTGGGACGCTGTAGCCCGCTGCGAATCCGGCGGCAACTGGGCCATCAACACCGGTAACGGCTTCTACGGCGGCGTGCAGTTCGCGGCCGGCACGTGGGCCTCGCACGGCGGCAGCGAATACGCCCCGTCGGCGCAGATGGCCACCAAAGACCAGCAGATCGCCGTCGCCGAGCGTGTGCTGGCGACCCAAGGCCGCGGTGCATGGCCGGTGTGCGGCACCGGGCTGTCGGGCCCGTCGCCCCACAATCCCTCCCCCGAGCCGGCTGGTTTCGGCCCGTTCGACCCGCCCCAGGAGGCCCCCGCGAACGGTGAGCTGCCACCGCCCGTGGACGAGGCCCCGGCGCCGGTCCAGATGGCCGGTAACGAGCTAGCGCCCGCGCCCGCCGACCTGCCTCCGGCACCCGCCGACCTGCCTCCGGCACCCGCCGACCTGCCCCCGGCACCCGCCGACCTACCCCCGGCACCCGCCGACCTACCCCCGGCACCCGCCGACCTACCCCCGGCACCCGCCGACCTACCCCCGGCACCCGCCGACCTACCCCCGGCACCCGCCGACCTACCCCCGGCACCCGCCGACCTACCCCCGGCACCCGCCGACCTACCCCCGGCACCCGCCGACCTACCCCCGGCACCCGCCGACCTACCCCCGGCACCGGCCGACCTGACTCCTGCTCCGGCGGTCGTCGAAGCCGGCCTGCAGCCCGGCGACACGGGCAACCCCACCGGGGTCCACGAGGTGTCCACCGTCGGCTACACACAGCAGCTGTGGCAGTCGATCGTGGGACACGGCATCGCCGGCAACGACGCGCTCGACGCGCTCGTGGCGGGTCCCGTCCTGTAACCGTCAGGCTCGGCCTGCGCCTTCCGGTTCAGGCCGAGCCGACCCACTCTTCGGAGCCGTCGTCGAAGAACTGGTGTTTCCACACCGGTAGTCGCGCTTTGATGGTGTCCACTAATAGCGCACAGGTAGCAAACGCCGCCTGACGATGGTCGGCCGCCACCGCGGCCACCAGCGCAGCCTCCCCAATGTGCAACACCCCGACGCGGTGGCTGGCCGCCACCGCCCGAACGCCGCTGGCCTGGCCGGCCACGCCCGCAACCACCTCGGTGAAGACCTCGGGCGCCGATGGGTGCGCGGAATACTCCAGTCGCACTACCCGGCGCCCGCCGTCGTGGTCACGGATCATGCCGACAAAGCCGACGACCGCCCCCGCGGACTGGTGACCCACCAGGGCCTCGTGCTCGGCGAGAAGGATCGGCTGTTCGGTCACTGCAGCGCGCAGGACCAGTGTCATCGCCGGTGGTCTTCGCCGGCGAGTTGCGACAGCGCGTGGTCGAGCACACCGGCCAGCACCCCGAGGCCATCCCGCACCCCACCGGGTGAGCCCGGCAGGTTAACCACCAGCGTGTTGCCGGCCACCCCGCAGACCCCGCGCGACAGCACCGACGTCGGCACCTTCGGCAACCCGGACTGCCTGATTGCGTCGGCCAATCCCGGGATGACGTAATCCAACACCGCAACGGTTTGCTCGGGTGTGCTGTCGGTGGGCGAGATGCCGGTGCCCCCCGAGGTAATGACGAGGTCGACGTCGTCGTCGAGAGCGTCGTGCAGGGCATCGCCGACCGGGTTTCCGTCGGCGACCACGCGCGCCTCAACTGGTGAAAATCCTTGTTCTTCAAGCCATTCAGTGATGATGGGACCGCATTCGTCGGTATAGGCACCAGAAGCAGCCCGGGTGGACGCGATCACCACTCGTGCGGATCGGCTCATCACCTCACCCAACTTCCGCTGCGACCACCTTCTTTGCTCAGCACCCGGACATCGTCGATGCGCGCAGCCGGGTCGACCGCTTTGATCATGTCGTAGAGGGTCAGGGCTGCCACGCTGACCGCGGTAAGCGCCTCCATCTCCACCCCCGTTCGGTCGGTGCTGCGTACCGTCGCGTTGATCTCGATATCTGAGGTGCCCACGGTGAATTCGACATCGACTCCGGTGAGAGCCAGCTGGTGACACAGCGGGATCAGGTCGCTGGTGCGTTTGGCTGCGAGGATGCCCGCGACCCGTGCGGTGGCCAGGGCATCGCCTTTGGGTAGACCGCCCGTCGAGATCAGCGCCACCACAGTCGAGGAGGTGCGCAGTGCACCCGCCGCGACGGCGATGCGACGGGTGGTGTCCTTTGCGGTGACGTCGACCATGTGCGCGGCACCCCGCTCGTCCAAGTGGGACAGCGCGGGAACTGCTTTGTGGTCAGCCGACCCGGACACGACTACCAGGTGGCAATGGTCACCGGATGTACATAGGGCAACTCCTCGGCGGGCACCGGGAACACCACTTCCCCGAAGGGTGACAGTGCACCCGTTCGGTCGGTCACGAGTTCGCTCACCGCGTGGTCGTCGGGGTCCGTAGTGGGCCAGCCGTTGTCCACATACTTTGCCTTGCCTGCGTCAGCCACGCGGTCCATTCTGACAGGTCCGCGCACCGTACGCGACGGTAGGCCACCGGTCGGGCCTACGCTTGATCAGCAATGACCGAACATTCCCCGGATATCCCGCTGGGGTCTTGGCTGGCCGACCTGCCCGACGAGCGACTGATCCTGCTGTTGGAGCTGCGGCCGGACCTTGCCCAGCCCCCGCCCGGCAGCATCGCCGCGCTGGCTGCGCGCGCGCAGGCGCGACAGTCGATAAAGGCTGCGACCGACGACCTCGACTTCCTGCGCCTGGCGGTCCTCGATGCGCTACTGGTGCTGCAGGCCGACGCCGAGCCGGTGCCGGTGGCCAAGCTGTTGGCCCTGATCTCCGACCACGCTCCACAGCCGGACGTGCTTGCCGCACTGGACGACCTCAAGTACCGCGCCCTGGCGTGGGGTGACGCCGCAGTGCGGGTGGCCGGCGACACCGGGACGGCGCTGCCGTGGCATCCCGGCCAGGTGACCCTGGAGGACCGCTCGCACAGCGCCGACGAGATCGCCGCCCTGGTCGACGGCCTCGACCCACCCGAGCGGGACGTCTTGGACAAACTGCTCGAGGGTTCGCCGATGGGGCGGACCCGCGACGCCGCTCCCGGCGCTCCCCCGGACCGGCCGGTGCCGCGCTTGCTTTCCGCGGGGCTGCTGCGCCGCATCGACGCCGAGACGGTCATCTTGCCTCGGCACGTCGGTCAGGTACTGCGCGGTGAGAACCCCGGTCCGATCCAGCTGACCGCGCCCGATCCGGTGGTTTCGACCACCAAGCCCGCCGACGTCGACGCCGCGGCCGCCGGCGCGGTCATCGATCTGCTGCGACAGGTCGACGTGCTGCTGGAAAACCTCAGCGCCACACCGGTCGCCGAGCTGCGCAGCGGCGGGCTCGGGATTCGTGAGATCAAGCGGCTGGCCAAGTCGACCGGCATCGACGAACCAGGCGTGGGCCTGATCCTCGAGCTGGCGGCGGCCGCCGGCCTGATCGGCAGCGGCATGCCCGATCCGGAACCGACCTACGGTGAGGGACCGTACTGGGCGCCCACCACAGCGGCCGATCGGTACACCACACTGTCGGCCGCCGACCGCTGGCTCCTGCTGGCCGACACCTGGCTGGACCTGCCGGGCCGGCCCACACTGATCGGCACACGTGGGCCCGACGGCAAAACTTATGGTGCACTGTCGGACTCGTTGTTCTCCACCGCAGCCCCGCTGGACCGGCGGCTACTGCTCGGCATGTTGGCCGAGTTGCCCGAGGGCGCCGGGGTCAACGAGACAACAGCGTCGGCGGCGTTGATCTGGCGCCGTCCACGCTGGTCCCGTCGGCTGCAACCCGGGCCGGTCGCCGATTTGCTGTCCGAAGCGCAGTCGCTGGGTCTGGTGGGGCGCGGGGCGATCAGCACACCGGGACGGGCATTGCTGGACGCCGACGACGATCGCGGCGCCGTGGTCGACGCGATGGTCCGTGCGCTGCCGAAGCCGATCGATCACTTCCTGGTGCAGGCCGACCTGACGGTGGTGGTGCCAGGTCCGTTGGAACGCGAATTGGCCGACGAACTGGCCACTGTCGCTTCAATCGAATCCGCCGGTGCGGCAATGGTTTACCGGGTCAGCGAGCAATCGGTCCGGCACGCTCTGGACGTCGGTAAGACCCGGGACTGGATGCAGGCGTTCTTCGCCAACCACTCGAAAACACCGGTGCCACAGGGACTCACCTATCTGATCGACGATGTCGCGCGGCGGCACGGGCAGCTTCGGATAGGAATGGCGTCCTCATTCGTGCGCTGCGAGGACCCGGCGTTGCTGGCCCAGGCGGTCTCGGCGGCCGATGCCGCCGATTTGCAGATACGGGCACTGGCCCCGACGGTGGCGGTGTCTCCGGCCTCGATCGCCGAGGTGTTAACGGCTTTGCGGGCGGCGGGGTTCGCCCCGGCCGCCGAGGACTCATCGGGCGCGATCGTCGACGTGCGCGGCCGTGGTGCCCGGGTGCCCACACCGCAGCGCCGCAGACCCTACCGGCCGCCGTCGCAGCCCAGCACCGACACGCTGCAGGCGGTGGTGGCGGTCCTGCGCACGGTGACCGCGGCACCCTTCGGCAACATCCGCGTCGATCCCGCCGTCGCCATCTCGCTACTGCAGCGCGCCGCGAAAGACCAGGAAACGGTGCTTATCGGCTATCTCGATGCCGCCGGGGTGGCAACCCAGCGGGTGGTGTCCCCGATCGTGGTCAAGGGCGGGCAGCTGATGGCGTTCGACTCGGCGTCCGGACGTCTGCGCGACTTCGCCATCCACCGCATCACCTCGGTGATGTCGCCCGACGAACGATAGCTGTCGGTCCACCGACGATAATGAACTAATGACTGACGGACCGTTGATCGTGCAGTCCGACAAGACGGTGCTGCTTGAGGTAGATCACGAGCTGGCCGGTGCAGCACGCGCCGCCATCGCGCCGTTCGCCGAGCTGGAACGCGCGCCCGAGCACGTGCACACCTACCGCATCACGCCGTTGGCGCTGTGGAATGCGCGGGCAGCCGGCCACGATGCCGAGCAGGTGGTCGACGCGCTGGTCAGCTTCTCCCGTTACGCAGTACCCCAACCGTTGCTGGTCGACATCGTCGACACCATGGCCCGGTACGGCCGGCTACAGCTCGTCAAGCACCCTGCCCACGGCCTGACACTGATCAGCCTGGACCGCGCGGTGCTCGAGGAGGTGCTCCGCAACAAGAAGATCGCGCCGATGCTGGGCGCCCGCATCGACGACGATACCGTCGTCGTGCATCCCAGCGAGCGCGGCCGGGTCAAGCAGATGTTGCTCAAGATCGGTTGGCCCGCAGAGGATCTTGCCGGGTATGTGGACGGCGAGGCACACCCGATCAGCCTGCAGCCCGACGGCTGGGAGCTGCGTGACTACCAGCAGCTGGCCACCGACTCGTTCTGGGCCGGCGGGTCGGGCGTGGTGGTGCTGCCCTGCGGGGCCGGCAAAACTCTGGTCGGCGCCGCGGCGATGGCCAAGGCCCAAGCGACGACGCTGATCCTGGTCACCAACATCGTGGCGGCCCGGCAGTGGAAGCGCGAACTGGTCGCGCGCACGTCGCTGACCGAGGACGAGATCGGCGAGTATTCCGGCGAGCGCAAGGAGATTCGGCCCGTCACCATCTCGACGTATCAGATGGTCACCCGCCGCAGTAAAGGGGAGTACCGCCACCTGGAACTCTTCGACAGCCGCGACTGGGGCCTAATCATCTACGACGAGGTGCACCTGCTTCCGGCGCCGGTGTTCCGGATGACCGCGGACCTGCAGTCGCGGCGGCGACTCGGGTTGACAGCCACTCTGATCCGCGAGGATGGCCGCGAGGGTGACGTGTTCTCCCTGATCGGGCCGAAGCGGTACGACGCGCCGTGGAAGGATATCGAGGCGCAGGGGTGGATCGCACCCGCGGAGTGTGTGGAAGTTCGGGTCACCATGACCGACAGCGAGCGGATGAACTACGCCACCGCCGAACCCGAGGAGCGCTACAAGCTGTGCTCGACGGTGCACACCAAAATTGCTGTGGTCAAATCGATTCTGAAGAATCACCCCGGCGAGCAGACGTTGGTGATCGGCGCCTACCTCGACCAGCTCGAGGAACTTGGCGCCGAATTGGACGCACCGGTGATCCAGGGATCAACGAAGACCCGGGAGCGCGAGGAGCTTTTCGACAAGTTCCGCAGCGGTGAGATCTCGACACTGGTGGTCTCCAAGGTCGCGAACTTCTCCATCGACCTACCGGAAGCGTCTGTGGCGGTGCAGGTTTCGGGGACCTTCGGGTCCCGCCAGGAAGAGGCCCAACGACTGGGCCGGCTGCTTCGACCTAAGTCCGATGGCGGCGGGGCGATCTTCTATTCGGTGGTAGCACGCGACAGCCTGGACGCCGAGTACGCTGCCCACCGGCAACGCTTTCTGGCCGAACAGGGCTACGGCTACATCATCCGCGACGCCGACGACCTACTCGGCCCCGCCATCTAAAGCTCACCCCCTACCGCGAACTCCCTGCCGCGACTCCGTACGCCGAGCAGACGTAAAAGCACCGTGGAACAGGTGTTCCACGGTGCTTTTACGTCTGCTCGGCGGGGGCCTAGAGGGACAGGATGGTCGCCGACGCCGTACCCGGCGCGCCATAGACCTGTGCCAGCCCAACCCGCGGATTTCCCGGCACCTGACGCTCGCCGGCCTCACCGCGCAGCTGGCGCACCAACTCGTGCATCTGCCGTAGTCCTGAGGCGCCGATCGGTTCGCCGTTGGCGATCAACCCGCCGTCGGTATTCACCGGCATCGAGCCGTGAATCTCGGTGGCACCGTCAGCAATCAGCTTTTCCTGCTCGCCGTCGGCGCACAGGCCCGTCTCGGCCATGTGGATGACCTCGTTACCGGCATCGGTGTCCTGCAATTGGGCCACGTCGACGTCCTCGGGCCCGATGCCCGCGGCCTCGTAAGCCGCCTTGGACGCATACACCGTCGGGGAGACGTCCTCGTCGAGCGGTGCGAAGGTGGCGTGTACCTCGTAGGCGCCGTAGCGTCGGGTGCGAATTTCGCAAGCCCGCACGTACACCGGGGTGTCGGTGTATTTGTGTGCCAGATCGGCGCGGCACATGATGACCGCCGCCGCGCCCTCGTCGGGCGCGCAGAACATGTACTGCGTTAACGGGTAGTTGAGCACCGCCGAGTTGAGGATCTCTTCTTCTGGAATCGGCTTGCGGCGGAACGCATTCGGATTCAGTGCACCATTGCGGAAGTTCTTCGCGGCCACCTTGGCCAAGGTGGCCTGAGAGATGTTGTGGTCGTGCAGGTACTTGTTGGCCTTCATCCCGAAGAACTTGGTGGTGACGAACTGCCCGTTCTGGGCATACCACTGCGGTAGCGCAAGTTTGGCGGGGTCGTCGGTGAAGGCGCCGCGCGGGTGCTTGTCCAGGCCGATCGCAATTCCGATGTCGTACTTGCCCAGCCGGATGGTGTCGGCGGTCTGCTGAATCGCGCTCGCGGCGGTGGCGCAGGCATTGAACACATTGGTGAACGTGATACCTGTCAGCCCGACCAGCCGGGTTACCGCATCGGGGTTGGAGACCTCGTGGCTACCGCCGAAGCCGAACTGGATGTCCTTCCATTCCGCTCCGGCATCGGTCAGGGCGGACTGAATGGCCTCGGCGCCCATCTGCATGGCCGTCTTCTCGAATCGGCCGAACGGGTGCAGCCCCACACCAATGATCGCAACGTCGTTGGTCATCTCAGGCTCCCGTTCCGACCGGCTGGAATGCGAACGTCATGACCTCGTCGCCGTTCTCATCGGTGATGAGCGGCACCATGGTCAACTCGACCTCCTGGCCGAACTGCAGCTTGGCGGGGTCGTTTTCGGTGAGCCGGCCCTCGACACGAACCACGTCACCCAATTGCACCAGGCCCACGCCGAACGGCACGAAGTCCTTGCCGGTCGGACCGGCATACGGCGCGCCGGGTGGAAACCCCTGCGTGGTCCACGCGATGACGGTGCCGCGCCGCGGCAACAGAACATCGCTCATCTCCCCCAGGCTGCAACGCGGACAGCGCTGCTGTACGGGGAAGGTGGTGGCGTCACAGGCGCCGCAGCGACTACCGATCAGCTGTGGGTTCTCGTCGGGCCAGGTCGAGATCTCCGGGGCGAGTGCCTTCTGCATCGAGGATCCTCCGTCGGACACGGGACAATGCGACTCACCCGACGGTACAACAGCGTTCCGCAAAAGTGGAAATCTGATTCTCGCAGCGGCTGCTACCGGCGCTCCTCGGCGCCGACGACTAGTCGGCCGGCGCGCCGAGCGCGGGAATCACTTCCCGCTCGAAAAGCTCGATCCCGGATCGGTCGTATGCCGCCTCAGGGAAGTAGCAGATCGCATATTCGCAGCCGATGTCGCGCGCCTTCGCCAGCCGCTCGATGATCTGTTCGGGCGTGCCCGACGCCGAGTCGGGGATGGCACCCACCATCGACTCAGCCAGCGACTCGGGCATATAACCAGCGAGCCGATCCCGAACTCGCCGAACCCGGTCTGCAACGTCGGCCTCGGAGGTGCCGACGACCGCGGTGAAGTTGGCCGACCGGACGATGGCGTCGAAGTCGGTCCCAAGACTGCGGCAGTGCTCGGCAAGTATCTGCGACTTATGGGCGAAGGCCTCCGGCTCCGGGGTGAAGTTGGTGAACTGCGCATACTGCGCGGCGATGCGGAGTGTCTTCTTCTCGCCACCGCCGGCGATCCACAACGGAATTCCTTTGTCCTGCAACGGCTTGGGTGCGACGATCGCTCCGTCCACCTGGTAGTGCTTGCCGTCAAAGCTCACTTTGCCGTGCCGCCACGCATCGCGCATGATCTGCACGCCCTCGTCCAGCCGGGCCAGCCGCACCCCCGCCGACGGGAAGCCGTAACCGTAAGCGCGCCATTCGTGTTCGTACCAGCCGGCACCGATACCCATCTGGACGCGGCCACCGGAGATGATGTCAGTGGTGGCCGCCACCTTGGCCAGGTAGACCGGGTTGCGGTAGCTCATCGCGGTGCACATCTGGCCGAGTTTGATCCGCGTGGTGACCGCCGCGTACGCCGCCATCAATGACCACGCCTCGTGGGTGGCTTCGTCGCTGGGTAGCGGCACGGTATGAAAGTGGTCGTAGACCCACAGCGAATCCCAGGCACCGCCGTCCGCGTACGTGGCGAGCTCGCGCATCACCTCCCAGTGCCGCTCGGGTTCGACGCCGACGAGATCCATTCGCCAGCCTTGCGGGATGAAGAGTCCGAAGCGCATTGCGCTGACTTTAGACCTGCCCGACCCCGAGCGCGGCCAGCCCTGCCTCCACCGAACGAGCTCGCAACTCGTCGTACGGGGCTTCGGGGAATTGCATGCAGCAGTCCTGCAATCCGCCGAAAGCAACCGCCGCGCGTGTCGCCTGCGCCAGCGTCGGAGTCGGGCCGAAAACTCGCCGTCCGAGTTGCTCGCGCCAGGCGATCACGGTGTCGATCAGGCCGAGGTCGGCCAGCATGGTCAGCTCGGTCAGCACCACGATCAGGTCCTGGCGGTGCCGGTAGTGGAAGTCGAAATAGCCTTCCAGGAGTTCGCGGATATCGACCTCGCCGCGTGCCTCCCACTCGGCGACGAACAGCTGCCCCTCTTCGATGAGCGGCACCACGATGCTGCGTATCAGGTCTTCGCGCGACTCGAAGTGATAGTAGAGCGCAGGCTTGGTGATCCCGAGTTCGTCGGCGATGTCCTGCAGGCTGGTGCGCTGCACACCCTGTCGTGCGAACAGTGAGCGTGCCGCGTCCTGAATGCGCTGCCGGGTGTCTGACCTGGGCTTGGTCACCTGACCAGATTAACTGACCTACCGATAGGTAAAATCATGGGATACGCTTACCTAACGTTAAGTAAGGAGGCTGATCATGCGTATCCTGATCTCGGGCGCCAGCATCTCGGGTCCGGTCCTCGCGTACTGGCTCATCCGGCATGGTTTCGACGTGACCGTCGTCGAGCGGGCCGGACAACTCCGCAAAACCGGCGGCCACGCCGTCGACCTGTTCCGGCCTGCGATGGAGATCTCGGAGAAGATGGGCGTGCTGCCCCAAATCGAGGCGCTGCAGACCGGCACCACCGAGCTGACGCTGCGGCGCCATGGCGCTAAACGGCCGGTACACGTCAACCTCACCAAGGTCTACGCCGCCTCGTCCGACCGACACGTCGAGATCATGCGCGACGACCTCAGCGAGGTCTACTACAACGCCACCCGAGACGACGCCGAGTACCTGTTCGGCGACTCGATCATCGCCATCTCCCCCGACGGCCGAGTGACATTCGAGCACAACAAGCCACGCGACTTCGACGTGATCGTCGGCGCCGACGGATTGCACTCCAACGTGCGCAGTCTGGTGTTCGGTGGCGACGCCGGCCACACCAGGTTTCTCGGCGGCCATCTTGCCGTCGTGTCGGTACCGAAATCCCTTGCACGCGAAGGTGAAATGGTCGTTCATCTGGCGGCAGGCCGGATGGCCGGCATTTACACCGCCAAGCCGTTGCAGGACGCTCGCGCGCTGTTTTTGTTCCGCAGCAAGGAAGAACTGCGGTATCACCATCGGGATGTGTTGCGGCAAAAGCAATTACTACGCGCAGCAGTGGCCGGGATGCATCCACAGGTCGACCGCTGGCTCGACGGGCTCGACGTCACACCGGCGTTCTACTTCGACTCGATCATCCAATTGCAGCTTGACGCGTGGTCGCGCGGACGGGTCGCGCTGGTAGGCGATGCCGGGTACTGCCCCGGTCCCGCGGTCGGTGGAAGCACCAGCATCGCGGTTCTCGGCGCCTACGTCCTCGCCGGGGAGCTGGCGCGCGCCGGCGGAGACTATCCGCGGGCATTCGCCTGCTACGAGCAGCAGATGGCCGAAGCGGTACGGCGCAGCCGCGCCTTCGCGCGCACGGCGGCCAAGAGCATCGTTCCTAGCTCCGCCGCCGGAGTGTGGGCCCTGACCCGCGGTGCGCAACTGATCTCAGCGCTGCCCGCAAGCCTGACCAGGGCCGTCGCCAAGCTGAACACCAAGGGTGTGCGACTCTTCGACTCGATGCAATACTCCGATTACTCGTTTGGCAACATGGCACCAAAGCCGCTGACGAGAGGACTGGCCCCGAATGGATCTCAACGGTGTCGGAATATGGAGTAGTCAACTGCGCTACGGTAACGCAGCCGAAGCGACCGATGCCGCAACGGAATTGGACGAGTTGGGGTTTCCCGCATTGTGGATTCCCGACGTCGGCGGAGCGGTCTTCGAGGCGGTGGGCCGCCTACTAGCCGCCACCAAGCGCACCGTCATCGCAACCGGCATCCTCAACCTGTGGATGCACACGCCCGAAGACACCGCCAAGTCCTACGCGGCGCTGAACACCGAACACGGCGACCGCTTCCTGCTCGGGATCGGCGTCAGCCACGCCCCACTGATCGACGCCGGCACTCCCGGTCGATACCGCAAACCACTGGCCGCGACGGCGTCGTTCCTGGACGGTCTGGATGCCGCCGACACGCCGGTGTCCAGCGACCGGCGGGTACTGGCAGCGCTAGGTCCAAAGATGTTGGCACTAGCGGCAACCCGCGCCCGCGGTGCCCACCCCTATCTGGTCACGCCGGAGCACACCGCTACCGCCCGTACCACACTCGGACAGGGCCCGCTGCTGCTGCCCGAGCAGACCGCGATCCTGACCGACAACGCCGACGAGGCGCGCAGCATCGGAACCGATTGGCTGCGCGGCTACCTGGCGATGCCGAATTACGCCAACAACATGCTGCGCAGCGGGTTCTCCGAGGACGACATCAAGCAGATCAGCGAACGGCTGTTCGACGCGATCATCGTGTGGGGCGATGAGGCCGCAATCATGCGTCGGGTCGCCGAGCATCAGGCTGCCGGCGCCGACCATGTCTGCGTTCAAGTCCTCACGGCCGACCCGAAAGAGTTCCCCCGGGAGCAATGGCGCCGCTTGGCCGCGGCCATCTAGATTTCAAACGCACTCAAAGCTCGGTCAACGGCCCGGAGGCCGGTAGCAATAGGCCCCCGAAACACCGTTGTTTCGGGGGCCTTTGCTTGGCTTACGCCGACTTGTTAAGTCAACGAGTCCGGCGGCAGAAAGCGATCGCCGTACTTCTCGGCCAGCTCCCGGGCACGGGCCACGAAGGCTGCCTTGCCCCGCCCGTGCGGCCCTTCGTAGCCCACAATGTACTGTGCGCTACCACCGGTCCAGGGTGGGTATCCGATGCCCATGATGGACCCTATGTTGGCGTCCGCCGTCGAAGTCAGCACGTTCTCGTCCAGGCACTTCTGAGTTTCCAGAGCCTCGGCGAACAGCATCCGGTCGATCATGTCCTGCAGCGGCGGCTCCGAGGAGCCCGACTTGAACGTCTCCCGCAGGCCCGGCCACAACCCGGACCGCTTGCCCTCGGGGTACTCGTAGAAGCCGGCGCCGTTGAGACGACCCGAGCGGCCGAGCTCGATCATCTTCTCCACCACGGCTTCTGCCGGGTGCGGCTCGTACTTGCCGCCGGCGTCCTCGACGCCCTTGCGGGTGGCGACGGCGATCTTGTGCATCAGCTCCAGGTTGAGTTCGTCGGAGAGCTGCAGCGGCGGCGCCGGGTAACCGGCCTGCGAACCGGCCTGCTCGATCGAAGCCGGCTCAACGCCTTCGCCGAGCATCGCTAGCGCCTCGTTGACGAAGGTGCCGATCACGCGTGAGGTGAAGAAACCGCGGCTGTCGTTGACCACGATCGGGGTCTTGCCGATAGCCAGCGTGTAGTCGAACACCCGAGCCAGCGCTTCGTCAGATGTCTTCTCGCCCTTGATGATCTCCACCAACGGCATCTTGTCGACCGGCGAGAAGAAGTGGATACCGACGAAGTCCTCCTGCCGCTTGACGCCGGTAGCCAGACCGGTGATCGGCAGCGTGGAGGTGTTGGATCCGAGCACCGCGTTCGGTTCGACGATGTCCTCGATCTCCTGGAACACCTTGTGCTTGAGATCCTGGTTCTCGAAGACAGCCTCGATAACGAAGTCGACGCCCTTCAGATCGGCGGGGTCGGCTGTCGGATGGATTCGGCCCAGCAGAGCGCTCGACTTCTCCTTGGTGGTCTTGCCGCGCTCAAGTGCTTTGGCCTCAAGCTTTTCTGAGTAGCCCTTGCCCTTCTGTGCGGCCTCCAAGGAGACGTCCTTGAGCACCACCTCGTAGCCGGCCTTCGCCGAGACGTAAGCGATACCGGCACCCATCATGCCGGCGCCAAGCACGCCGATCTTGTTGATCTTGACCGGCTGGATACCGTCTGGCCGGGACCCACCGCCGTTGATGGTCTGCAGGTCGAAGAAGAACGCCTGGATCATGTTCTTGGCAACCTGACCGGTCACCAGCGAGGTGAAGTAACGGCTCTCGATGCGGCAGGCGGTGTCGAAGTCCACCTGCGCGCCCTCGACGGCAGCAGCCAGGATCGCGCGCGGCGCCGGCATGTTCGCGCCCTTGAGCTGTGAACGCAGCAGCGACGGGAACGACGGCAGGATCGCGGCCAGTGCCGGCGACGCCGGGGTGCCGCCAGGGATCTTGTAGCCCTTCACATCCCACGGCTGGGTGTGCGACTCCGGGTTGGCTTTGATCCACGCTTTGGCCGCCGGCACCAGTTCGTCGACCGAGCCGACCAGCTCGTCGACTAGCCCGACCTCCTTGGCCTTTTTCGGGTTGAAGCGGGTGCCCTGCGACAGCACGTTCATGAACGCGTTCTGGATGCCGAACATCCGTACCGTGCGGGCCACGCCGCCACCGCCGGGCAACAGGCCCAGGGTGACTTCGGGCAGGCCCACGACCAGACCCTTGACGTCGGCCGCGATGCGGTGGTGACAGGCCAGGGCAATCTCGAGGCCACCGCCGAGGGCGGCACCGTTGATGGCGGCCACCACCGGCACGCCGAGGGTCTCCAGGGTGCGCAGATCTCGTTTGACGCTCTCGACGGTGTCGAACGCATCGCCCGCGTTCTCCGGGCCGAGCTGGATCATGCCCTTGAGGTCACCGCCGGCGAAGAAAGTCTTCTTGGCGCTGGCGATCACCACGCCGGTGATCGAATCCTTTTCCGCGACAAGGCGTTCGACCGCCTTGTGCATCGACTCCTGGTAGTGCTCGTTCATCACATTGGCCGACCCGGTCGGGTCGTCCAGCGTCAGGGTGACGATGCCGTCGGCATCCTTATTCCAATGAATCGTGTTCTCAGCCATGACTTTTTTAAATCCCTCTCAGACGCGCTCGATGATGGTCGCGACACCCATGCCGCCGCCGACGCATAGGGTGATCAGCGCGCGTCGCGCGTTGCGGCGCTCAAGCTCGTCGACCATGGTTCCGGTGATCATGGCGCCGGTTGCCCCCAACGGGTGCCCCATCGCGATGGCGCCACCGTTGACGTTCAGTTTCTCGTCGGGAATGCGCAGGTCCTTCTGGAACTTCAGCACGACCGAAGCGAACGCCTCGTTGAGCTCGAAAAGGTCGATGTCGTCGACGGTCAGTCCGGCTCGGTCCAGCGCTTTCTGGGTGGCGGGGGTGGGGCCGGTGAGCATGATCGTGGCGTCCGCGCCGGTGGTGGCCGTCGCCACGACGCGCGCCCGCGGGGTCAGCCCTTGCGACTTGCCGGCCGCCTCGGAACCGATCAGCACCAGTGCGGCGCCGTCGACGATGCCGGAGCTGTTGCCGCCGGTGTGCACGTGGTTGATCTTCTCGACCCAGTGGTAGCGCTGGCGCGCCACGTCGTCGAAGCCGGCCATCGCCGCCAGCCCCTCGAACGCCGGCTTGAGCTTGCCCAGCCCCTCGGCGGTGGTGTCGGGACGCATGTGCTCGTCGTGGTCGAGGATCACCAACCCGTTCATGTCACGGACTGGGACCACGGACTTGGCGAAGTAGCCGCCCGACCACGCCTCGGCGGCCTTGGACTGCGACCGCAGCGCGTATGCGTCGACGTCGTCGCGGGAGAAGCCCTCGATGGTGGCGATCAGGTCGGCACCGATGCCTTGCGGGACGATGTAGGCGTCGTAGCTGGTGGCCGGGTCGGCCATCATCGCGCCGCCGTCCGAGCCCATCGGAACCCGGCTCATGGACTCCACACCACCGGCGATCACCAGGTCGTCCCAGCCGGAGCGCACCTTCTGGGCGCCGATGTTGACGGCCTCCAGGCCTGAGGCACAGAACCGGTTGAGCTGCACCCCGCCTACCGTGTCGGGCATCTTGGCCGCCAGCACCGCGGTGCGGGCGATGTCGCCACCCTGGTCGCCGACCGGCGATACGACACCCAGCACGATGTCGCTGATCAGGTTCTCGTCGAGGTCAGGGTTGCGCCGCCGCAGCTCGTCGATCAAACCGACGACCAGGTCGAGCGGCTTTACCTCGGTCAGCGATCCGTTCTTCTGCTTTCCGCGCGGCGTGCGGATGGCCTCGTAGATGAAGGCTTCTTCGGACATGTCGATTTCCTATTCCAAAAGGGGTTTCGGATCCGTCTTACAGAGTAGGTCCAGTACAGGCACCCTAACAGGACATTCGGCCAACCTGTTGGTTGGGAGGAAGTTCGCAGGTCAGCATCACTGTAGCTACCCTTTTCGGCGCCGAGTGTCCGGCCAGACCGATTCCCGGCGGCCCGCGCACCCTGGCCGGACGTTCGGCGGGGCAACTCACGCGCTCTAGGCTCGACCACCATGACCGTCCCGCGGCTGCAGCCCTACGCCACCACGGTGTTCGCTGAGATGTCGGCGCTGGCCGCGCGCATCGGCGCGGTCAACCTGGGGCAGGGCTTCCCTGACGACGACGGCCCGCCCGAAATGCTGCAAGCCGCTCAGGATGCGATCGCCGCCGGCGTCAATCAGTATCCGCCCGGCCCCGGCATCGCGCCGCTGCGCCAGGCCATCGCCGCGCAGCGGCGCAGGCATTACGGCATCGAGTACGACCCGGAGACCGAGGTCCTGGTCACCGTCGGCGCTACCGAAGCCATCGCATCCGCGGTGCTCGGATTGGTAGAACCCGGCTCCGAGGTGCTGTTGATCCAACCGTTCTACGACTCGTACTCACCCGTGGTGGCGATGGCCGGCGCGCGCCGCGTCCCGGTACCCCTGGTCGCCGATGGCCGCGGTTTCGCTCTCGACGCCGACGCGCTGCGCCGTGCCGTCACACCCCGCACCCGAGCTCTGATCGTCAACTCGCCGCACAACCCCACCGGCGCCGTACTCAGCCCGCCCGAACTACAAGCTATCGCCGAGATCGCTACCGCCGCGGACCTATTAGTGATCACCGACGAGGTGTACGAGCACCTGGTCTACGAGGGGCAGCGGCATCTGCCGCTGGCCGCCTTGGACGGCATGGCGCAGCGCACGATCACCATCTCTAGCGCGGCCAAGATGTTCAACTGCACCGGCTGGAAGATCGGATGGGCCTGCGGCCCAGCACATCTCATCGCCGGCGTCCGGGCAGCCAAACAGTATCTCAGCTACGTCGGCGGAGCGCCGTTCCAGCCCGCGGTAGCCCTGGCGCTGGACACTCAGGACCGCTGGGTCGCCGCGCTCCGCAACGAACTGCAGGCCCGGCGCGATCGACTGGCAACCGGGCTGAGTGACATCGGGTTCGCGGTGCACGACAGCCACGGCACCTATTTTCTGTGCGCCGACCCGCGCCCGCTTGGCTACCACGACAGCACCGCGTTCTGCGCGGCGCTGCCGGAACGGGTCGGTGTGGCCGCCATTCCCATGTCGGCGTTCTGCGACCCGGACTCACATACCGCCGAACTCTGGAACCACTTGGTGCGCTTCACATTCTGCAAACGCGACGCCACCCTCGACGAGGCGCTGCGGCGGCTGGCCACGCTCAAAGCCGCAACTAAGTAGGCGCGACCACCTGCTCGCGCAAACCCTCGGTCGCCACCCACAAAACCTTTTCGCGGGCGCGCTTGACCATGAACTCCGGCAGTAGCGCCGAGGTCTCGACCGTGAGTGTGAAACGCACTCTGGTCCGGTCGTCCGCTTCGCGGCTGAAGTTGTACTCGCCATGCTGGGCGTGCTGCCGACGAGTCTTCTTGGCGTCCCACACCACCCAGTCCGGGCCCCAGTGGTATTCGAGGATCTCTTTGTCGATGATGCCGGCCACTTTGACGATGACCTTCACATGCCGAGGGCGGCCGTCCGGCCAGGTGTCGACGACTTTGGCCCGCTTGTGCACCGACGACCAACCCGGCAACGCCTCGATGTCGGCGATCGCGTCGATGATCGCCTCAGGCGGCGCGTCTATGACAATCTCGGAGGACGCTTGAACAGCCACTACTTCTTCTTCTCCGCGGGTTCACCATCCGACTCGCCTAGCACCCGTTCACGCAATCCCTTTGCGGCAGCGTCCAATACATGCTCACTGGCTCGCCGGACGATGAAACCTGGGATAGGACCACCTGGTTCGACGGTGATGTCGAAGCGCACCCGCGTCGTCTCGGGGCCCTCGGCGGTGACGTTGTACTCCACGTGTTGAGCGTGCTGCTGGTTGGTCTTGCCTGCGTCCCACACCACCCAGTCTGGGCCCCAGTGGTATTCGAGGATCTCCTTGTCGACAAGCCCCAGGATCTTAACCGTGGCCTTCACGTGGTGCGGCCGGCCGTCGGGGTAATAGTCGAGCACTTCGATGCTCTTGTGCAGCGGCGACCACGACATCAGCACGTCGACGTCCGCCAGCGCCTCCATGACGGCTTCCTGGGGCGCCTCAATAAGAAATTCTCGCGATGCTTTTACGGCCACCGCGTTCAAAACTAGCAACGTCGTCCTGACATCGGGAGCTGTTGGAGCAATTTGTCTGTTACCACCCGATCTCGGCGAGCGGGGTGGTCTCGGTGGGAGGTTTGCCGACGGGTCCGCCGGGTGTTCGCGAGAACCGCGGTGCCGGGGCGGCCTGGTCGACGCCGTGCGCGCTGACCACCGTAGACCGCCCCCGCAAATGGGCGTCACCTGCCGCTTCACTCCAGCTCAGCACGGGCGTCACACATGCGTCGGTATCGGCGAACACCTCGGTCCACTCGTCGCGCGTCCGGCTGGCGAACTTCGCCTCGAATAACTCGCGCATCCGTGGAAAGGAATCTCGTTCCAGTTGGGCCGGCACCTCGTCCACCGTCAATTCGAGCCCTGCCAGCAACGCCGCGAAGAACTGCGGCTCGATGGCGCCCACGGCCATGTACTTGCCGTCGGAGGTCTCGTAGCAGCGGTAGAACGGGGCACCGCCGTCGAGCAGGAACGATTCCCGTTCGTCGCGCAGCGAGCCGGTCGCCTTCATCGTCCACATCACCTGGGCCAGCACGCTGACCCCGTCGACCATTGCGGCATCGATGACCTGTCCCTGGCCGGACCGCTCGCGTTCGTAGAGTGCGGTCACAATGCCCAGCAACACCAGCATCGAGCCGCCGCCGAAGTCGGCAACCAGGTTCAGCGGCGGGGTCGGCGGCCGGTCGCGGTATCCCAGCGACGACATCGCGCCGGTCTGCGACAGGTAGTTGATGTCGTGTCCCGCCCTTGATGCCAGCGGGCCGTCCTGTCCCCAGCCGGTGATGCGCGCGAAGATCAGCCGCGAATTGATCGCCGCGCACTCGTCGGGCCCGATACCGAGCCGTTCGCAGGTGCCGGGCCGGAAGCAGTCCAGCAATACGTCGGCCTTGGCCGCCAACTCCAGCAGCACGTCGGGGTGGGACTTCACATCGAGATCGACGATTCGCTTGCCGCGGTGCAGCAGGTCGCGATCCTCGGCAGGCATCTGCAGGCCGCCGGGCCGGCGCACCCGCACCACGTCGGCGCCGAGGTCGGCGAGCACCATGCCCGCGTGCGGTCCGGGCCCGATGCCGCCCAGTTCGATCACCCGCACCCCGGCCAGGGGGCCCCCGCCCACCACCGGTGTTACTTCGCCTTCTTCACCTTCAGCACCCGCTCGCGCAATCCCTTGGTGGCCGAATCGATAGATCCCTTAACGGCTCGCTTGAGCACGAAGCCAGGCAGCGGCACGTTCGGGTCGACGGTGATCTCCATCTTCACCAGCGTGTCGCCACCCTTTGGCACCAGGGTGTATTTGCCGTCCTGCGCCTTCTGCTGGCTTGAATTCACCAGCGTCCAGCTCACCTCGTTGCCGTCCCAGGTGTAGGCCACCACCTGCTCGTCGGTGATGCCCGCGGTCTTCACCTTCATCTTGACTTTGCTCGGACGACCGTCGGCCCCGGTCTCGAGGACCTCGGCACTCTGATGCGGTTCGGACCAGTCGGGCATCGCTTCGAAATCGGCGATGACATCCAGGATCTCCTCGGGACTGGCTTCGATGACGATGTCGCGGGATTCTTTGATTGCCATGGCCCGCACGATATCGCGGGCCGTGTCCCTGGGGAATAGCCGTTGCACTGATATGTCGTCTCCGGGGCGTACCGTCGACGGCATGACCGAATCCGTTTACAGCGTCGGCGACTACCTGTTGGACCGCCTCGCGGAGCTCGGCGTCACCGAGATCTTCGGCGTCCCCGGCGACTACAACCTCGCGTTCCTCGACCACATTGTCGCCCATCCCAAGCTGCGCTGGGTGGGTAATGCGAACGAGCTCAATGCCGGCTACGCCGCCGACGGTTACGGACGCCTTCGCGGAATGTCAGCTGTGGTAACAACTTTCGGTGTGGGTGAACTCTCGGCAACCAACGCGATTGCGGGCAGCTACGCCGAGCACGTACCGGTGGTGCACATCGTCGGCGGTCCGTCCAAGGATGCCCAGGCCACCCGACGGGCGTTGCATCACTCGCTCGGCGATGGCGACTTCGAGCACTTCTTCCGAATCAGCCGCGAAATCACATGTGCGCAAGCCAATCTCATGCCCGCAACGGCCCGCCGCGAGATCGACCGGGTGCTCAGCGAGGTGCGCGAACAGAAACGGCCCGGGTACCTGCTGATGTCCACCGACGTGGCCCGCTTCCCCACCGAGCCGCCCGATGCCCCGTTACCGCGCTACAGCGGGGGCACCAGCCCACGCGCGCTGGCCATGTTCACCGAAGCCGCCGCCAAGCTGATCGGTGACCATCAGTTGACGGTGCTCGCGGACCTGTTGGTGCACCGATTGCAGGCGGTCGGCGAGTTAGAGGCGCTACTGGCGGCCGACGTGGTGCCGCACGCCACGTTGGTGTGGGGTAAGAGTCTGCTCGACGAAAGCTCTCCGAATTTCCTTGGTATCTATGCCGGTTCGGCCAGCGCCGAGCGGGTGCGCACCGCGATCGAACAGGCGCCGGTATTGGTGACGGCCGGCGTGGTGTTCACCGACATGGTTAGCGGATTCTTCAGTCAGCGCATCGACCCGGCGCGCACCATCGACATCGACCAGTATCAGAGCAGCGTGGCCGACGAAGTGTTCGCACCACTGGAAATGGGCGCTGCACTACAGGCGCTCGCCGCGATACTTACCGAGCGTGGAATCAGGTCACCGGCCGTGGCGCCGCCACCGGCCGCACCGCCCGCCCCCACCCCAGATCGCAACTCGGCACTCACCCAGCGGGTTCTGTGGGATCGGCTGTGCTCGGCGCTGACGCCGGGCAACGTGGTGCTGGCCGATCAGGGCACATCCTTCTACGGCATGGCCGACCACGTGCTGCCGCAAGGAGTCACCTTCATCGGCCAACCCCTCTGGGGCTCAATCGGTTACACATTGCCCGCGGCGTTCGGCGCCGCGGTGGCGCATCCTGAACGCAGGGCGGTGCTGCTGATCGGGGACGGGGCCGCGCAGCTGACGGTGCAGGAGCTAGGGACGTTCGCCCGCGAAGGGCTGTCCCCGGTGATCGTGGTGGTCAACAACGACGGCTACACCGTGGAGCGCGCAATCCACGGAGAAACGGCGCCCTACAACGACATCGTCGGCTGGCGCTGGACCGACTTGCCGCACACGCTGGGCGTACGAGACTACCTCGCGTTCCGCGCGCAGACCTACGGCGAACTCGACGACGCGCTCACCGCGGCCGCGGAGAACCGGGACCGGATGGTGCTCGTCGAGGTGGTGCTGCCACGACTCGAGATTCCGCCACTGCTGGCCCAACTCGTCGGACCGATGGCGCCGCCGCACCAGCAATCGGGATAGGAAGGGGGCAGCCCAAGGCTGGATAGGAAGGGCAGCCCAAGGCTTAGGCGGGCTTGGACGTGCTGTCCACGGTCGCCGATGAGATGATCGCCCGCACGGTACGCCGGCAGCGCCCGCAATCCGCACCCGCCCCGCAGGCGGCGGCGACCTCCTTGGTGGTGCATGCGCCCGCGCCGACGGCCTCAGCGACCATATGGCTGGTGATGCCATTGCACAGACACACGTACATCGCGCGCCGCTAGTCCGTCCCGATCCGGATCATGTCGGAGAAACGGCCGACGAACAGCGGCGGGTAGGCGCCGATGCCCACGCCTCTCAACCACTGCGCAGCCGCATCCGGGTGCTCGATCCATTCCCGGGCGCTGTCCTCATCGGGAAACTCTTGCAGGATCAGCACTTCGTGGGAATCGTCGAAAGCCTGGAAAACCCAGGTCTTCCGGATGCCGGCGGCGGTGAACCGCTCCATCGCTAGGCCGACTTCGGCGCTCAGTGTCGGCACGCTATTCACCGACGCGAACGCGGCCACCACCACCCCGGGCGCTTTGGGAGCAGCCGGCGGAGATTCAGCGACGAACCTGTCCACGATCTCGCCGGCGAACACGGCCGGGATGTCGTCGACACCGACCGCATCGAACCAATCGAAGAAGACCCTTGACCGCAGGAGTTCCACGATGGGCTCGCGGCTGTGCACGCCGATCATCACCAGGACCCGGCCGTAGTCGTGGGTCGAGGTATAGACGAGCACATGGTGAGCACCGATGTCGGCCAGCGCCGCCTTGCGACGCTCGAGCAGCGGCCACACTTTGGTCGGATCCGGAATTCGGTAGTCCGACGCAATCACCATCGAGTGGATGTCGCCGTCGCTCATGACGTTCCTAGGCCGGATTGAACTGCGAAATAAGCCATTTGCCGTCAGCCTTGATCAAGGTGACCAGCACCGTACTCGCGGCCATGGACGGCTCCGGGCGGTCCTTGCTCTGGGTGGTTTGGTTGACGAACAACAGGACGACGGCCGAGTTGGGGTGGAATTCGGTCAGCGCTCCACGCAACACCACCGCCGTCGTCTTCAGCGACTTCTGGGTGGCCGCCGGGGCGATGACCTGACGCGAGAAATTGTCATAGTAAGACAGGAAGTCACCCGTCAAACGCGTTCTGGCAGACGAGAAGTCGCGCTCAAGCGTTTCGGGCGAATAGGACAGGATGGCGACCACGCCATCGCTGGCGGCGGTGACTGCGGCCTTGGCGGCGTCCGCGTCGACTGCTTTGTCCTGGCGGTTGATAAACCAGTACTGTCCACCGAGCGCCAACAGCGAGACCACCACGAGCGCGGCCAACAAAATGGCGCCGGCCGTCGACGACAACCTGCTCGCCCGAAGTTTGCTCAACCGCCCACCGAGACGCGTGAGCCGGCCCGGACGCGACTCGCCCGCGGCTTCGAGCTTTTCCTTCTCCTCGACTACCGAGGTCTCCTCTGCGGTCACGGCACGAACTCCACTCTGGACATCTTGAGTTGTCCACCGTCGCGAGTCATTGTCACGATCAGCCGGTATTTGCGTGGATCTTGTTTAGCTCCAGCAGAATTCGTGATCTCAGCAGTACTTGCGACCAGTACGACCGCCGAGTTTTCGGTCATGGTGTCGCGTTCCACCGCAGTGGCCTGAACGCTGCCCTGCGCCACCACCTTCGACTCCTCCACGGTCCGGGTGAAGTCGTCGGCCATCTTCAGGAAATCTGCCTTGAAGTCACCGGTGGCGACGTCCTCGATGCGTTGGACACTTTCCTTCGCGTGCTCGAAGTCCAGCGAGGTCAAAGTCACCACGCCTTGGCGCGCAGCTGCGGCGAACTGCTCCACCTGCTGGCGTTCACGGGCCGCATTGCGGTGCAGGATGGACATCTCGACGCTGGCTCCCACTGAGGCCAGCACGACGAGGACGGCGAGAACCACGGCGACTTCGGACAGTTTCGGACGCCGCAGCGGGAGCAGCCGCCGGCCAGATTCGGCGGTCGCCCCTTCCGGATCGTGGGCCGTGGCGGTTTCACCACCGGTGATCTCTTCGGTCTGGCCCACCGGTTCGGTCTCTTCGGCCTCTTCGGCGGGTTTGGTGAGTTTGCTCGGCTCCGCCTTGCGGGCCGCGACCTTTGAGGGTCCCTCGGCTTGGGGCGCGGCCACAGCGTCCGGCTCGCTGGCCGCCGCGGCGATCTCCGCCTCGACGGTTTCTGCTTCGGCGGTGCCGCTCGGTGCGTCGTGGTCTGATTCGACGAGTTCGGCCTCGCGACGCAGCCGGATCGCTCGGGCCCGGGCCCGAGCGGCGGCGGCGAGGGCTTCGGCCTCGGCAGCCTCAGCCTCCGCTTCCTCGGCCAGCGACCTCATCTCCGCGATATCCCGCGGAGTCTCGTACTTTTTCAGCGGAGACAATTTCGTCTCGGCAGCATCCTGTCGGATGCCGCCGTCCCCCGCTCGTCGGCTAGAGAGCGAGACTGCTTGTCGCTCAACCTGGAACTCCTCTACCGCCTACCCGTCGGTGACCACCGGCATCGCCGACCGGCCCAAACCCTACTCGGCACCAACGATGGTGCGCGACAACTTGAGCGTGGTTAGACCTGTACGCGACAGCAGCCATCGGAGAGCGAGATTATCACTGTCCGCCCGCCACCCTACCGAAGATGTAAAGTACTCCCACCAAAAAGTCCTGGTCAACTGCGGAAATATCATTCTTATTTTTGGCATATCAGACCCTCCCCCGGGGCGGGCTCAGCGCAGCAGGTCCTTGACGACCTTGCCAGTCGCGTTGAGCGGTAGCGCGTCGAGAAACTCCACCGAACGTGGCACCTTGAATCCCGCCATGCGCTCGCGGCACCAGTCGATGAGTTCCTGCGCTTCGACGGGGCTGTGGCAGACCACGAACGCCTTGCCGACCTGCCCCAGCCGCTCGTCGGGTGCGCCGATCACCGCCGCCTGCGAGATGGCGGGATGCTTCAGCAGAAAGCCCTCGATCTCAGCCGGATAGGCATTGAAGCCGCCGACGATGAACATGTCCTTCTTGCGGCCGTCGATGCGCAACCGTCCGGCGACGTCGATGCTGCCTAGGTCGCCGGTGTGCAGCCACCCGTTGCTGTCGATCGCCTCGGCGGTCGCGACCGGATCGTCGAGATACCCCTGCATCACGCCGTAGCCGCGAACCAGCACCTCCCCGTCCTCGGCGATCCGCACCTCCACGCCGTCGCACGGCAGTCCGGCGGTGGTGGCCACATCCTGGAAGGTGTCGCCGGGCCGGGACAAAGTCACGTTGCCCGCCTCGGTCAGTCCGTAACCGGTCATCAACGTCTGGAACGGCAGTTCTTCGTGGATGCGACGCACCAGCTCGACGGGGATGTCGGCGGCTCCGGTCACGCCCGCCCGCAGCGTGGACAGCCGGGATTTGTCGCGCACCGTCAACAGTGAATGGTACAAGGTCGGTGGTCCCGGGAGCATCGTGACGCGTTCGCGCTCAACGAGATCCACGACCCCGTCAATATCGAAGACCGCGACGGGCAACATCGTGGCGCCGCGCAGGAACGACGTGATGAGGCCCGCTTTCAAGCCGAAGGTGTGGAAGTACGGGTTGATCATCAGGTAGCGGTCGCCCTCGCGCAGATCGGCGAGCGTGGCCCACTCCTCGTACATCCGTAACGTCTGCTCGTGGTTCATCATCGCGCCCTTGGGGCGGCCGGTGGTACCCGAGGTGAAGATGATATCGGAGATATCGGCGCCGTCCACCGGCATCTCGAACGGCGAACCACTTTGCAGAAAGCGGGATTTCAGGTCGATGACAGGTATCCCGGCAGGTGAGGCGTAGTCCTGATCCAGGAATCCCTGCTGGACCAGAACCGCCTTGGCCCCGCTGCGAACGATGACATCGCCCGCCTCGTCGGCCTTGAATCGCGTGTTGACCGGAACGAGCACGCCGCCGGCGGTGAGCAGACCGAACGCCGCGACGATCCACTCCACGGAGTTGGGCGCCCAGACGGCGACCCGATCCCCCTTGCCGATGCCAAGTTCAGCGAAAGCACCAGCTGCACAACGTATTCGGTCGACAAGCTCGCGGAAGGTCAAGCGCAGCGGACCGTCGACGACCGCTTCCGCGTCACCGAACCGGTCCGCTGCGCTCAAGACCATCTCGGGGATGGTCCGCCAGCTTCTACTGGCCAAGTCGGCAACGTTGGCCAGGTTTGTCACACCGTGACAAGACGACCGAGGTTGCCGCCCATGATTTTCGCCTGGTCCTCGACGGACAGGTGCGACAGCGCGTTGACGTAGAACGTCGGCTCAGCCAGCCCTTCCGGGTGCGGCCAGTCCGAGCCGTACAACACCTGATCCACACCGACAAGGTTGACCAGGTCGTCGATGCCATCCTCGAAGAACGGGCTCACAAAGATCCGGTTCTTGACCATCTCGACCGGGTCGCTCGGGAAGGCTTCCGGAGCCTTCCGAAATACCTCGGCCAACCCGTCGAGCAACGGGGTCATCCACTTCGAACCGGCCTCGACAATCGCCACCTTCAGCTTCGGGTGGCGGTAGAGCGCGCCGTGAATGACCCACGACCCGACCGAGTCCTGGATGGGCCGCCACTCGTTGAGGATCCCCATCGCATTCGTCTGGAACGGCAGCATCTCCTGGTCGGCGCCGTCCCACTCGGAGGTGTAACGAGAGTAACCACTGTCGCTGGAGTGCATCCCGACCAGCACGTCGTACTCGACGACCCGCTCCCAGAACGGATCGAACTCGGGCAGCGCGAACGACCTGGGGCCGCGGAAGCCGGGCACTGGCGCCGGGCGGACCAGAATGGCGCGAGCACCGCGCTTGACCGCCCATTCCAGCTCCTCGATCGCCTTCTCGACGATCGGCAGCGTGATGACCGGGGTAGTGAAGATGCGGTTCTGATAGTTGAAGCCCCAGACTTCGTCGAGCCATTGGTTCAGCGCGTGGACCAGGACGTGGATCGCAACCGGGTCGTCACGCAGCCGCTCCTCGAGCAGGCTGGCCAACGTCGGGAACATCAGCGTGCGGTCCAGGCCCAGCTCGTTCATCGTCTCCAGGCGCGGGCCGGGCTCGAAGAACGCCGGGATCGCCCGCATCGGCTCACCGAAGAGCTCCCGCTTGCTCTTGCCGTCCGGGTTGCCGTATTTGAAGTACTCCTCCCAGGCGCCAGGCCGGGCGACCACCTCAAAGGTCGGGTTGGGAATGTAGTTGCTGATCTGGCCGCGGATCGCGATCTTGGTGCGACCGTTGACCTGCACGTACTGGACGTAACTCTGGTACTCCTTGGGCAGGAATTTGGTCAGCGCCTCCGGCGGCTCGTACAGATGGTTGTCCGCGTCAAAGATCGGGAACGGCACATCCTCCCGATGCGATAACTGGCCCATGAAATCCTCCTTCGCAATTTGCGAGAATCATATTCTCTTGGTACTCGCGCCGCAACGTGCCCCCGGGTTTACCACGATGGCGCTCCGGCCTAAGCCCGTCAGGCAAGCCGGTTACGGCTCAGCACTTGGCTGCGATCTTGAAATCGGTGCTGGTCGCTTCGTTGGGTGTGGCCGTGTTGGACCCGTTGGCCGTGCCGGTGATCGTGAACGTCTCCCCGTCGAAGCGAGTGCCGGCCTGGTTGGAGTCGTTGCGCGCGAAGTCTCCGGTGAATCCGCCGAGGTTGTGGAACCGCACGGACAATGTGGCGACCGGATGCTCGCGCTGGTCGAGGACCACCTTCGCCCCGGACGTGTCGTCGCCCAGTTCGATGGTGCGGAACCACTCTTGCTGGTAACAGCGGACCAGATGCGGGTGCACCTCGTGTCCGTTAATCGTCACTGTCGCGGTACTGGCGAGCTGGCGCTGAGACGGTGTGCTGCAGGCGCCCAGGACGGCGAGAGCTGCCGCCGTTGCCGCTACCGCCGCCATCCGATTCCGCACTGGCCACCTCGATCCTGGGACTGCACGTCGGTTGGTTAACTTCTGGACCTGCAGCGATGATGCTATTCTCCTGGGGCGAGAATGCCAATATCGGCTTTGCCTTCAGGCTCGCACCAAGGAGCTGAACACGCATGGTGGACCTGGAGTTCGACGAACTCGACCCGGGCCTGGCGGTGCTCACCATCGACCGTCCGCACGCGCGAAACGCCATCGCGCTACAAACCATGGGCCAGCTCGAGGACGCACTGGACGCGGCGGCCGGGGCCCAAGCCCTGGTGATCAGGGGGGCCGGAGACCGCGCCTTCGTGTCCGGCGGCGACCTCAAGGAGCTGAGCGCGCTGCGCACCGAGCAGGACGCCGCGGCGATGGCCAAGCGGATGCGGACCGTCTGCGATCGGATCGCCGACTTTCCCGCGCCGGTGATCGCCGCGCTCAACGGCCACGCGTTTGGTGGCGGCGCCGAATTCGCCGTTGCTGCCGACATCCGGGTCGCCGCCGACGACATCAAGATTGCCTTCAATCAGGTGCAGCTGGAGATCATGCCCGCCTGGGGCGGCGCCGAACGGCTGGTGACGTTAGTCGGCCGGAGCAGGGCGCTGCTGCTGGCCGGATCCGGAACGGCACTGGACGCATACGAGGCACAACGTCTCGGGCTGGTGGACGTGGTGCTGCCGCGGGCCATCTTCGACTCCTCCGACCAAGGTTGGCGGTCGGTCGCCAGGTCGCTGGCACGACGTCCGGCGGCCGAGATAAAGCGGGTAATCGGGGGAGTTTCCGCTGATGAGGCGATAGCATCATTTGCACGGTTGTGGGTGTCTGACGCGCACTGGGAAGCCGCAGATCGAGTCATGAACCGCACAGCCAATCCGCGCCCGGCAGCCGGAGGAGCGAAATGACAACCATCGCAACGAAGCACCTGGGGTTGGGCGCGGCGACGCTGTTGGCAGCCGCGGCGACGGGCCTGATGGTCGGCAGCGGCCGCGCACACGCCGACGACGATCCGCCGCCCATGCACCAGGTGGTGTACACGATTTCGGCCAAGAACCCGATCTACGCCGACATCTACTACCAGGATCAAGATCCCCGCGTGTTTTCCGACTACAGTCACAACCCGTACACCTTCACGCCGAACGTTCAGGCCGACATCGCGCCGGGCAGGCCGTGGGTCCAGCAGGTAATGCTCTCCAATCCGGCCCAGTGGGCGATGGTCAGTGTCAGCACCGGACGGCAGTCAGCCATCCCGCAGTTTCACTGCACCGTGTCGGTCGACGGCGCGGTCGTGGTGTCCAAGGACGGCGACAGAGGGGCGCTCTGTTCGCTACGCACCTGGTGAACCAGCCAGGCGGGACGCATGTCGGCAATCGGTTGCGGGTCGCCTTCCAGGCGGCACAGGTGCTCTTCCACGAACGACTTGGTCTCGGCGTGCCCGCCCGACATGCCCAGAGCCTGCTCGAGCACCAGAAACCGCGACAGGCTGGTCATCAGCACGGTCCACACGATCGGCGGCACCTCGTCGCTGCCGTAGCGCTGCAGAGCCTCGGCTACAACTTGGGCTTGCTCCTCCCGAAAACGCTCTGCGTAGTAAGCGATTTCGGCGCGCAACTCCTTGCGGTGGTTCGCCAGCGCCATGAACTCCATCGAGATGCGGGTGAAGGCGGGGTCGGTGCCGAATCTCCACAGCGCCCACAAGGGTTGCGGCAACTGCAGCAACTGCGCCTGCACCAACAGGCCCTCGTCGGCGCGACGGCGGAATACGGCCAAGAAAAGTTCTTCCATGGTGCGGAAGTAGTAGTGGACAAGCTGGGGCTTGAGGCCGGCCTTGTGGGCCAGTCGCCGCGACGTCACTGCGGCATAGCCCTCTTCGAGCATCAATTGTTCGGCCGCGTCGAGCAGCAGACCGCGATTCTTCGCGTCCGGCGCACCGATCCTGCGAGCCGATGTCATGTCGATACCTCGTACTCTCCGCGTTCCCCCGACGGCCCCGACGATCGTAGCCAGTCCGTCCGCCCCAGGCCGGCTCCGTGACCTTGACCACGACAATACCGCCATGCTAAGCAGGTGCTCAGCAGATCATCTGATCGGGGCGGTATCAGCTCACGCCGCCGTCACATTCACTCGGTAACAGCCAGCTTCGGGAGGGCCTGCACGACATGAGCGACTACGACACGATCGACTTCTTCACCGACCCGTCGCTGATTCCCGACCCATACCCGTATTTCGACCACCTGCGCAACAAGAACCCGGTGCTGCGACTCCCCCATTACGGCGTCGTCGCCGTCACTGGATACGAGGAGGCCACCGCGGTCTACAAGGACACCGACTCCTTCTCCAACTGCGTCGCGCTGGGCGGCCCGTTTCCGCCGCTGCCATTCGAACCCGTCGGTGACGACATCAACGCCCAGATCGACGAGCACCGGGAGAAGTTTCCGATGTTCGAGCACATGGTCACCATGGACCCGCCCGACCACAGCCGGGCGCGCTCGATCCTGAGCCGGTTGCTGACGCCCAGCCGGCTCAAGCAGAACGAAGAGTTCATGTGGCGCCTAGCCGACCAGCAGCTCGACGAGTTCCTCGTCAACGGCAAGTGCGAATTCATCGGCGAATACTCGAAACCGTTCGCCACATTGGTGATTGCCGACCTGCTCGGTGTCCCCGAAGAGGATCACAAAGAGTTCCGGGTGGTGCTAGGCGCCGACCGACCGGGCCGGGTCGGAGCGCTCGACCACGAGTCGGTGGGCGTCAACCCGCTGGAGTGGCTCGACGAGAAATTCTCCGCCTACATCGAGGATCGGCGTGCGCATCCGCGCGAAGACGTGCTGACCGCGCTGGCGACCGCGAAGTACCCGGACGGGTCGACCCCCGACGTGATCGATGTGGTTCGCTCGGCCACCTTTTTGTTCGCCGCCGGACAGGAGACAACGGCCAAGCTACTCAGCGTCGCCCTACAGGTGATCGGCGACCGGCCCGACATCCAGCAGCAGTTACGCGACGACCGCAGCCTGATCCCCGGATTTATCGAGGAGTCATTGCGCATGGAGAGCCCGGTCAAGAGCGACTCTCGGCTGGCTCGCCGATCGACTCAGGTGGGCGGGGTGGACATTCCGGCCGGCACTGTGGTGATGGTGCTACCTGGGGCGGCCAACCGCGATCCGCGCCGATTCGAGAACCCGCACGAATTCCGTCTGGACCGCAAGAACGTCCGCGAACACATGGCTTTCGCACGCGGTGTGCATTCCTGTCCCGGCGGACCGCTCGCCCGGGTGGAGGGCCGCGTCTCGATCGAACGGATCCTGGACCGCATGGCCGACATCGCCGTCGACGAGACCGAGCACGGTCCGGCCGGCGCGCGCCGATGGGAGTACGAGCCGACCTACATCCTGCGCGGACTGCACCAGCTGCACCTGACGTTCAACCCGCAGTAGCGCAACCCAGCTCTTCTGTTCGCTTGCCGCCGAGTGGGCCACGCGAGTGGGTCACATCAGTGCACGGCCAAGCCGACGAAGTAGCAGCTGAACATGGCCACGCCGATCAGCACCACCCACGCATCGGTCACGCGGCGCAGCACCGCCGGCGCTTCCCGGACTTCCATGAACTCACGAAAGATGATGCGCACCTTGAGGAGTGCGATGACGATGACGCTCGAGGTAATGATGACGTTGGCTCTCGGCGAGGCACCCGCCGAGTGGTCTATCCACAGGTAGGCCAGCGTGAGCGAGGCCAGCACCACCCACACGATCAGCAGCCTCTTGTTCACCGGTCACCTCACCACGTACAGCAGTGCGAAGATCAGCACCCACAGGAAATCGACTGTGTGCCAGTAGGTTGCGCAGGTTTCGACCAGTACCTGGGATTCCTGCGACTGCCACGATGCACTCCGGAGCCGATAGACGATCACCCCCAGAACTACAAAGCCGATCATCAGGTGCACAAAGTGAATGCCGGTGAGAAAGAAGTAGTAGGTGAAGAAGTCGTTGCTGTCGAACCCATTTCCGGTGCGTACCAAGCTAGCCCACTCGAGCAGTTTAAACACGAGAAAAACTGCGGCGAATGCGGCAGTGATGCAGACATCGCGTAGCGCCGCCCGACGGGCACCGGCGCGGGCGGACTGCACGCAGCGGGCCACCGACCACGAACTCAGCAGCAGGACAAGGGTGTTGAACACCCCGGTTCGAAGGTCCAGGTGCGCCTGCGAATGCAAGAACAGCTCCGGACTTCGGGTGCGGTAAAACAGGTAGAAGCCGAAGTACCCGGTGAAGACCAAGGTCTCGAACAAGACGAAGGCCCACATGTCCGGCTGACCTGGCACGAATGCAGGACGCTGATCCTTTTCGGTTAGGTCGGTCATGCCGCGGTCGCCCATCGCGTTGCCTGTCTTTGTGGCGGATCGGGCAGCGGCCCGGTACCGAAGTCTTCACGCCTAATCATCTTGAAAAGCATTACGACGAAAGTTATTTGGTAGATGCCGAAGACGACCATGTCCAGCCACCACGCGATCTGGCCGTTCCAGGCCAGCACACCCCGCCCGAAGATCCAGCAGGGCGCGACTACCACCTCGGTCAGCGCGTTGCAGAGGTTCAAATAGCCAAACCATTTGGGGAACACCCGGTTTTTGTCGATCAGAATCGCGACCATCCAGATCAGCGAGCCGATCAGGAAAACGCCCATCGTTCCGTCGAAGGACAGGAAGGCGAAGTCGTAGAGCCAACCCAGCACCTTGGGGTCTCGCTGGGGCCGCAGTGTTCCGACGATGAGTGCGATACACAGCAGCAGCAAACCCGGAAGTGCACTGAGCGAGTAGATGATCAGATACGAATATGCGAACGCCGGGCTCACCGACATGCGCCGCATCGAATACGCGATGAGGGCATTGTTTACCGCGGTCATTCCGGTGATGGCGAAAATGACGCCCAGGCCGACGGGTATGCCGAGGTGACGTTCGTCGAACCAATGGGCTTGCATTGCGAGGTCCCAGGTGGGTTGTGGCGGTGGCTGGACTTGTGCCACCACGAAGACCATCGGAAAGAAAAGGTTGTAGAAGACGATGAGTGCCCCCCACGCAAACCACAACTCGCGCTTGGGATTATGCCGCACATGCCAGGCGATCCGGCGACGCAGAGGCCCGGACGGAGTCGCCGCGACATTGCCGTCTGAGCCCACGATCGCGGTATTCACGTGCCGTCCGCTTCTGCGCTGCGCCGTCGGGTCTCGGCGCGCTCACGATGCACCGCCGCGCGGAGCACGAAGCCCATCACCACAACCCAGACGCCGATGGCGATGTTCTTCAACCAGAATGACAACACGCCATCCCAGGCCAGCGGCCCGGACAACGAAAGGCCCACGAATGTCGCCGGTACCAGCGCCCCGGCGACCAGAAGGTTGAAATATGCCACCCAACGGCTGAATATCGGATTCGGCTGCTCATCGAAATAGATTGCCAGGGCCAAGATTACGCTCTGTCCAATCAGAAACGGCACCAACATCGTGAAAGTGATCCAGGCGAAATCATTGAGCAATTGCGTTAGCTCCGGGCTGCGCTCCGGGCGGAAGGCGGCTAACAGCCAGCAGACATTCGCAACCAGGAACAAACTGGGTCCGCCGGCTACACAGCCCAAGAGCGCGTAGGAGAAGATCGGCGTGCGATGAGCCATCCTGCGAACCTGCAGCACGATCAGCGACAGAATCGGAACGAGGCCCACGCCGAACCAGTTGAAGAGGATCATGCTGTACCGGATCTCCGGCAGGTGAGCGGGATCGCGGTAGAACGCGGCAACCTGCTCTGCGGACATTGTGGCCGACATCGGCGGGTTGAATCCCGGGAACAATAAGAACGCGGCAATCCAGATGACCACCGTGACGGGCAGCGTCCAGAGCAAGATGAGCTCACCGTCGATGCGGCGCAAGCCAAGTCGTGGGGGCGCTGGATCCTGGCTCGTGCCGATCGCGGTCATCGATGGCTCCTTCCTGCACACGGAACCGTGCGGCTGAGGTCGGCTCAGGCACCGAAACTAGCCGATCGGCTATTTCAGGTCAATAGCCGATCGGCTAGGCTGCACGGTGTGGTCGACACCCAGTCACGCAGCCAGTTCCGCTTCATCAGGCGCAGCGCTGCGCAGACACGGATCTTGGACGCCGCTCTAGAGCTGATTGCCGAGCACGGCGTCGGAGGCACCTCGCTGCAGATGATCGCCGATGCCATCGGCGTCACGAAAGCCGCGGTCTACCACCAGTTCAAGACCAAAGAGCAGATCGTCGTAGCGCTCACCGAGCGCGAACTCGGCGGACTCGAAGAGGCACTAGAAGCCGCCGAGGCGCACGAGCACGGCTCGCGGGCGCGCGAGGTGCTGTTGGGCAGGGTCATCGACCTTGCTATTGAGCGTCGCGGGGCGGCCAGCACGCTGCAGTTCGACCCGGTCGTGGTGCGACTGCTCGCCGAGCAGGACCAGTTCCAGCAGTTCATCTCCCGGCTGTACGGAGTCCTGGTCGGCGACAGCACCGAGGACGCGCGGGTTAGTGCCGCGATGCTGTCAGGCGCCATCGCGGTCGGGGTCATGCATCCGCTGGTTGCCGATGTCGACGACGCCGCCTTGCGGGCTCAACTGATGCGGATTACCCGCCGACTCTTCGAGGGAGATTAGGACGCTCTTGTGCCAGTTCCGTTTTCATCGCGCAGTCACTCGGATACGGTGTTTCGTATGAAGACAATTCGGCGTCTCGCCGCCATGACAATCCAGTTCCGTTTTCATCGCGCAGTCACTCGGATACGGTGTTTCGTATGAAGACAATTCGGCGTCTCGCCGCCATGACAATGCTGGTCGGCACTGGCTTCGGATTGGCAAGCACTGCCACCGCCACGGCCGATGACCCACCCTGGCCATTCGTGGGATACCACTGGTGCCCGGGCCTGCCCTTCGACCCGGCCTGGGGCCCGAACTTTGACCCGTCCACCTGCCACGACGCGCATCACCGGGATATGGACGGGACCATTCACGATCGGGATTACTTCGGGCCCAGCCCATTCCAAGATCAGCCCAATATTCCGAACAACCGCCCCTGAGCCTCGACGGCCAAGCGCCCCAGACCCCAAAATGCCGGCAAATCCGGCCTACGACCGCACATTTGAGGACGCTCGCGCGTCAACTACGAAGGGCAATAACACCTGCAGAAACGCCCGCACGACAACCCAAGTCCGCCAGGGGTCAGGTGTCGCCGCGCTCCCACCGCTGTGTTCCGTCGTGCGGATTGCAGACCAGGAACAACCCGTCGGGCGCCTGCGCGACGTAGTACGACGGGTACTCGTTGCATGGCGAGTTTTCCAGCTTGACCCCCACCATCGGCGGCGAGCGGAACCAGCGTGGTTCATATCTGCGCGGCGAGCCGCAGAACATCAGCCGCCCCGGTTCGGTGGCGAACGACACGTAGTAGTCGGCGGTGCCGAACACGTAGTAAGTCGTGTTGTCACACGGGGCACCGAGCACCATATGACCGGCGATGCCCGGCGTGCAGTCCGGATAGTCACAGCTTGCCGGATCGGCGGCGGCAGGCGGTGCGCCCAGCCCACCAATACTCAGCGCTGCGGCGACCGCTCCCACGATGAATCGCACCAACTAAATTTGCCACAGTGGCCCAGAAAATTCATTACCTTAGCCATAGCTGGTAAGAAAATTCTCCCAATCGGAGAGCGCATGCATCGACCGCAACCGGAACCGGGCAGCCCGTGCCCCCAGTGATAATGTGGCCCTCTCGATAGTTGCGGGCGAGGAGGTGATTCATGCCGCCGCGCGAGCTTCCCACTGAGGGGTCCGACGCCGATAATCCGCGGTCGGTTGTGCTCACCGAAGCGGTCTCGGACTCGGCGCCCTCTTCAGCGACCCACGACGACGACTTCGCGGAAGTCGAAGCCCGCGCCGAGGCAGCTCGGGCCCGAGCCACCGCATTGCGCGAAAAGGCGGAGGCCGCAGCGGCGGGCACATCCGGCGCGGAGCACGCGGCTTGGACGCCGCAGGCCCGACACCTGCGCCGGATGGGACGCAACGCGCGGACGCTCGCGGCCGCACTGCTGATCGTCTGCGCCGCACTCGCGGGCAGCGGCTACCTAGCATGGGACCACCACCGGGCCGTGCAGCAACGACAGCGCGCCGACGAATTCGCCACGGCCGCGCGCAACGCCGTCATGACGATGATGTCGATCGACGGCACCAGGGCACGAGACGACATGCAGCGTTTCGCCGACGAAACCACCGGGCAATTCAAGGCCGGCGTGCTGATGGGCGCCGAGGATATGGTCAAGGCACTCGAGCAGTCGAAGATCACCGCAAAGGCCACCATCCAAGCCGTCGGCGTGCAATCCATGACCGAAGATTCGGCTGTTGTGCTGGTCGCCGCGAAATCCGAGCTCACTAAACCCGATAAAGACAAGCCCGAAACGCGACTGTGGCGGCTCGTCGTCAACGTCGAACGAGACGGCGGACGCCTTAAGGTTTCCAAAGTCGAGTTCGTCCCATGACAGCCAAAGAGAAGGTCAGCCACCAGCCCACCGGCCGCCGCTCGACACAACTTCTCAAGCGTTCGGCGCGCATTTGTCTGGCCCGCTGGCGCGCCATTCTGTTGGCTGTTCTCGTCATTTCCACGGCTGGGTACGCCGTGGTCTACTACTTCGCGGTCTACCGCCCGGACCAGCAGACCGACCGCGTGGTGACACGACAGGTGATCAGGGCCGCCAGCGAGGGCGCCGTGGCATTGCTGTCCTACTCGCCGGAAACACTGAGCCGCGATTTGGATAACGCGAAATCGCGCATCACCGAGGATTACCTGACCTACTATCAGCAGTTCGCCGACCAGATCGTCGGGCCGTCCACACAGCGCGCTCAGATCACCACCTCCGCGACCGTCGTCAAGGCCGCGGTGGCGGAACTTCATGCGAATTCGGCTGTCGTACTTCTTTTCGTACGGCAGAAAACCGCAAGCAAGGAAAAGCCTGAACCGGTGGTGACATCGAACAGCCTTCGGGTAACGTTAAAAAAGGTCAACAGTTCGTGGCTTATCGAGAAATTCGAAGGCGTATGAGCGTACGAATTATTTTTCAAGAGCCGGGATCTGAGACATGTCTAGCGGTAGGCCGATAAGCAGCGCGTCGAGGAGTGACAAATGATGCGTTCAACAAATGTGGTAGGCGCACCGCTGGTCGCCGCGGGTCTGATCGGTGGACTCGTTACTGCCCCTCCGGCATCGGCCTACAACCCCGCCATCAACGGGACGTACACCGCCACGCAGATCGGCGACTGGGCCCGCACTCGAACGGTGTATCACGACGAGCCGGTGGTGCGGAGCACGTGGACGATCACCACCGCGTGCACGACCGCGCAGGACTGCACTGGCATGGTGGTCAGTGACCAAGGCTGGTCCGCACCGGTGGTTATGCACGACGGGTCCAACTGGTACCTCAAACGCGACATCCCCAACTGGCAGACGTGCGAAGACGGCACCACCTGGACCGGTCATGACAGCTTCTATTTCTATCCCGCGGACCCGGTGACCGGTGAAAACACGCTCGGATCGCCGGTCCTGGCGGGCAGAGAACATACGAGTTCGGCGAGCGGCGCCTGCGGTGTGAACGCACCGTTGTACATCGAGCAGCCGTTCCGCCTGGACAAAATCGGCTGACGGCGTCGCTGGCCACGGCCGAAACCGCGCGGACCCGGCGTCAGACGGGGAACATGTCCTTCCACGTCTTGGGAGTCTTCGACGGGACCAAGTCCGTCTGCCTAAAAACCTGCCCGTCGGGGGTGATGTAGCTCCCGGTCTCCGGACTGTACTGAGCCACCGCCACGGAGGGTCCGGGCGGCACGCCCGGCTGTAATCCACTGTGCTCGAACGCACTTGGTGCCGCAGCAGGCCCACCGCTAGGTGCGGGCACAGGTCCGGCCGGTGCTGCGGCGGGCGCAGCCGGTGCTGGACCGTCGAGCGGCGCGAGGGGCGACACCGCCCCCATCGGACTCAGCTGCGCAGGAGGCGGAAGCTCCGGCGGCAACTGCGGGCCGACTGGTGGCCCCAGCCCCGGCGGTAGCTGCCCGGGCTGCCCGGCGGGCGGCGGCGCACCCACTCCCGGCGGCATCGGGGTGCCGTCCACCGGGCCGAAGATACGTTCGCGGTTCCAGTTCACCCGGTCATCGGGCGGAATGCCCTGGGACAACAGGTTCGGGTCCAACGGGTAGGTGCCGAATGCGTGCTGCCTCATTGCCAACGGCTGGAAGGGCTGGTCGCTGTCACAGATCTCGACGGTGGGTGCACGTTTACCGGGATGTCCCATGCACGGGTAGTTGCGGGCGCCGCGCACCCCGATGGGCGAGTCCTGAGGCAGCTTGCAGTACAACCCGTCCGGGGTGTCGATGGTGGTGGTGTCCGACGGCGACCGCCATTGGCTCGGCGGCAGGAAGCCGACCGTGCAGGCAGGCGGGTCGCTGATGATGAGATTGAAAGCGCCCGTTGCCAATCCGGTCGGGCTCTTGGTGCCAAGGAAGGACTGAATCGCCGCGGTGAAGGGCGGCAGCAGCACCAAGACCTGCTCGAGCGACGCGTGGTAGGTGATACCGATCTGACCGATCGTGGTGAGGTTGGCCAGCATCACCGGCAACGTCGGCTTGATCTGGTCGAGCAGCTTCGACGCCTCGTTGAAGGCCCCCGGCCCGTTTTGCAACACGTTGCGGATCTGGGGGTCGTTGGTCGCCAGTTGCCCGGTGACGCCGGCCAGGCTCCGTGCCCAGGTCCGGATGTCGCCGGCCGTCTGCGCCTGACTGTCCAGCAGTGGCCCAGTGTCCTCGGTCAGGCGCCGCGCTTGCTCGGAAACGCCATTGAGGTCCTCGGAGATCTGTGTCGACGAATCGAACAGTGATCCGAAATCGTAACTGGCACCGTTGAATGCCTTGAACGACTCGTCGAGCAACTGGCTGATCTTCCCCTTGGGAATGCTGTTGATCAGGGCACTCGTCTGATCCAGCACGGGGCCGATCGGCTGCGGAACCTTGGTGTCTCTGACCGCAATCACCGACCCATCATGCAGATACGGCGACGAGTCGGTGTTGGGACGCAGGTCCACGTACTGCTCACCCACCGCGGAAATGCTTCGTACCTCAGCGCGAAGATTGGCCGGGATCTTCGGCGAAGTGTCAAGGCGCATCTTGGCTTTCGCACCGTGGCTGGTCAGCTCAACCGAAGTGACCTTGCCGATCTGCACACCGCGATAGGTCACGTTGCTAAACCGGTATAGGCCGCCGGCCTCGGGAAGTTCGAGGGTGACGGTCATCTTGCCGATGCCCAGCAGGGTCGGTGCCTGGATGTAGTAGACGACCATTACGAAGATTCCGACGACCCCGACGATCGTGAAGATCGCCAACTGAATTCGAATGAAGCGCGTCAGCATCTATCCGGTCCCCTCCGCCGGTGCGACAGCGGGCGGCAACCCTATGGGTGGCGCCGACGGCTGTTCAGCCGGTGCCGGCCCGAGCGCCGGTGCCGGTCCGGGTGCCATCGGCGCCGGTCCGGGTGCCATCGGCGCCGGTCCTGGCGCCATCGGAGCCGGTCCGGGTGCCCCTGGCAGCGGCCCGGGCGGAGCGAACGAGCCCGGTGCTCCCGGCGGTGCCCCGTATCGGAACTGCAGATGCTCGGGATCCCCTGGTGCCGGCACGCCCTCCGCGCCCAGTCGTTCCCAGTGTGTACCCCGCAAGATGCTCTTACGCAGACCGGAGTTCGTCAGATCGATGATGAAGTAGCCGTTGACGTAGTCGCCGCGGACGTAGCGGTCGATGAAACCCTGCGTGAACGGGAAGGTCGGGGCATAGGCAAGGGCGGCGTCCAGGTCCGGTCCGACATCGGCGAGGGCTTTGATGGTCGGCTCGAGGTTCTTCAGGTTGTTGACCAAGTCGGATCCGGCGTCGTTGACCAACCTGGTGGCCGTGTCACCGAACGTCCCAAGCTTGTTCAGCGCGCTGGTGAGGCGGGGCCGCTCCCTGATGAGCACGTCGAGCGCCGGTGGAATCTTGTTGAGCGCCTGCGTGATCACGTCGCGCTGACCGGCCAAAGTGTTGGAGAGCCGGTTCAGGGATTGGATCGAGGCGACGAGGTTGTCGCGCTGTGCGTCGAAGGTACCCACGAACTTGTCCAAGCGATGCAGCAGATCGCGAATCTCTTTGGGGTGGCCCGATAGTGCCGCGTTGAAGTTGTTGATGATATCGCCGATCTGACCCAACCCGCCGGCGTTGAGCACCACCGACAGCGAGGACAGCGTCTGTTCGGTCGACGGATACGTCGACGACCGGTCGAGCGGGATCGTGGCACCCGGCTGTAACCGCCCCTTCGGCTCCTGCCCCAGTGGCGTGTTAAGCGCGAGGTGCATGGATCCCAGCAGGCTGGTCTGCCCGACGCTGGCCACCGCATTGGCGGGGACCACCACACCGGGCTGCACCGAGATGTCGACGTTGGCGTGCCAGCCGCGCACCGACAGACTCCGGATGCTGCCGACGATCACGTCGTTGATCATTACCGGCGAATTCGCTTCCAGCGTACCGACGTTAGCGACTTCGACGTGATAGCTGCTGGATCCCGGGCCGCGCCCGACCGCGCCGGGCAGCGGCAATGAGTTCATGCCGCTGAATGCACATCCAGACACCGAGACCATGACACAGGCGGCAATGCCCATTAGCCTCCGGATACCCCGCCGGGCGCTCATGGCTGCGGCCGTTCGGCCGGAAGCAGTAATTCCGGCACGCTCGCCGGGGCGGGCGGCGGTTCCTGCGGGACACTCCGCGGCGGCGGCTCGGGCATCGCGGCGCCGGGTATCCGTGCGGGCGGCCCGGGTGGCGGCGGCGCTTCGGGAACATCGCCCGGCAGGCCGGTGTACGCGGACACCGCGGGCGGCAACTCGGGCGGTCCCGGTTTCGGGCCCGCCCCGCCGGGTGCCAACCGCTGCTCGCTGTACACGACGTTGCTCGGATCGAAAGCCGGTGCCAGGATCGGGTTTACCGGAATCGGCAGATAGTTGAAGTTGAAAATCGTCAACGGGTTGAACACTTTCAACGCGGGACTCAGATACAGGCCGCACAGCTTGCCCGTCTCGACCGAGGTGACGTTCTCCAGGGCTCCGATCTGTGAGCAGTAAGCCCAAGTCGGGTTGCTGAGGTTTTGCACACCGACGCCGCCACGGACGTTCCCGACGTCGGGGTCATAGTCGTTGTAGGCGTTGGCAAGTGCGTTGGGCGCCACGTGCAGCACATTCTGCAGGGCCATCTTGTTGTCGACGAGAATCTGGGTGAGGTCGGCCAACCGGGTGATCTGTTCGGCGGTCTGCTCACGACTGCCCGCGATGAACCGCTGCACTTCGCCGACCGCGCTGGACAGATCCGTCAGGGCCGCATCGAGGGTGGACTTGTTGTCGTCGAGCACGCTGGATAGGGTGGCCAACCGATCGTTGAAGTGCACAAGTTGGACATTGCTGTCCCGCAGCGCTCCGACGAAGGCCTGCAGATTCTTGATGATGTCGACGAAGTTACCGCCGCCGTTGGCGAACGTCCGCGCCACCGCCGACAGCTGCGCCAGCGTCTGGCGCAACTTCTCCCCGTTGCCGCCCAGCGCATTGGCGGCCGAGTCAATAAAGCGCGCCACCGCCGGCGTCGACACCTGGCTGTTGGGCCCGAAATCGGTCGCCAATTTCATCAATTGGTCTTTGATCTCGTCCCATTCGACGGGTGTCGCGGTGCGTTCGACCGGTATCACCGCACCGTCTTTCATGGTGGCACCACTCGACCGGTAGGCGGGGGTGAGCTGGACGTAGCGTGCCGCCACCAGGTTCTGCGCCACGATCACCGCTTTGGCATCGGCGGGAATGGAAATCCCGTGATCGACGTGCATCACCATTCTGGCCTGGGTACCCGCCGGCTCGATCGAATCGATGGTGCCGACTTTCAGACCGGAAACGCGCACGTCGTCACCGGGGTAGATCGCGGTGGCGGTGTGGAAGTAGGCGGTGATCTTTGTCGCCCGGAACACCGTGTTGCGGACCACGATTACCGCGCCAACGACGACAAGCAGAGTCAGCAGCACGGCCAGCGCTAACTTGAACTTGTTGCGCAGCAACGACTCGAGCCGCGTCATCGCGACCCTCCAGGGTTCTGGTTGAAGGGGAACGGTAGCTGTGCCCGCGGCCCGGCGTTGTCCGGCGGCTGACCCGGCGCACCGTAGGCGCGGAAGCCGAAGGAGTAGTCGAACAACCACTGGAAGAACTGCAACGTGAACAGGTTTGGGATGAACGGGTTGTAGTAGAACCCGCTGGATACCGTCTCGCCCTGGGTTAATTCGAATTTCGCCAGCCCCGGTATCGCCTTGGCGAGGTTGTCACGGTTGCTTTCCAGCATCGCCGTCACCGAATTCAGCTTAGCTAGCGTCGGCGCCAGTTTGGCCTCGTTGTCGTGCACCAGGCCGGTCAGCTGCTTAGCCACAGCTGACGTACTGGCCAGCAACCGCACGATCGCCTGCCGCCGCTCCACCAGCATGGAGAGCAACGCGTCGGAGTTGAGGATCAGCGTGTTCACCTGCTGGCTGCGTTCAGACAGGATATGCGTGACGTCGGCGGCGCCCTTCAGCAGTTGACTTAGAGTCTGGTTGCGGCTGTTCAGCGTTGCCGACAGCCGGCTCACCCCGTCGAACGTCGGGCCCAATTGCGGCGCAATCTGATCCAGCGTCGTCGACAGCGTATTCAGGGACTGGTTCAGTGAGTCGGTGTTGGTGCCCTGGATGTCGGTGGCCAGGTCACCCACCGCCTCAGACAAAGAATATGGCGAGGAGGTACGCGCTATCGGGATGACGGCGTTGGGGCGCATGGTGCCGCTCCCGGTGGATTCCACGGTGAGCACCCGCTGTCCCAGCAGCGAACCGGTTTTGATGTGCGCGGTGCTAGCCGAGCCGAGTTGCACCGCCCCCTTGACGGTGAAAGTCACCAGCACGTCGCCGTTTTGCAGCGACATGCCCGAGACGCTGCCAACTTTGATGCCCGATACCGTCACGTCGTTGCCGGTTACCAAGCCTCCCGCGTCGGCAAACACCGCCTGATAGCGCACCGTGGTCGCCCGCTGCAGTAGCGCGTCGGGCGATAGTCCGACGGCTATCACCAGCACGATCAGTACGACGCCGATGAATCCGGCGCGAATAAGTTGATTGCCACGGTATTTAAGCATCGGGTTCCGCGCACCTTCCGGTGACCTGGTGAGTCACACCGACTTCCACCGTGCGGTATTGCAGGTCGGAGACGCGCAGCGCCAGCCCGCACAGGTAGTACGGGAACCAGGCGCCGTAGGAGCCCAACCTCGTCAGCTTGCGGTAATTGTTCGGCAATTTGTGTAGCGAAACATCGATTAGGTTCTTGTCCTTGTCCAACAGCGGTGCCAGCCGGTTCAATTGGTCGACCGTTCCAGCCAGCGGCGGTCGGGCGCGGGTGAGCAGGTCCGCGATCGAGGCGGTGCCGTTGTCCAGGGCGGTGATCGCAGCGCCGACGGTGTCTCGGTCGGACGCGAGGCCGCTGATCAGGCGCTCCAGCCGGTCGATCGCACCGGAGAATTTCGCGCCCTCGGCATCGACGGTCCCCACCACGGTGTTGAGGTTGTCGATCAGCGCCTGGACGGTTTCCCCGTTGTCGGCCAACGTGTTCGAAAACGACGACGTCCTGGACAGCAGCGACTGCAGGGTGCCGCCCTCACCCTGGAACACCTCGAGCAGCGCCGCGCTGAGTGCATTGACGTCTTCGGCCTTGAGGCCCTTGGTGACCGGCTTGAGTCCGCCGAGTAGCAGATCGAGGTCAAGTGCCGGTGCGGTACGGTCGATCGGGATCTGCGCGCCGGCGGGCAGCGGGCTGGTGGATCCGGGGCCGTCCAGCAGTTCGAGGTAGCGGTCCCCGACCAGGTTGAGGTAGCGGATCACGGCCCGCGTTCCGTTGGTGAGGACGACACTGCGGTTGGCGTCGAATTTCACCAGAACCTTTTTGTCCGCTCGCAATTCGACGCTGTTCACCGTGCCAACGCGGACTCCGGCGACCCGTACCGTCTGCCCCTCCTTAAGCCGCGACACGTCGGTGAACAGCGCGGAATAGCTTGTCGTGGAGCCGGTTTGGTACTGGCCGAAGATAAAGAACAATGAAATGGTGAGCAGTATCATGATCAACGCGAACGCGCCAAACTTGATGATCATCCCGCGTGAGCCGCTCATCCAGGTTGTCCTACCTGGAAGGAGTTGCGTGGTGGCCCGTCTATCGGCCCGTACAGCAACTGCTTGAGAGCGTCGGAGTTAAGTAGCAATTGCGGGTTTCCATACTCCTGCGGGTTGGCGCCCACGTCGGCGACCACAAACGGCGGCGCCTTGTCGAACGGCACGACGGGCAGGTCGTGGCATTGGGGTCCACCGGTTGCGGCCACCTTAGGCAGGTTGCTCGGGTAGCGGTAGCGTTCGGCGCCGAAGCCGATGTAGACGAGCACCTTGATCATCGGCTCAGGCAGGTTGGGGGCGCGCAGGTTCACCAGTGAGCCGGCCAGACCGCACCAGAGCGCGTCGTGGTACTCGTTGGTCAAGTTGGTGGTGGGCAGCAGCAGATGCAAGGTGTCGGTCAGACCCTGCCGATTCCCGCCGATCACCTCGTTGCCGATGTCGGCCAACCCGATGGAGCTGATCAGGAACGCGTCCAGGTTCTGCTGTTCCTCCACGATGGACTTGCTGATTCGGATCGTGTTGTCGGCCGCGCCGATCAGGTTAGGCGCCGCGTCGGCATAGGCTTCGCTCACCACCGGCAGCACGGACAGATCGTGATTCAGCGCGGGCAGTGCCGGATCCTGGCTGGCCAGAAAGGCATCCAGGTCGGCCAGCGCCTGGCCGATCTGGTGGCCACGGCCGTTCATCGCTGACGCGATGGCGCCAAGTGTTTCGTTGAGTTTGGCGGGATCGATGTTCGACAGCAGCGAAGTGAGCTGCTGGAAGACGGTATTGATCTCCACCGTCACGTTCTTGCCCTGCAGCACCTGGTGGGGCTGCAGGCTCTGCTGCGACGGATGGTCGGGCGCCATCAGCTCGACGAATTTCGCGCCGAACACGGTGGTCGACGCGATGTCTACGAGCACGTTGTGCGGTATCAGATGCATCTGTGACGGCTGCATCGCCAGGTGCAGGACGGCTTCGCCGTTCGGGCGTTCTTCGATCGACTCGACCTTGCCCACCACAACGCCGCGCATCTTCACCTTGGCGTCTGGGTTCATCACCAGGCCGGCACGCGGCGAGACCACGGTGACGGGCACGCTCTCGGTGAAATCGCTCCGGAACAAGCCCACCGCGACAGCGACGATCGCAAGGATCACGGCGATGGTCGCCAGGCCCGTCAGCGGCCGCACATATGAACGCGATTCCTGCACCATCCTCCCTATCCCGACAGGTTGAAGTTGCCGTTGGCGCCATAGATGGACAATGAGATCAGCAACGTCACCGAGACGACCACGATTAGCGAGGTGCGCACCGCGTTACCGGTGGCGACGCCAACACCGGCCGGCCCACCCGAGGCGAAGAAGCCGAAGTAGGTGTGGATCAACAAGATCGTGATCGCCATCAGCACGGCCTGCAGGAAGGACCACAGCAAGTCGATGGGGTTGAGGAACGTCGTGAAGTAGTGCTGGTACAAGCCGCCCGACTGGCCGAACAGAACCACAGTGGTGAACTGACTGGCCAGAAACGACAGGCTGACGGCGATGCTGTAGAGCGGTGTGATCGCCAGCATGCCGGCCACGATCCGGGTGCTGACCAGATACGAAACCGGCCGGATGGCCATGGATTCCAGCGCGTCGATCTCCTCGTTGATCCGCATCGCGCCCAGTTGCGCGGTTACGCCGGCGCCGAACGTGGCGGCCAAGCCGATTCCCGCGACGATCGGCGCCGCGATTCGGACGTTGATGAAAGCTGCCAGGAATCCGGTCAGCGCTTCGATGCCGATGTTGCCCAGCGAGCTGTAGCCCTGGACCGCGAGTGTGCCGCCGGCGGCCAGTGTCAGGAACCCCACGATCACCAGCGTCCCGCCGATCATCGCCAATGTGCCTGCACCCATGCTGATTTCGGCGATCAGGCGAATGACCTCGCGGCGGTAGTGGACGGTCGCGAACGGGATTCCGGCGATCGCCTTTCCGTAGAACAGGGTGTGGTCGCCGACCCGGCCCAGGCTGCCGATCGGCTTCTGCAGGGTCCGCGTCAGTCGCGGGTAGGTAGCTCGCAGCGTCACAGTGTGTCCTTACACCCCCTGCGCTACTTCGCCGACATTCGGATACCGATGGCGGTGACCACGACATTGACCACGAATAGGGACATGAACGCGTACACCACTGTCTCGTTGACCGCGTTGCCCACAGCCTTGGCACCGCCGCCGGTGATCGTCAGCCCGCGGTAGCAGGCGACCAATCCGGCGATCAGGCCGAAAAGCGCTGCCTTGACACAGGAGATGATGACCTCGGGCACGCCTGTCAGCAGGGTGATACCGGCGGCGAAAGCGCCCGGGTTCACGTCTTGGACGAACACCGAGAAGATGTAGCCGCCCAGGATCCCGATGATGACGACCAAGCTGTTTAGCAGCAACGCCACTAGTCCAGAGGCCAGCATCCGTGGCGTCACCAACCGCTGAATCGGGTTGATACCCAGTACCTCCATGGCGTCGATCTCTTCGCGGATCGTGCGCGAACCCAGGTCCGCGCACATCGCCGTCGCACCGGCACCAGCCACGATCAAGACGGTTACCAGCGGACCGACCTGTGTCACCGCCCCGAACGCGGCACCCGCGCCGGACAGATCTGCCGCACCCAGTTCCCGCAGCAAGATATTGAGGGTGAAGCTGACCAGGACGGTGAACGGGATGGCCACCAACAATGTGGGGGCCAGTGCAACGCGCGCGACAAACCAGGACTGTTCGAGGAACTCACGCCATTGGAAGGGCCGGCGAAAGACGAACCTGATGGCGTCGGCCGACATCGCGAATAGCGCGCCGACAGCCTCCATGGGCTTGGCACCGCGGCCCAACGAGATGCCCGGCGTCCAGCGCTCCGCGCCCTTACTCGCCATCGGCTCCGGACTCCTTCCAGATGACAGGAGCGAACTGGGGCAGGACCGTAACGACGCTGTCCGACATCGCGATCCACGGGACGAACGCCAGGGGATAGCGTGGCCTTGCGTTGCGGTCACTACCGACTACCATCCGCACGCCCGTCCTCCGCTCCGTTGCGCGGGTTGGCGCCTCCAAGCCATCCAGGCCGCCCACAGCCCCACGTCTTGACGCGTCCGGCGATTATTACTCATAGTGCGTCCAGTGGGAATGGAAAACGCGTAACCGTTATCGGGCAATTCGGGTGCGCTTGGCATGACGTCGGCGGACCTAGGTGACCGCGCCGGCGGTCTTGAGTTCGATGATGCGATCCCAGTCGAGCCCGAGTTCCTGGAGGATGTCATCAGTCTGCTCGGCGAAGCCTGGAGCCGGACCGGTGTGCGGAGCGGTGACGTCGAACTGAACCGGATTGGCTACCAGTTCGAGTTCGCCTGCGCGAACGATGTATTCGTTGGCCCGGATCTGGGCGTCGTCCGCCGCTTGCAGCGTGTCCTGAACCGGCGCCCACGGTCCCGCGAGGGTTGCAAAACGTTCACTCCACTCAGCAAGCGTCCGGGTGGCGATGACCTTGTTCAAAATCTCAACGGCGTCCGCCGTATTGGCCGCGATCGTCTCTGCGTCGGCGAACCGCGGATCGTTGATCAGATCCTCGCGATCGATGTGCCGGCACACGTCCGCCCAGAACTTGGCCGGCTGCATCATCACCAGAGAGATGTAGCGGCCGTCGGCCGTCGGGTACACCCCGACGAGTGGGTTCACCGGCGAGCCGTGAATACCCGGGGGCGGGGATATCATCAGCTGACCCAGGTGGTTGGTCAGCGCTACCGTGTGCCCCAGCGACCACAGCCCGCTGCCCAGGAGTGACACGTCGACGATGGACGGTTCGCCGGTGCGTTCGCGCTTGAGGAGCGCCGCGGCAATTCCGCCCGCGAGGTTGGTGCCAGAGATGGTGTCACCGTAGGCGGGGCCGGGTGGATTGATCATTCCTTCATACCCCATCGGCGTGATGGTTGCCGCCGTTCCAGCCCGGCACCAGAACGCAGTCATGTCGTAGCCGCCCTTGACTGACTCCGCACCGCGGGGGCCGAGCGCACTGCCACGCGCGTAAATGATCTTCGGGTTGACCGCGCGGATGTCGTCGACGTCGATACCGAATTTCTGCCGATGGTCGGGCAGGAAGCTGGTCAGGAAAACATCGGAGCGACGGGCGAGTTCATAGAGCACTTCCTTGCCCGCAGGCACCGACATGTCCAGGCCGATGCTGCGCTTGCCGCGGTTGGCATGTTCGATGTTCGGATTGGGGTCGCCCTCGACGCGCAACATGCCGGTCTGACGCAGCCCCCGTTGCGGGTCACCGGTCACCGCGTGCTCAACCTTGATCACCTCGGCACCCCATTCGGCGAGCACCGCGCCAGCGGATGGGACAAATCCATACATGGCGACTTCGAGAACACGGATTCCGTCGAGCGGCTTCATACCGGGGCTCCTCCTACGGCAACTGGGATGGCAAATGGCTCGCGCGCCACTTCGTCCTGGGCGATCACGCTGTCCACGTTGGTGAGCAACCTCGGTGCAGCGAAGAAGCCGACCACGATCGACACCGTGTCTTGCACTGACATGCGAAACTCCCGGCTCACTGATGTGGTGACGGTCACGATAATTTCATTCTCATCCCGGGCGAATCTTACATTCGGCAGACGAGAACTCAAGAATGCAGCGGAATCGCATCGCCCCGCCAGTAAGCTGTGCAAGCGCTCAGCGGTTCGCCGATTGCACCTCTTGACGCAGGCCAAGCGGGGTTCCGTAACCAACTTGCCACCGACTTCGGCCGGAGAGTAAGATTCTCATAATCGAAAGGGAGATTCTTTGTGTGTGAGACGACTATGCCGCCACTCGCGCCCGGGGCGTCGCCAGAATGAGGACCGCGGTGGTCACCGGTGGTGGATCCGGCATCGGACTGGCCGTCGCCCAGCGACTGCGCGCCGACGGGCGCATCGTCGCAACGATCGACCTCAAGCCGTCCGATGATGACTTCTGCTATACCGCCGACGTGACCGATAGGTCACAAGTGGACGCAGCACTCTCGGCAATCCGTGACAGGCTCGGGCCGGTCACGATCCTGGTTAATGCCGCCGGCTTGGACGGGTTCAAGCGGTTCCACCACATCACGTTCGATGAATGGCAGAAGATCATCGACGTCAACCTCAACGGCGTCTTCCATATGATCCAGGCCGTGCTGCCCGACATGCTGGCAGCCGAGTGGGGGCGCATCGTCAACATCTCTTCCTCCAGCACACACTCGGGCGTTCCCGGAATGTCGCACTACGTGGCGGCGAAATCTGCGGTCAACGGCCTCACCAAGTCGCTGGCGCTCGAGTACGGGCCCAAGGGCATCACCGTCAACGCGGTGCCGCCCGGGTTCATAGACACCCCGATGCTGCGCAACGCCGAGATGCAAGGCTTCCTCGGCGACGTCGAGCAGAACATCGCCAGGACACCGGTGCGCCGCATCGGCAAGCCCGAAGACATCGCCGCGGCATGTTCGTTCCTGGCCTCCGACGAAGCCAGCTACATCACCGGTCAGATTCTTGGCGTCAACGGCGGCCGCAACACCTAGAGTTCGCACGCTTGGAGGAAGCAGATGAAGGTCTGGGTTGACCCGGAACGCTGCCAGGGGCACACCCTATGCGCCATGATCGCGCCGGATTCGTTCCAACTCAGCGATATTGACGGCAGCTCGTCTGCTGTCAACGAAATTGTTCCGGAGGAGCTTGTGGATCAGGTGCGCGAAGCCGCGCAGTCCTGCCCCGAGCAAGCCATCATGCTCAGCGACTGAACATCAAGGGAGACTTGGCTTTGAGTGTGGATGACGTCGCGACCGATAGCGACAGCGACCGCAAGAAAAACGCGTACCACTACGACCGGCACTCCCCCGAGTACCGATCGCATTTCACGCGCATCACCAAAGAGATGCACACCCAGTGCCCGATGGCCTGGACCGATACCTACGGGGGCCACTGGGTTGCCGCGGGCAGCAACGAGGTGTTCGAGCTGGCACGATGTCCCGCGGTCTCCAACGACCACGACATCCACGGCGAACGCCGCGGCTACAAAGGGATTTCAATCCCTACTGCCCGCCGAGTCAGTGTGGTGCGGGGCGGCATTCTAGAGATGGACGAGCCTGAGCATCGCACCTACCGCAACGTGCTTAACCCGTATCTGTCACCGGCGGCTGTCAAGCGCTGGGAACCGTTCATCGCCGACGTGACGCGGGCGTGCCTCGACGAGAAGATCGAGGAAGGCCATATCGACTTCGTCGACGACCTGGCCAACATCGTTCCCGCCGTGCTGACTTTGGCGATGCTCGGCATCCCGCTGAAAAAGTGGAACATGTACAGCGAGCCGGTCCACGCGGCGGTATACACCCCGGAGCACTCGCCGGATATCGAGCGGGTCACCGAGATGCACCGCAACATGGGGCTCGACATGGTCAACAACATGATCGAGATCCGCGAAAACCCGCGCCCCGGAATCGTCAACGGGCTGCTGCAGATGCGTATCGACGGGGAGCCGGCGCCCGATCTGGAGATCCTGGGCAACCTCGGTCTGGTGATCGGGGGTGGGTTCGACACCACGACCGCGCTCACGGCGCACTCACTGGAATGGCTTTCTGATCATCCCAACGAGCGGGAGCGGCTGCGCCGTGAGCGCGGGGCGCTGATCGACGCCGCAACCGAGGAGTTCCTGCGGTATTTCACTCCGGCGCCGGGTGACGGCCGCACGTTCTCCGACAATGTCGAGGTAAACGGCACCCGATTCAAGGAGGGTGAACGGCTTTGGATTTCGTGGGCCATGGCCAATCGTGACGCGAGTGTGTTCCATGACCCGGACGAGGTCGTCTTGGATCGCAAAGGAAACCGGCACTTCAGCTTCGGCATCGGCGTACACCGCTGCATCGGATCAAACGTGGCCCGCACGGTGTTCAAGTCGATGCTGAACGCTGTGTTGGACCGAATGCCCGATTACCGCTGCGACCCCGAAGGCGCGGTGCATTACGAGACCATCGGCGTGATCCAGGGCATGCGCAAGCTACCGGCCGACTTCACCCCGGGTGCTCGCGTCGGAGCCGGCCTGGACGAGACACTGGAGAAGCTGCAGCGCATTTGCGATGAGCAGGAACTCGCGCGGCCGATCACCGAACGCAAGGAAGCCGCGGTGATCGACTAGGGCGACTCGGCCTTTCGCCGAACGTCGCGGCCGTCCCGCGTCCTGCGCGGCGAAGCACCGACCTCTAGCCGCGTGGCAGCCCCAGCACTCGCTGGGCGATGATGTTGCGCTGGATCTCCGAAGTACCGCCGGCGATAGTGCCGGAGAAGCTTCGCGCATACCGCTCGAACCAACTCGCGAAGTAGTGATCCAGGTTCATCGGCGCGTAAGGTCCGGTGAGCCCAGGATGCACCAGACCGTCGCCGCCGGCGGCCGCCAGTGCATGCTCGGAGATCCGCAATTCCGCTTCGGAGCCAAGGAGTTTCAGCACCGATATCGCCGATGTGTCGTCCTCGCCACGCGAGGCGCGGGCCAGCGCCACCGAGCCCAACAGCCGTAGTGCCTCCTTGTCCATGATCGTGCTGGCGTACTGGTCGCGGTCCAGCTCCGACACGGGATGGAAGTCGGCGAGCATGTTGTCCATCCGATCGGCGAAACCCAGCCACATCATCGTGCGCTCATGCCCGAGCGAGCCGTTAGCCACCCGCCAGCCCTGGTTGAGTTCGCCGACAAGGTTCTCCGCGGGCACCTTCACGTCGGTGAAGAACACCTCGTTGAAGTCGAGGTCGTCGACCGCGCAGATCGACGGGAAGGGTCGCCGCACCACCCCTTCGGCATCGGTCGGTATCACCAACGCGCTGATGCCCTTGTGTTTTGGCGCGTCGGGGTCGGTGCGAACGAAAGTCAGCAGCACGTCTGCGTCGTGCGCCCCAGAGGTCCACACCTTCTGCCCGTTAACCACGAAGTAATCGCCCCGCAGCTCCGCCCGGGTGCGCAACGACGCTAGGTCCGAGCCCGCGCTCGGCTCGCTCATCCCCAACGAAGCGGTGATCTCGGCCCGCAGGATGGGCACCGCCCAACGCCGTTTCTGCTCGTCGCTGCCAAATGAGATCAGGGATGCTGCAACGATATTCACGCCCTGAGGGTTAAGACTGTGGTAGATCCGGCGGCGGCACAGTTCCTCGAGATACACGTACTGCTGCAGTACGGTCGCGTTCCGGCCGCCAAACTCCGGCGGCTGGGTCGGCAGCAGCCAGCCGTTGTCGAAGAGTAGTCGCTGCCAACGCCTGGCCCAATCCGGCATGTGGGAGACGGAGCGGGGCCGCTCGATGCATTCGCTTGCCGGAGGCAGGTTTTCGTCAAGGAAGGCCGAGAACTCCGCGCGGAATTCCTCGACGTCGGCATCAAAAGTCAGCTGCACGGTACTCCTCGGCGATCTGGGCCCGGTGCTCGGCCGCACCACCGAGCATCAGCTCGCCGGCCTTCGCGCGCTTGAGCGCGAACTGCACGTCGTTCTCCCAGGTGAATCCCATTGCGCCGTGCAGTTGCAGTCCGTGCCGAAACACCAGCGACTGGCATTCTCCGGCAGACGCTTTGGCCATCGCCGCGGCGAGTCGACGGCGCGGATCGTCGGCGGATATGGTCAGCGCAGCGAAGTAGGCCAGCGCTCGGGCGCGCTGCACGGCGACGTGCATGTCGGCAGCCTTGTGCTGTACAGCCTGGAAAGAGCCGATGGGAACGCCGAATTGGTGACGGCTGCGGACGTGCTCGAGGACCATGTCCAGGATGCGCTGGCACGCACCGACCATCGTGATCGCCATGCCGGTCAAGGCGATGTGGTGGGCGCGTTCGCTGTCGACGCTCAGCCGGTCGCGGTCCGGCACCCGGGTTCCGGCGAACGACAGGTCGGCAACATGCAGCACCGGATCGAACACCGATTCACGCCGTGCCGACAACTGACTGGCATCGACGACGAACACGCCGGCCTCGGTCACCACCGCCACCCGCTCGGCCCGGTCGCCGTCCAGTACGTGGCGGGCCACGCCGTCCAGCACCCACCCGTCGGCGTCCCGGCGCGCCGAGACCCCGCTGTACACGGCGGTGCCCGACTCGTTCGGCTCGAAGCGGTCACCGGCTAGTGGCGCGAACTGGGTCATGGTCGCAAGGAACGGAGTCGGGTCGGTGGCGTGACCGAGTTCCTCGAGGACGATCGCCAACTCCACCGCGCTGGCCGGGTCGTTGAGCTCGGTCCAGCCGAGTTCCCGGTAGAGCTTCCACAGCGGTTGGGTATCTGCGCCGTCCTCGGCGACACTGCGCACCAGGGAGGGCGGGCATTGTTTGGTGACGACATCGCGCACGGTGTCTTGCCACAGCCGCTGGTCTGCATCAAACTCCAAGAGCATCCGATGAGAATAGCATTCTCGCTGCGGGAAGTAGTAATCTCGGAAACCGATTAGGCCGATTACGTGAAGGGGCCGCTATGCAGGACGTCGCAGCCGAGCTGTGGGAACTCGAGTCGATCAAGCAACTCAAGGCTCGATACTGCCGCTACCTGGACACCAAGCGCTGGGACGATTGGCGCGCGCTGTTCGCCGAAGACTTCGTCAGCGACACCTCACCATCGGGCGGAAAGCTGATTACCGGTGCCGACGAGTTCGTCGCCTATGTGCGCGGAACGCTGGGCAAGCAGCCCACCGTGCATCAGGTCCACGCACCGGAGATCGAACTGACCTCCGCGACCACTGCAACCGGCGTGTGGGCGCTCGAAGATGTGGTACGACTGGCCCCGGGGGTGAACCTAAACGGCTTCGGGCATTACCACGAAACCTATGAGAAAACCGATGACCGCTGGCTGATCAAGACATCGACACTTACCCGGCTGCGTGAAGATGTCTTCAATCCGCTGTTCTCTGTTCGTATCTCGCCTCGGCTGCGTGACGCCGGCGCCGCGCTGGCCCGCAAGTTCGACCGATGAGCCCCACCACCCTGGTCACCGGCGCCTTTGGGCAAGTGGGGACGCGCTGCGCGGAGATCTTGCTGCGACGCGGGCACACCGTAATCGCGGTCGACCTGCCCAACGACGACGCCGCCGAAAAATTGGCGCAGCTCGCGACTTCGGGCACTCTGGTCACCGAGTACACCGACCTCACCGACGCCGACGCGGTCACCGGCGTGGTGCGCCAGCACCGACCTGACGCGATCGTGCACCTCGCCGCAATCGTTTCGCCGCCGTCCTACCGCAATCCGCGGTTGGCCCGCAAAGTCAATGTCGAGGGCACCCGAAACCTGGTGACGGCCGCACAGTCTTGCACCGACCCTGCCTTTTTTATATTCGCTTCCAGCGCAGCTGTTTACGGATCCCGCAACCCCAACCGGTACCCGGAGCGCATCACCGGTGCCACCCCGGTCAATCCGATCGATCAGTACGGCGAGGACAAGGTGCTGGCCGAAGCCGTCATCACCGAAAGTGGGCTGCCCCATGCGATACTGCGATTGGCTGCGATCGTCTCCCCCGACGGCGCCGCCAATTTCGACGGCGATTACCTGGCTCTGGTGCGCGCCACCCCAGTGGACAATCGCATGCACGCGACCGACGCCCGCGATGTCGCATTGGCGTTCGCCAATGCCGTGGAACGACGTGAGGCGGTCGACGGCAAGGTGCTGATGATCGCGGGCAACGAGACCCACGTGCACCTGATGAGCGAGCTGCAGGACGATGTCATGGCCGCCGTTGGCATCGGCAGACTGGGCCGCTGCGCCGGTCTGCCGGGTGATCCCGACGACGACCGTGGCTGGGCATTCACTGGATGGTTCGACACTTCCGAATCTCAAGCACTGCTTGATTATCAGCAGCATGACTGGCCTGACAGCCTGGCCTGGATCAGCGATTCCATGCGCCGGCAGCGCATCCTGTTGCGCGCGGCCGGGCCGGTGGTGCGCCCGGCACTACGTGCGTTTCTTGCGGTGCAGCGAAGGCTCGAACACCGTGGCTGCTATGCCGACCCGTGGACGTTCTTGAGCGCCAAGTACGGATCCCAGATGCTCGCACAGATCCCTGACGCAACATGACCAAGAAACTTGTCATTGGAGCCAGTGGCTTCCTAGGCTCCCACGTGACCCGTCAGCTTGTCGAAGCAGCCGAAGTAGTGCGGGTCATGTTGCGAAAAACCAGCTCCACGAACGGGATCGATGATCTCGACGTGGAGCGGCATTACGGAGACATCTTCGACGACGCGGCGCTGCGCGCGGCCATGGACGGCTGTGACGTCGTCTACTACTGCGTGGTGGACGCCCGCATGTGGCTGCGCGATCCCGCTCCCCTGTTCCGCACCAACGTCGAAGGTCTGCGCCACGTTCTCGACGCGGCTCTCGCGGCCGGCCTGCGTAAGTTCGTATTCACGAGTAGCTCAGGAACACTGGCGATAAATGACCGTCGGCTGGTCACCGAAGCCGACCCCCACAACTGGACCGACGGCGGCGCCTACATCGAATCCCGGGTGGCCGCCGAGAACCTGGTCCTGCAGTACGCGCGAGAGCGCGGCCTGCCGGCCGTCGCAATGTGCATTTCGACAACGTACGGGCCGAGAGACTGGGCGCCGACGCCGCACGGCGGGGTCATTGCCCGAGTGGCCGCCGGGCACATGCCCTTCTACATGGGCTTCTCCCTTGAAGCGGTAGGCATCGAAGATGCAGCCCGCGCAATGCTTCTCGCGGCGGAGAAGGGTCACAACGGCGATCGCTACATCATCTCCGACCGCTCGATCAGCACCCAGGAGGTGCACGCGATCGCCGCCCGTGCGGTCGGCCGCCGCCCGCCGCGCATCCCCATCCCGATGGCTGCCCTGCTGGTGGCCTCGCGCATCAACGACCTTGCCGCACACGCGCTGGATCGTGACCTGCCGTTCGCGTACGTCGGTGCGAAAATGGCGCAGCTGATGTCGCCGCTGGATCACAGCAAGGCCGAGCGCGAACTCGGCTGGGAGCCTGAGCCGGTCGAGGCTTCCATCACCAGAGCCGCGCAATGGTTTGCCGCGCAGGCCTCGAAAAAATCGGTCACGGGTGCAATTCAAAGCGGGTAGGGCTTGTCCCAGTGGTCCAGGTTGACCGCGTCGGCGAGGGGACGCCGACGCACCGGACCGTGATTGCCCTTCGGCCAGCCGATTACGATGTGGCCGGCCAACATCCAGTCGTCGGGTACGCCGACGGCCTCGCGTAAAAGTTGCTCGCCGCCATAGGACGCCCAGCTGGTCATACAGGCGCCGAGTCCCTGCGCGCGGGCTGCCAACAGGAAATTCTGCATCGCCGGAAAAATCGAACCGCCGAGCAGCAGTTCGGATGCCGTCGGGTAATGCAGCTGCGCGAACAGCACGGAGGTGAATTCACCAGCACGGTCGTGCAATTCGTAGGTAGCACGGTTGTTGCGGGCACGGCGGCTGGCGTCGCTGGGGTCGGGTCGGATCATTCCGTAGACAGGTTCGATCACCTGCAACGCTTGTGCGGCCGCCTTGGCTACCACGGCCCGCTGCTCGGGCGATCGCAGGACCACGTAACGCCAGGCTTGCGCGTTGGCCCCCGAAGGCGCCCACCTGGCCGCTTCCAGGCACCGCCGCAACGTGTCATCGTCGACGGGCTCCTGGGTGAAACGCCGGATGGTGCGGGAGGTGGACATCACCTCCCAGATGTCATCGCTTGCGCCGGTCACTGTGGCTGCGTGGCTCCGCTGTGGTGGCAGTGCCTCATCGCTTGTTGCCCGATCGAACGTGACCGGAAATTGGTGGGCGAAAGACTCACCGGCAGCCGAGTAACCCATGGCTTGCTCCTTGATCAGATAGTGCCTGGCACAACCTATTCGGAAGGTCGATTAGCATCACCGGACATGGAAGCCAGCCGCCGGTGGGGTGACGACCGCGCGATCCTCGACGATAGCGAGGCACGCCGGTTGTTGTTGGACGCGGCCAGCAGGTGCATCGTACGGCGAGGGAACGCGCAGATCCGCATGGCCGAGGTCGCCGACGAAGCCGGCGTCTCCCGGTCGACGCTGTACCGCTACTTCCCCGGCCGTAACGATCTACTCCTCGGTCTGATGCTGGCACGCATCGACGCCGCACTCGCGGAAATGGTGCGATCGCTGCGCGACCCGGACGACCCAGCGCATGCGCTGCCCGAGATGATTCTGGCCCGGGTGGAATCGGTCGAGGGCGATCCGTTGAACGAGGCACTCTTTGCCGCCGAGAGCACCGCGGTGTCCGGTGCCCTGGAGCAGGGCTCGCAGCCCATCGTGGATGTGCTGCTGCGCCACTACGGTCCACTCTTGCAGCGATGGAAGAACATAGGCCGTCTTTATGACGATCTGGATCCGAGCGCCATTGTCCAGTGGCTGAACACCACGACGCTGTTCTTGCTCGCGCCCTCGTGGCGACCCCGGCCGGCGGCCGACAAGCGCCGATTCGTCGCGCAATTCCTGGTCCGTGCGCTGGTGCCACGGATCAGACAATAACGCACTATTGTCTGATCCGTGTCGCATCGAATGACTGTGTTCTTCCCGGAAGACCGTGCCGGACGTGACCGGACCGGGTCGCGCGTCCAGAATGAGTCATTATGAAAAATACTGTGCCACAGGCGCTCTCTGCGCTCGGCCTGGCAGCTCACCTGGGCCGTGGGATGGGTCGAGTCGCTACCGATGCAATCGTCGGGACCCGCGCCGGCCTGCCGCGCGGGGTCAATCAACTCGACGCCGCAGTCCTCTCCGACGTGCTGGGGACCAAGGTCAGCTGGGTGCACCTGCTCGGCAACCACAGCGGGACGTCGTCCCGGGCGCGGCTGGCGGTGACCGGGGAGGGCCTGCCGGAGACCTTGTTCGTCAAGCTCACGGCCCAGACCGCCGCGACCCGTCTGATGGGCGAACTCGGCCGGCTTGGGCACACCGAAGTGCGCTTCTACAGCCAGCTGGCCCCGGAGCTGACCGGGGTTCCGCAGTGCTACGGCACCGCTTTCGATTCCTGGACCGGCCGATACCTGCTCGCCCTGGAAGATCTGCCGGCCGACTCCTGCGAGTTCCCGGACACCCTGCACCCGCTGTCGGTTGATCAGGCCAGCCTGATCGTCGAACTACTGGCCAAGCTGCACGCCACCTTCTGGGGTCGGCTGCCGCGCAACGGCCGCGGATCGCTTGGTTGGCTCTACACGCCGTCGGGGGATGTCACGTCGCTGCTGACCGGCTCACTGATGAACGCCTCAATTAAGCGACTCGGCGAACGCACCGATATCCCGGTCGAAAACGGCCGCTTCATCGCCGAGAATTACCGCGCCGTGGCGGCCATTATCGACACCGAACCGCACACCGTCATGCACGGCGACGCGCACCCGGGCAACGTGTACTTCCGCGACGGCCGGGCCGGGCTGCTCGACTGGCAGGCGGTGCGCCGCGGCCACCCTTCCCGCGAGCTGGCCTACACACTGGTCACCAGCCTGACCCCAGCGGACCGCATCTCCGCCGAGCGCGAGTTGCTGGACGAGTATCGGCGCGCGCTGGTCGCTGCCGGCGGCCCCGACCTGGACCGCGACGACCTCTGGCTGCGGTTCCGGCAGGCCGCGCTGTATGCCTACGTGGCCGCGCTGATCACCGCGGGGATGGGCGGGATGCAGGTGGAAGACATCGCGCTAGAGGGCTTGCGGCGCGGCGTGGCCGCCCTTGATGACCTAGAAACCGTTGCCGCGCTGAAGCTTTCACTGTAGTCAGGATCGAGCCCGGCAGCGCGCGAGCAGGATTGCCGCCAGCCGTTCCGGCTCGCTGTACATCAGGTCATGGCAGGTGTCTAGGCACACCAGGGTGTCGACACCGCCCAGCGCCTCGATGCAGCGGTGCTGCTGGGCCGGTGAGAGCGCTCTGTCCCGCAGGGTCATGATCCAGGTCCGGGGCACCTCGTCGGGCAGGTCCGTGCGGTCAACGCGTTCGACGATCACGCTAGCATTCTCCGGGTACAGCCGGTCCCGGGCGAGCCTGCGCCGCTCCGGGGGCAAACCATTCCAGAACGCCCATCCGGCCGCGGCAGCAGGCATCGCGAAGGATCGGTTTGACAGACCGAGCCAAGGCCCCATCCTGGCCAACGGCGCCAAGGGCCCGCGCAGGCTGTGCACCACACTGGATCCCTGCGGCGGCACGAATGCGGCCGCCATGACGATTTCCCGTACCCGGGCGGCGCCGAGTTTCGCCGCTACCTTGGGCACCACCAACCCGCCCATTGAATGCCCGACCACTACCGCGGCAGCCATCCCGGCCCGGTCGATGTCCGCGACCACCGACTCGGCCCAGTCGGCGATGGTCCCCTTCGTCGAATCTCCCCCGGTGCGGCCGCGGCCGGGCAGATCAACCGCGAGGACGCGCAATTGCGGTTCCTGGTATGCCAATTCGGCGACGGTCAGCTCCCAGCAGTCCCCGGCGTGGGCGCCGCCGTGGATCAGCACCAGACCGGGCAGGCTCATCCACCCGATCCTGCTACAGCGGGGGCGAGTCGGCAGCCGTTCGCCCCCAACCGCGGGGGGAGCGTGCACGTCGGGCGAAAGGCGCCCGATCCAATGTCACCGCGGCGACAAGCTGGGCGAAAGGGTCCCGTGGGCTCTGGCGCAAGCAGCGCGCCCCACGAAAGCTCGGTAATCTGGAAGTCGCATGTTTCGTTCTTGTAAACATGTGCTCACATGTCCTCCGCCATCGAGTCGAGAGAAAGGAAACGGCACATGACGACACGACAACGACGTCGGGTCGCGCTCGTATTCGCAGGTTTAGTGGCCGCGCTGGCAATGACCATGAGCCTGATTCAGCCGGCCCAGGCGCGGGTCCATACCGAAACGATGCCGGATAACATTCCGCCGCTGCTCACCAAGTACGGCGCCATCGCCTACTCCGCGGATGGCAGCTCCGGCAAAGCGCGGCGACATGTAAGCAAGCTGGGTGCCGAGCAGCTGGCTCTTTCGCGGTGCGGCGCTCCGTCCTGCATCGTTGTCAGCACCTTTACCAAATGCGGCGCGGTCGCGCACGACGGCACCACCTACCACGGGGGAATTGGCCTCACCCGCACGGCCGCCGAGCTGCACGCCGTCAGTAGACTCGCCGGCGGCTGGCCCGTCGACTGGGCGTGCAACTAAGCAGCCTGGTTGATACCAATCGCCCTGTCCAGCAACACAACTCGGTACGCGATCCAGTGCCGCTAGTCCACGACCCTAGACTCCTGACTGTTCGCACTAGTCGCAGAGGAGAAGGCGTTGGGCAACGAAACGTATCAGCGGGGCAGACAGATCCGCTCCGAGGTGCTGGGCAAGGAGTACGTCGACAAGGCGATCGGCGAGGCCGACGACTTCACCGGCCCCCTGCAGGATCTCGTCACCGAATACTGTTGGGGCGCGGTGTGGGGCCGGGAGGGCCTGACCCGCAAGACCCGCAGCATGCTGAATCTGGCCATGACGTCGGTGCTCAACCGGCCGCACGAACTGCGCACCCACCTGCGGGCCGCGCTAACCAACGGCGTCACCCGCGAGGAGATCCGCGAGATTTTCCTCCAGGTCGCGATCTACGCGGGAGTGCCGGCCGCGGTCGACAGCTTCCGCGCGGCCGACGAGATCTTCGCCGCTGTGGACGGGGCTGCCCCATGACGGTCGGGTTCGTTGGATTGGGGCACATGGGGTTTCCGATGGCGCGCCGCCTCATCGAGGCGGGCCACGCCGTCGTCGCCTTCGACGCCCACGCCGCGGCACTCGACCGCATCGTCGCCCTGGGCGGAGATCCCGCGTCATCACCGCGCGATGTCGCCGACCGTGCTGAAACCGTGTTGGCCAGCCTGCCGACACCGGCCGCCGCGCTCGAAGTGACTACCGGTCCGGTCGGGCTGATCAAGGGTGCGCGGATCCGGCGCTACGTCGACCTGTCCACAGTCGGCAGCCGAACAGCGGCACAGATTCATGAACTGCTCGCCCAGCGCGACATCGTCGCGATCGACAGCCCGGTCAGCGGCGGCGTCCGAGGAGCCGAAAAGGGCGCGCTTGCCCTGATGGTGTCGGCCCCGCGCACCGCGTTCGACGAAATCAAAAGCTTGCTGCAAACGCTAGGCCGGCCGCTGTATGTCGGCGACAAGCCCGGCTCCGCGCAGACCATGAAGCTGGCCAATAACATCCTCGCCGCCAACGTCCTGGCCGCCACCGCAGAGGTCGTGGTGATGGGCGTTAAGTCCGGGCTGGACCCAGCGGTGATGATCGACGTGCTCAACGCCGGTTCGGGTGCCACTAGCGCCAGCCGCGACAAATTTCCGCGCGCGATCCTGCCGCGCACCTTCGACTACGGATTCGGCACCGGGCTGATGGTCAAGGACGTGCAGCTCTACCTCGAAGAAGCCCACGCACTTGGCGTTACCGCCGACCTCGCCGAGGCGGTGGGACGCCTGTGGGAGGCCGCGGCGCAACAGCTAGGACCCGAATCAGACTTCACCGTCGTGATCAAGTTGTTCGAAGCGGCCGCAGGCGTGACCGTGGAATCGGCAGACCTGAGGACATGAGTTACATTTGGCATTGAGAATGTTAATATCGATATTGAAGAACTTGACTTGCGCCATGGCGGCAGGAAGTCTCTTGACCTGGACAGATAGGTAACCGAAATGCTTGCCAGAAATCCATGAAAGGCGACCAGGAAGAATGTTAGGTTGTCTATCTTATGGGCGTATCGGGCCTGCCCATGCTGCCGCGGCCGAAGGGTGGCTGTCGTGATCGAACACGCTGACGGCACACAAACGCCGGTCATCGACGCCAGCGTGCACATCTTCTTCCCGTCCAACAGGGACCTCCGCAGCTTCCTGCGCGAGCCGTTCAAGAGCCGCGGCTTTCCCGACTACGAGATGGACTGGTACGGGGCGCCGGGCGGTGAATACGCGCCCAACACCGAAGGACCGGAGCGCGGCCGCAGCTACCCTGGTTCGGACCCGGAATTCGTTGCCAATGAACTGTTTTCAAAGCGCGGAGTGGACGTGGCGATCCTGCACCCGATGGGGCGCGGCATCATGCCAGACCGCCACCTCGGCAGCGCCCTGCACGCCGCGCACAACGAGATGATGGTGTCGCGCTGGCTGGATTCAGCGGAGTTCGGGGACCGGTTCCGCGGCACCATCCGGGTCAATCCCGACGACATCGCCGGCGCGCTGCGCGAAGTCGAGAGATACCGCGACCATCCCCGGGTGGTCCAGATCGGGGTGCCGCTGCAGTCCCGCGAGGTCTACGGGAAACCGCAGTTCTGGCCGCTGTGGGAGGCCGCGGCGGCCGCGAATCTCCCGGTTGCCGTACACATCGAGTCCGGCTCGGGCATCGGATTTGCGCCGACCCCGTCCGGCAACACCCGCACCTACGAGCAGTACGTCAGCTTCATGGCGCTCAACTACCTCTATCACCTGATGAACATGATCGCCGAGGGTGTGTTCGAACGCTTCCCGACGCTGAAATTCGTATGGGCCGACGGGGCCGCCGATTTCGTGACGCCGTTCATGTGGCGGATGGACACCTTCGGACGGCCGCACCTGGAACAGACGCCGTGGGCGCCGCGCATACCCAGCGACTATCTGCCCGGCCACGTGTACTTCATCCAGGGCGCGATGGACGGACCCGGCGACGCCGAGTTCGCCGGTGAGTGGTTCGGCTTCACCGGCAAAGAAGACATGGTGATGTTCGGGTCTAGCTATCCGCATTGGCAGTGCGCCGACATCCGCGGACTGCCCACGGCCCTGTCATCAGAGCAGCGCGAAAAGTTGTGCTGGCGCAACGCGGCACAGCTCTACGGGATAGACATCCCGGCCGGGGTGGGCGCACAGTAGAAGTGGGCGAGGCCCAGGACGATTTCAGGAGATTCGAAATGACCGTGACTCAGTCCAGCACCCATACGTCGAAGCGGGTTCCGCCCGCCGAGCGCATCGCCGTCCGATGCGTAGACTCCGATGTCCACCCCGCACCCAAGCGCGGCGAACTCGTCCAGTACATCCCGGAGCCCTGGCGCAGCAAGTACTTCCTCACCCGCCAAGTCGGCGAGCAGATCTACTACGACGCACCCGACTACGCGCACAGCTACGCAATGCGCGTGGACGCCTTCCCAGCCAATGGCGAATTCCCCTGCAGCGACCCGGATCTGGCATTCCGCCAGCTGATCATGGAAGCCGGCTCCGACATCGCGATCTTGGAGCCGGCGGCCTACCCAGCGCGGATCCCCGAGGCGCAGCACGCAATGGCGGTGGCGTTGAACGAGTGGCAGGCCAACCACTGGCTGGACAGCCACAACAACTGGCACCAGCGGTGGCGCGGCTCGATCTGTGCCGCAATCGAGGACCCGGACGCATCCGTGCAGGAGATCGAGAAGTGGGCCGGACACCCCTACATGGCACAGATCCTGATCAAGGCCGAACCCCGGCCGTCCTGGGGCAATCCGAAATACGACCCGATCTGGGCCGCCGCCACCAAGCACGACATCACGGTCAGCTGCCACCTGTCGCGCAGTCACTACGACGAGCTTCCGACCCCGCCGGTGGGCTGGCCTAGCTACAACCACGATTTCATGGTCACGTACTCGCTGCTGGCCGCAAACCAGGTGATGAGCCTGATCTTCGACGGCGTGTTCGACCGCTTCCCGACGCTGCGGATCGTGTTCGTCGAGCACGCGTTCACCTGGATCCTGCCGCTGATGTGGCGCATGGATTCGATCTACCAGGCCCGCAAGTCGTGGGTGGACATCAAGCGCAAGCCGTCCGAATACGTCAAGGACCACATCAAGTTCACCACCCAGCCGTTGGACTACCCGGAGGACAAGACGGAGCTGACCCGCGCGCTGGAGTGGATGGAGTGCGAGAAGATCCTGCTGTTCTCCTCGGACTATCCCCACTGGACCTTCGACGACCCGCGCTGGCTGGTCAAGCACCTGCCCAAGGCGGCGCGAGACGCGGTGATGTACAAGAACGGCATCGCGACCTACCACCTCCCCGAGACCGTTCCGGTGCTCGAGGGTCAGGTACGGGTGCTCTGAGTTGACTCCTGAAGAAAACGGGGCGGTCGCCAAGCCCCAATCTCGACTTGCCCAAGGCCGCGAACACATCGTCGCCACCGTCGACGAAATACCCCCCGGCACACACAAACTAGTGCCCATTGGACGTCATGGCGTCGGTGTTTACAACGTCAACGGCACTTTCTACGCCATCGCGAATTACTGCCCGCACCAAGGCGGTCCGCTGTGTTCGGGACGAGCGCGCGGACGCACCATCGTCGACGAGTCTGCTCCCGGCGACGCAATCATGGTGCGCGACCTGGAATACATCTATTGCCCTTGGCACCAATGGGGTTTCGAATTAGCGACGGGCACCACCGCGGTTAAACCGGAGTGGAGCATCCGCACCTACCCGGTCCGCGTGATCGGCAACGACGTGGTGGTGATGGCGTGACGGCCCAGGAGGACAGCGTGGCTTCCATCGAGATCAACGGTGGCAACGTCGTATACGAAATCCTCGGCGAATCGGGCGATCTCATCGTCCTGACACCGGGTGGCCGGTTCAGCAAGGAGATCGAGGGCCTACGGCCGCTGGCCGACGCGCTAGCCGCCGGCGGCTACCGGGTGCTGCTGTGGGACCGACCGAACTGCGGTGCGTCCGACGTGCAGTTCTACGGCCAGAGCGAATCGCACATGCGCGCCGAGACATTGCACAACCTGGTGACGGGCCTAGGTTTCGAAAGGTGCATCCTTGCCGGGGGATCGGGCGGCGCAAGGGATTCCATGCTCACCACCATGCTGTACCCCGAGATGGTGACCAAGCTGGTGGTCTGGAACATCGTCGGTGGCGTCTACGGCACGTTCGTGCTGGGGTCCTTCTACATTGTGCCGAGCATCCTGGCGGTGCGCGGCACCGGCATGGACGGCGTGATCAAGGTCCAGGAATGGCGTGACCGCATCGCGCAGAATCCGGCCAACAAACAGCGGTTCCTCGACTTCGACAAAGACGAGTTTCTAAAGATCCAGCTGCGTTGGCTCAACGCGTTCGTCTCCAAGCCGGGACAGACCATCCCGGGCGTCGAAGACGAGATGTTCGACCGCATCAAGGTTCCCACGCTGATCATCCGCGGCGGCGAGAACGACCTGGACCACCCCAAGCGCACGTCGCTGGAAGTCAGCTGCCTGATCAAAGGTTCAAAGTTGATCGATCCGCCATGGCCGGAGGACGCCTGGGAACGCGCCTCCGAGGACCGGGCGGCGGGCCGCGTCAAACACTTCAACATGTTCGACACGTGGGTGCTGGCCGCCCCGCCCATCCTAGAATTCCTGGGCCGGTGATGAGATCAGACGGTGCGGATGTGGACCTCGCAATTGAGCGACGCCTCGAGGGCCGTGTGGATGCGGCTTTCCGGGATACGCTCAAGGTCTTCTTCGCGAAGCGTGACGTAGACGACGTCGTAGCCGTCGTCCCCGGGCTGGCGAACAATGTCACCGGTCAACCCAAACCCCGACAGCACGCCGCGGACGTCGTCGTCGGTGCCGCGGCTGATGAAAGTGGTCACGCCGACCGCTGGCTGTGTGCTAAAAGATTTGGCGCACAAGTCGATTGCGATCCGCTTCGTCGTGTCGACGTCGTCACAGGTGACCAGCAACTCGAGTTCACGTCGGCTGGACGGCCGATTCGGCAGGTCGATCTCGACCACGTCGGCGCCTTCCTGGCGGGCAAGGACGAGGAGCGTTGCCATGCCCTCCGCTAACTGTTCGGGCGTGAGTACACCGGTCGGGTCGACGTTGACGCGCACCACCGCAGTCCGCATGCGGGCAAGCCTAACTGCAGGACGGGCCGGCTCATGACGACGACAGACGCGTTGTTCCTCACCACCGCCTGGCCCGGCTGCCCGCCGCGCCTGCTCAGCGCGGGTCGGGAGGATCTGGCGGCCTACCGCGACGGTGGCGGATACCGCCCACTGGCCAACGCCGAACAGTTGCTTGCCGAAGTCGAGGCCGGCGGACTGCTTGGGCGCGGCGGCGCGGCCTTCCCGCTGGCGGTGAAGTTGCACGCTGTCCGCACCAACGGTGCCAGGTACGGCGCCCCAGTCGTCGTAGCGAACGGCGAAGAGGGAGAACCGACTTCGATCAAGGACCGGTGGCTGTTGCGCAACCGTCCGCACCTGGTCATCGACGGTCTTCGGCTGGCAGCGGCGGTCGTGGCAGCCCAGCGAGCCTACGTCTTCGTGTCGGACGCCGAGTCGGCGCGCAGTGTCGAGACGGCACTCGGCGAACTCGACCCGAGCTGGCTCGACGGAGTTAGCGTCGATGTCGTCACGGTCGGGCCCGGCTACGTCGCCGGGGAAGAAACCGCCGCCGTAAACGCGATCAATGGCGGCCCCACCAAGCCCACCGACAAGCCGCCGCGCCCGTTCGAGGTCGGTGTCGGAGGCCGGCCCACGCTGGTGAGCAACGTCGAGACGCTGGCCAATCTGGTTTATCTGCAATTCCACGGCGCCGCGCAGTTCCGTTCGCAGGGCACCGCGCAGTCGCCGGGAACATTCCTGGCCACCATCACCGGCGCCGGCCGGCCAGCCGTCCTCTACGAGCTGCCGCACGGGGTGCCGTTCACCGAAGTGATCGCGTTGCACGGGATCTCAGCCGAGAAGGTGCGCGGGGTGTTGATGGGCGGCTATTTCGCCGGATTGCTCAACCGCCGCGTACTGGACACCACACTGGATCACGAGACTATTCGCGGGATCGGCAGTGGGCTGGGCTGCGGGGCGATCTCGGTGATAGTCGACGAGTGCCCGGTGGCGGTCGCTGCATCGGTGCTGGCTTACTTCGATCGCGAGAACGCCGGGCAGTGCGGTTCTTGCTTCAACGGCACGGCGGCCATGGCGGCAGCCGCCGGGGCACTGCGGGACGGGTTGGCGGCCACCGAGGATCTGGACCGATTGCGCCGCTGGTCGGTGGTGTTACGCGGCCGCGGGGCCTGCGGGACGCTGGACGCCGCCTGCAATATCGCGGCCTCGCTGCTCGACCAGTTCCCCGACGAGGTCAGCCACCACCTTGCTGGCACCTGCGCGGACTGTCAGCGCGGCGCGTACCGCGCCGACCGTCCCTACCAGGCAGCGGGGTGAGCGAGCGATGAAGATCCGGTTGGATCGCACTGTGTGCGACGGTTTCGGCTTGTGCGCCAAGCACGCTCCCGAATACTTCTCCCTCGACGACTGGGGCTACGCCTGCCTCGTCGGTAACGGCGATGTTCCCCAACAAGATCGTGATGCGGTGATGCGCGCGTTGCTGGACTGCCCGGTGCACGCCATCACCGAGGTCGGCGAGCCCAAGCCCAGCATCCCCCATCCGCAGTTGCATGACGAAGACGACCCTGCGTCGAGGGTCAAGACCGAATCCAACGAAGCCGAGTGGGGATTCATCCGCTGACGACCTGCCTCGGTCGGGCCCCGATCCGAAATTGCAAGGCTCGCTACGGGATACGCTTTCTGAGATCACTACTGCCGGTAGTTCGGCTAGTGCGGTCCAGGTCGATCTGTCCGAGCGGAGCGTGGTGCCTCACACACCAACGTCTCCGTCACCGGAAGATGATAACGTAATTCTCGTATTCGCATAACATGCCTACCGACGCGGTGGCCGTTCTACTTGCGGAGGTGACGTGTCAGCTGCACCGGGTCGCCCGCTGCCCCAGATCACGGACGAGAACGAATTCTTCTGGACCGCGGGCGCCGACGGCCAGTTGAGGTTCCAGGAATGCCGGGGCTGCCAAGCGCTGATCCATCCGCCCGCACCGGTGTGCCGCTACTGCCGCTCCCGCGACCTGGGCGTGCGCGATGTCTCAGGTCGGGCGACCCTGGCCGGGTTCACCGTCAACCACCGCTTCAGTGTCCCGGGAATGCCCGCGCCTTACGTGATCGCGGAGGTGGCCATCGCCGAGGACCCGCGCGTCCGCCTGACAACCAACATCGTGGAGTCCGATCCCGAGCAGCTGCGGCTGGGCCAGCAGGTGCAGGTGGTCTTCGAACACGTCGAGGACGTGTGGCTACCGCTGTTCCGCACGGTCCCCGACGCCGAACTCGGCGCGCTCCCCGACGACGAGATCGCGCCGGAACGCTTCGGCGAGCACGTCCGCCCGATGCTGACCGCAGAAAAGTTCGAGGACCAGGTCGCGCTCACCGGTATTGGCATGTCGAAGATCAGCCGCCGGCAAATGCTGCCACCGCTGTCGCTCACAGTCGACGCTTGCGAGGCCGCGATCGCCGACGCCGGGCTGACGTTCGACGACATCGACGGCCTGTCCACCTACCCCGGCGGGGGCAACCTCGGCGGATTCGGCGAGGGCGGGGTGACCGCGCTGGAAGCAGCCCTCGGCATCCGGCCCACGTGGCACAACGGCGGTATTGAGACGTTTGGACCGGGCGGATCCGTGATCGCGGCCATGCTCGCGGTATCCGCCGGTCTGGCCCGACACGTGCTGTGTTTCCGGACGCTGTGGGAAGCCACCTTCAACGAACAGATGAAGCGGGGCAAGATCGTCCCGTCCGGAGGCCGGACCACCAGCTGGCAATGGCCATTCGGCGCAACCTCGGCGGCACACACCTTGGCGCTCAACGCACAGCGCCACTTTCATCGGTATGGAACCACGAAGGAGACGTTGGGCTGGATCGCTCTGAACCAGCGCGCCAACGCCGCGCTCAACCCGACCGCGGTTTATCGCGACCAGATGACCATGGACGACTACCTCAACGCCCGGCCTATCACCACGCCGTTCGGACTGTACGACTGCGACGTGCCGTGCGACGGCGCTATCGCCGTCATCGTCTCGGCCGTCGACGCTGCCCGCGACCTGGCCAAGCCGCCGGTCCTGGTGGAAGCGGTGGGGACGCAGATCGTCGAACGCATCGACTGGGACCAAAGCACGTTGACCCATGAGCCGCAGGTACTGGGACAGTCCGCGCACCTGTGGACACGTACGTCGATGCGCCCCGCCGACGTCGACGTCGCCGAACTGTACGACGGGTTCACCATGAACTGCCTATCTTGGATCGAGGCACTGGGATTCTGCGGCATCGGTGAAGCCCGCGAATTCCTGGACGGCGGCAAGAACATCGCCCGCGACGGCCTGATCCCGCTCAACACCCACGGCGGGCAACTCTCGCACGGCCGCACGCACGGCATGGGTCTGATGCACGAGGCGGTCAGCCAGTTGCGCGGCGAGGCCGGCGAGCGCCAGGTCGCCGGCGCCCGCGTCGCCGTGGTCAGCAGCGGCGGCCTCACACCCAGCGGCGTGATCCTGCTCAGGACCGACGCGTGACCGGCTCCGTACGACCCCGGGTTGTCATCGTCGACGGCGTGCCGATGTCCGGGATCGTCGCCGAGGCGCAGGAACAATCGGAGCCCAAGGCTGTCATTGTGGCCATCCACGGCGGCGGTACCAGCGCCGTGTACTTCGACTGCCCCGGTCACCCGGAGTTGTCGCTGTTGCGGTTGGGAGCATCCCTGGGATTCACCGTGATCGCGATCGATCGACCGGGACACGGCAGCTCCGCCGCATATCCGGAGGCGGTGCAGACCCCCGCCCAGCGTGTCGACCTCGCCTACGGCGCCGTCGAACGAATCCTGGGTGAGCACCCGCGCGGTGCAGGGTTGTTCTTGCTAGGTCATTCGGGTGGGTGTGAACTGGCCACCCGGATGGCGGCCGATGACCGCGGTGCAGCGCTGCTAGGTCTGGAACTCGGCGGCACCGGGAGGCGATACCACGACGCCGCCAAACAGATCATGAAGGCGGCCGCGGTCAAGGAACGGCCACCGGGGACGCGCGAGCTGCTGTGGGAGCCGACCCGCCTGTATCCCCCTGACATCCTGCTCGGCGTCACTAATTCGTCGTCAGCTCCGCCCTATGAGCGGGACGTGGCGCTCAACTGGCCACACCGTTATTTCCCGGAGCTGGCTCCCGCGGTCCGGGTGCCGGTGCGGTTCAGCCTCGGCGAGCACGACAACGTCTTTCGGTCCGATCCGACCGCACTCGCAGAAATCGCCGAGATGTTCGAGACGGCGCCGTCTTTCGTCACCGAATTGCATGCCGAAGCCGGGCACAATCTAAGCCTCGGTCATTCCGCAGCCAACTACCATCGCAAGGTCTTCGCGTTCGTGGACCAGTGCGTGACAGCGCGCGGTGACGCCACCGGCCCAGCTGGTGCACGGGAAGCCGGTTGATGCTCGCGATTCGGGTCTTTCGGTCCTTTCGGCCGCGCCCGGAAGCCGCTACCGTTAGCGTTACAGTCAGACGTTCAGCTGTAATGGTGTCAGCCCGCATCTCATGAGCGAGGAGCGTTCCATGACCAAATCGAAGGTCGTCTTCGATCCGTTCTCCGAGGACTTCTTCAACGGCGCCTGGGATACCTATCGGCGCATGCAAGAGGAAGCGCCGGTCTACTACAGTGAGGAGTACGACTTTTACGCACTGACCCGTCACGCCGACGTGGCCGCGGGATTGAAGAACTTCGAAACCTACTCCTCGGCCTTCGGCATTGACCTGTCGATGGTGCGCACCGGCAAACCGCCGGAGCAAAAGTCGATCATCTTCATGGACCCGCCGGACCACCGACACATGCGCAGCCTGCTCAACAAGGTGTTCACCCCCCGCGCGATCCAGTCCCAGCGCGAGATGGTCGGTCAGAAGATCGACAAATACCTCAGCAAGGTGGATCCCGAAAACTTCGATGTGGTGCAGGACTTCTCCGGACCGTTCCCGGTCGAAGTGATCACCACGATGCTCGGCGTGCCGGAGGAGAATGCCCAGCGGATCCGCTACTTGATCGACGAGTCATTGCATCGCGAACCCGGGCAGGTCGAGGTCGGTGACCGCGGCATGCAAGCCAACATCGAAACGGGGATGCTCTACTACGACCTTTTGCAGCAACGCCGCGCCAAACCGCAGGACGATTTGTTCACCAAGTTGATCAACGCCGAGATCACCCGCGAGGACGGCCAGACAACCAAGCTTGACGACATCGAAATCGCCGGATTCGCAACGCTATTGGGCGGCGCGGGCGCCGAGACCGTCACCAAGTTGATCGGCAACGCGCCGGTGGTATTCGCGCGATTCCCCGACGAGTGGCGCAAGCTGCTCGACGACCGCAGCAAGATACCAGCGGCGGTCGAAGAGTTGTTGCGCTACGAGGCACCATCGCAGTACCAGGTCCGTTGCTCGGTCAAAGACGTTGAGCTGCACGGTGTCACGATCCCGGCCATGAAGCCGGTGTTCCTGATCAACGGGGCAGCCAACCGCGACCCCGAAGCCTGGACCGACCCAGACACGTTCAACATCGACCGCGACGCTCACGAGGCGCTGAACCTGAGCTTCGGCTACGGGATTCACAGTTGCCTCGGCGCGGCGCTGGCCCGGATGGAAAGCGTAATCGCCCTGGATAAGCTGCTCGACTTCATGCCCCGCTACGAAGTGGACTGGGACAACTGCAACCGCGTGCAGATGCAGAACGTCGCGGGCTGGAAGAACGTACCGGTGAGGGTGCTGTCATGAGAATTGAAGTCGACTGGGATCTGTGCGAAAGCAATGGCGTGTGCATGGGCATCATCCCCGAGGTATTCGAACTCGGCGACGACGACATGCTCACGGTGCACCGAACCGAGGTCACGCCGGACATCGAGGAGCAGGTCCGCGAAGCCGTTCGGCAGTGCCCTCGGCAGGCGATTTCGCTTGTCGAGGAATAGGAACTTTACAGCCGACCGCGCTCAGCGCTCCTTGATCGCCTGCTCAGGACAGCATTCGATGGCCTCGCGGGTGGCAGCCTCGAATTCCGGTGGGATATCTGAGGTTATCGCCTCGGCGTAGCCATCGTCGGTGAGGGTGAACACCTCCGGACACAGCGTTAGGCACATGCCATGCCCGCGGCAGAACCCGTCGTCGACCCAAATTTTCATGCTGGCGTGAACTCTAGGTGCAGATCGGTCAGACCACGCAGGATGTACGTCGGCACATAGTGGTAGCGGCGATCATTCGCCGGTCCGTGCACCTGTTCGTCGACCCTGATGTCGGAGGTGCGGTCCAGCAGCCGCTCGATCGCGACCCGGGTTTCGGCCCGCGCCAACGGGGCGCCCGGGCAGCTGTGAATGCCACGCCCGAACGAGATGTGCTGCCGGGCATTCTTACGGGCCGGATCGAAGGTTGCGGGGTCTTCGAAGCGACGCGGGTCTCGGTTGGCCGCCGCTTGCACGACCATCACCGTGGTCCCCGAGGGCAGGTCGACGCCACCGACGTTGACCGGCACCCGGTTCATCCGGAAGTCGCCCTTGACCGGGCTCTCGATGCGCAGCGATTCCTCGATGAAGTTGGGGATCAGGCTGCGGTCCCTACGCAACTGCGTCTGGATGTCGGGTCGTTCCCCGAGCGTCTGCAACGCGGCTCCGAGCAGCCGGACGGTGGTCTCCTGGCCGGCCGAGAAGACGTTACTGGCTACGCGCGCAACGTCTTCGACTTCCGGTATGGATCCGTCGGGATAGGTGGCCGTGGCCAGGCCGGTGAGCACGTCGTCGCGGGGCTCACGACGACGATCCCGGACATAATCGGAGAACAGGCCGTAGAGGAATTCCAGCGGGCTGTGCGCCAGCGCTTCCTTCCCGGTGCCGCCGATACCGCCACCCGAGTGCTCGCGAATGCCCTTGACGAACTTGTCCCGGTCCTCCATCGGCACGCCCAGCAGATCGGCGATGACAAGCAGCGTGAACGGCCCGGCGAACCCCTTGATGAACTCGCCTTTGCCCGGCGCCAGGAAGTCGTCGAGTACCTGATCGGCCAGCGCCCACATCGCGTCCTCGTTCTCCTTGAGGCGCTTGGGGGTGATCAACCGCATCAGCAGCGAGCGATGGTTGGTGTGCGTGGGGGGGTCCAGGGTGGGCAGCTGGTCGCTGAACGGCAGTTTGTCGCGGTTCTGCTCGATCAGCTCTGTGAGGTCCGAGTCGCCCAGACCTTCCAGGGACACCGGGAATCCAGGGAACGGGCCCGTCACCGAGATGCACGACGACCACGTCTCGGCGTCGTTCAGCACGGCGCAGGCTTCTTCCCAGCCGGTCACCATGGTGACGCCGTGGTGCTCCTCGCGTGTGACGGGGCACTGCTGACGAAGGGCCTCGTAATACGGGTAGGGATCTTTGATCAGCTGCTTGTCACGGAAAAAGTCCAGCTCGGTGAGGTCATTCACCATCTGCAGCTCCTTGATCTCAGCTAGCGAGAATCTGCCTCTCATTGTTGAGTATTACATTTTCATAGCCGGCGGCGAAATGGCAACGGCGCGTCAGTCGCTGCTCCCGCGTCGGTCACCGACCGTGAAATGCCCGACGCGACACGTCGACCGGCCGTCGTGAATTTCACCGTGAGCGCCCGGCAGCGCTGCGTTAGGCCGGCACCAGGTCAGCCGCAACCGACCGGCAGCTCATCAACCCGCTGCGGAACGACTCGACCGGACCGATAGAACTCACCGGTGTCGCGGCCGCGGCCAGCGCCCGAGCCTTGAACTCCCGGGCGGCCATGCTCAGTTGGTGCTGGACGCGGCCCACGCTGTCGTCCAGCTCGGCCGGCCACGTCTTGCCCCACAAGATGACCTCGGTAACACCGTGGTCGAGGGCCTGCAGGACGCCGGCCCGCACCCGCGGATCCGACCCGATCAGATCCGCCGCGGCCGCTAGCGCCTGCGGCCGGGGCCGCGTCTGCACCGAGGCCAAGGCCGAATCCAAATCGAGCGTCTTCGCGCCGAGGATGTGCAGCGGGCGGTCGTCAGGGTGGTCGGTGAGCAGCACGGTGACGTCCCATCCAGCCATCGACCGATCGAACAGCCAGCCCCCGGCAAAAGTCACGACGTCGGCGACGCTAGAGGCCACGACGTCGAGGCGGTACCTCATGTCGTGCTCGCTGCCGACGGGGAGAAATCGCGTGCTAGTGCCTCCGCGTACTCCTTGAACACCTCGGCCAGTGGTATCGACGGGTCGAGCAACCATGTCATTTCCATTCCGTGGGTGAAGGCGAGTATTTCCACCGCCTTGACGGTTGGGTCTATGTCGGCGCGATACCGGCCATCCTCCTGACCTCGGCGAATGGCTGCGGCGACGATTTCGGTGGCGTCACGCTGCCGTCTGACCAGACGGTCGTGCAGTGGCGCGTCGGGGTCGATGTTTTCGACCAGCAGCACGGTAAACGTGCCGACGAGTTCCGGCGCCCGGGTGAATCGGTCGGCAACCTGAGCGATCTCTCCGAGCAGATCGCCACCGCGGTCGGAGTGCGTGTCGTCGTCCAGGTCCCGGGCGTCCAGTACCGCGTGCAGCAACTGTTCCTTGGACTCAAAATGGTGTAGCAGCCCGGCGGGACTCACGCCGGCCGCACCGGCAATCTGGGCCAGGGTCGTGTTGCGCCATCCGTTGCGCGACAGCAGTCGTTGCGCCACCGTGAGGATCCGCTGTTTACGGTCCTCGCCTTTGGCGAGCAGCGTGTCATACGGCCGTGCTTCGGGCACCGCGCTCCTAGGAATGGGCTGCGACTAAACCTACTGAACACACAGTAGGTTGGTTTGCCAACAGTGGCAAGACCCGTTTCGGGCTCGAATTCAGCCGACCAGTTCGACGATCGTCGCGTTCGCCGTGCCGCCGCCCTCGCACATGGTCTGCAGGCCGAAGCGAATCCCATTGGTGCGCATGTGATGAATCATCCGCGTCATCAATACCGCGCCGGAGGCCCCCAGCGGGTGGCCTAGCGCGATGGCGCCGCCCAGCGGGTTGAGCCGATCTGGGTCCGCGCCGGTTTCGGCAAGCCACGCCAACGGCACCGGTGCGAAGGCCTCGTTGACCTCGAAGACTCCCACGTCACTCAGCTTGATGCCGGACTTGGCCAGCACCTTCTCGGTCGCTGGGATCGGACCGGTCAACATCAGCACCGGATCGGCCCCGGTGACCGCTCCGGCGCGGTACCGAACGATCGGCGTCAAACCCATCTCCAGAGCCAATTCGGACGTGGTCACCAGCAGCGCGGCTGCACCGTCGGATATCTGCGAGGAATTGCCCGCGTGGATCACCCCGTCCTCGGCGAATGCCGGTTTGAGTCCGGCCAGCTTCTCAACCGTGGTGCCGCGCCGCACCCCTTCGTCGGTGTCGATGACGGACGCTTCCCCCGGGAAAACTGGGACGATCTGATCGACAAAAGCGCCCGCGTCCTGCGCGGCTGCGGCGCGTTCGTGGGACTGCGCTGAAAACTCGTCCAGGCGGGTGCGGGACAGCCCCCACTTCTTGGCGATCAGCTCCGCCGACAATCCCTGGTTGAACGAGAAATCGTCATAGCGAGCAAGCACTTTCGGCCCGTATGGCATGCCCGTCGCCCGGGCCGACCCGAGCGGCACGCGGCTCATCACCTCGACACCGCCGGCCACCACGACGTCCTGCTGGCCCGACATCACCGCGTGCACTGCGAAATCGAGGGCCTGCTGGCTGGATCCGCATGCCCGGTTGACCGTGGTGCCCGGGATGCTTTCCGGCCATCCGGCCGCCAGCACGGCGAAGCGTCCGATGTTGCTGGACTGGTCTCCGATCTGGGACACGCAACCCCAGATCACGTCGTCGACGATCTCCGGGCTGACCCCGGTGCGTTCCAGCAGTTCGTTGAGGACGACCGCGGACAAGTCGGCGGCGTGCATGCCGGACAACCCGCCGTTGCGCTTACCCACCGGGGTGCGCACGGCTTCGACAATTACCGCTTCGCGCATGTTCTGCCTGCCTCTCGCTAGCCGAGCGTGCACAGGGACCGAAAGACGCGAAAAAACCGCCGCCAGTACACGTTCGATGACTAATAAACTACGTCAGTAGCTGCGCGGCAGTTTCAGGACGTTGGATCCCAGGAAATTCAGAATCATCTCCTGGCTGACCGGCGCGATTTTCATCAGCCGGGCCTCGCGGAAGTAGCGGGTGATGTGATACTCCTCCGCATAGCCCATGCCGCCGTGGGTCTGCAGCGCCCGGTCCGCGGCGGTGAACCCGGCATCGGCACACAGGTACTTGGCCGTATTCGCTTCACGCCCACAGGGTTTGCCGTTGTCATAGAGCCAAGTAGCCTTGCGCAGCATCAACTCGGCGGCGTCGAGGCGGGCCAGCGAGTCCGCCAGCGGGAACTGCAGACCCTGGTTCATGCCGATCGGGCGGCCGAAGACCTCCCGCTCGTTACCGTATTTGACCGCCTTCTCCAGCGCGACCCGCCCGATTCCCAACGCCTCTGCCGCGATCAGCATCCGCTCTGGGTTGAGGCCGTCCAGGATGTACTGAAAACCCCTGCCTTCCTCGCCAACCCGGTCTTCGACCGGCACCTCGAGGTTGTCGATGAAAAGCTCGTTGGAGCTGACGGCGTTGCGGCCCATCTTGCGGATCGGCCGGATGTCGACGCGGCTGCGGTCCAGGTTGGTCAGGAACAAGGTCATACCGTCGGTCTTCTTGGTGACCTCGTCGTAGGACTGAGTCCTGGTCAGCAGGAGGATCTTGTCGGACTCCATTGCCTTGGAAATCCACACTTTTCGCCCGTTCACCACGTAACGGTCGCCGTCGCGCTTGGCAAACGTGGTAATCCGCGAGGTGTCAAGCCCGGCTCCAGGTTCGGTCACCCCGAAGCAGACGTGGGTCTGCCCGGTTGCCACCGACGGCAGCGTGCGGGCCTTGAGTTCGTCGGACCCGTGCACCACCACCGGTTGCATGCCGAAGATCGACAGATGGATGGAGCTGGCGGCGTTCATGGCGCCACCGGACTTGGCGACCTCCTCGAGCAGAATGGTCGCCTCGGTGATGCCGAGGCCGTGGCCGCCGTACTCAGTCGGGATCGTCATGCCCAGCCAGCCACCGTCGGCAATAGCGCGGTAGAACTCCGTCGGGAATTGGTGTGCCTGGTCTTTTTCCATCCAGTACTGGTCGTCGAACTTGGACGCCAACTCGGCCACGGACCGGCGGATCAGCTCCTGATCCTCGGTGAGCTCAAACTCCATTGCGCACCTTTCTCAGCGCGGGCCCTTTCTCATGCGCGAGTCTCATGCGCGAGCAGACGCAAAGGCACCCGACACGCCGTCGGCTTGGGTGCTTTTGCGTCTGCTCGCCGAGGTACTGGACCCTCAGTCCTTGTTCCCGGTAAGTGCTTTGGCGTTGGCCGCGAAATCCGCGAAGGACGAGCCGCCTCGACTGTCCTTTTCGTGCCCCTGCGCCTTGATCGACACGTCGTGACCCTCGGCGGCTTTACGCAGCGCACCTACCGTCGCCTGTTCGCGACTGATGTGCGTGAACGGGTCGAACGAGTACCAGCGCATAGCGTTTTCGTGCGTCATCTTATTGATTTCGTCGTCGGGAACATTGTTGAGAGACAACACATCCCACAGTTCTTCCGGCGCACCGGGCCACATCGAGTCGCTGTGCGGATAGTCGGCTTCCCAACAGATGTTGTCGATGCCGATCATGTTGCGCAGCGCCACGCCGACCTTGTCACTGATAAAGCAGGTCAGGAAGTGGTCGCGGAAGACCTCGCTGGGCAGCTTGCCCTTGAAATCCTGGTGGGTCCAGGCGGAGTGCATTTCGTAGGTCCGGTCCGCGCGCTCGAGGAAGTAGGGAATCCAGCCGGTTCCGCCCTCGGACAGCGCGATCTTGAGGTCCGGGTACTCCTTGATCGGCCGCGACCACAACAGGTCGGCGGCGGCCTGGACGATGTTCATCGGCTGCAGTGTGATCATCACGTCCATCGGCGCATCCGGCGCGGTGATGGCCAACCGCCCCGAGGACCCGATATGCACGTTCATCACGGTGTCGGTGTCCACCAAAGCCTCCCACAACGGTTTCCAGTACTCGTCGTGGAAGCTGGGGTAGCCCATCGCCGCTGGGTTCTCGGTGAAGGTCAGCGCGTGCACGCCCTTCTTCGATACCCGGCGCACCTCGGCGGCACACGCCTCGGCATCCCAGATCACGGGGATCGCCATGGGTATGAAACGCGCCGGGTAGGCGCCACACCACTCGTCGATGTGCCAGTCGTTGTAAGCCTGCACCAGCGCGATTGAGAAGTCGTGGTCGTCGGTGGCGAACAGGCGTCCCGCAAAACCGGGGAACGACGGGAAGCAGATCGACGCCAGGATGCCGCCGGCATTCATGTCCTTGACGCGCTCGTCGACGTTGTAACAGCCTGGCCGGATCTCGTCGAGCCCCGTCGGCTCGATGCCGTACTCCTCCTTCGGCCGGCCGGCAACGGCGTTGAGGGCGACGTTCGGGATGACCGTGTCACGGAACTTCCACATGTCCGAGCCGTCGGCGTTGTGCACCAGGCGCGGCGCGTCATCCTGGTACTTCTTGGCCAAATGGTTCTTGAACATGTTGGGCGGCTCGACGGTGTGGTCGTCCACGCTGATCAGGATCATGTCCTCTTTGTTCATGGGCTGTTCCCTTCCAATCCGGGTCCATCCGAGCGCGCGGCAGCACCACCTACGCAAAGCTCGCTATATGTGAAAACTAGCTTCTCACGAAGCGAGAATCAACATCCAGCATAGGCGCCCCGCGCACCACCGGGGCCGCTACATCCCCCGCCGCCGCGGGCCCACGAGCAGCCGCAGGGCGTCCCACCGCGCCAGGATTGACCTACCGAGCGATTCGTGCAAGTCTGTTAGTTGTAAATGAGAATATGATTCTCTTTGATCGAGAGGAACCCAGGTAGATGCGTCTGCCTCCGCTGCCCGCCGACCAGTGGGACGAATCTGTCGACCAGGCACTGGCCGTCATGCTGCCCGCGGAGCGCCGCAATCCGCGCGACGCCTCCAATGTCCTGGCGACCTTGGTCAACCACCCCGCGCTGACCAAGGCATTCCTCCGGTTCAACGTCCACCTCTTATTCACCTCCACCCTGCCGCCGCGCATCCGCGAACTGGCCATCCTGCGGGCCGCGCACCGGCGCGATTGCGCCTACGAGTGGAACCACCACGTCGATCTGGCCAAGCGAGAGGGCGTGACCGACAACGAGATCGAAGCCGTGCGAGGTGGTGGCGACACTTGGGTCGGCGACGACTTCGAGCGTGCCGTCCTCGTCGGGGTCGATGAACTCGACGAGAAATCTCGATTGTCCGACGAGACCTGGGCCGCGCTGGGCAGCCGCCTCGACGATCGCCAGCGGATGGACTACGTGTTCACTGTCGGCTCTTACATCATGTTGGCTATGGCGCTCAACACTTTTGGCGTTCAGGTCGAAAAGACCCACCAGACGACAGAGACTGAAGACGAAAGGTAGGACGTTGGCCCATTTCCCCAAGCCAGCCGCCGGCAGCTGGACCGAAAACTATCCCGAACTGGGCACCGATCCGGTCGACTACAGCGACTCGATCGACCCGTCATTCTTCGAGGCCGAGCGCGAAGCGGTGTTTCGCAAGCAGTGGCTCAACGTCGGCCGGGTCAACCGTTTGCCGCGAACCGGCAGCTACCTCACCCGGGAACTGCCCTCTGCCGGCCCGGGGACCTCGGTGATCATTGTCAAGACTAAGGACGGTTCGGTGAAGGCGTACCACAACGTCTGCCGCCACCGCGGAAACAAGTTGGTGTGGAACGACTTTCCCAACGAGGAGACCTCCGGCACCTGCCGGCAGTTCACCTGCAAGTACCACGCTTGGCGGTACAGCCTGGACGGCGACCTTACCTTCGTCCAGCAGGAGGGCGAGTTTTTCAATCTCGACAAGGGCCAGTACGGCCTGGCGCCCGTCCGCTGCGAGGTGTGGGAAGGCTTCATTTTCATCAACTTCGACAACAACGCGGCGCCCCTGGTCGACTACCTTGGTCCGCTGGCCAAGAGCATCGAGGGCTACCCCTTCGGCGAGATGACGGAGACCTACTCCTACCGGGCCGAAGTCGGCAGCAACTGGAAGCTGTTCATCGACGCATTCGTCGAGTTCTATCACGCGCCGATCCTGCACCAGGGGCAGTACACAAAGGAAGAAGCCGCCAAGATCCAGAAGTTCGGCTACGAGGCGCTGCACTACGAGTTGGCCGGTCCGCACAGCCTGCAGTCGACCTGGGGCGGTCAGGCACCGCCACCGGACATGTCCATGGTCAAGCCGATGGACCAGGTGCTGCGCAGCGGACTGTTCGGACCGTGGGACAAACCTGAGATCATCGAGAAACTGGAGCTGCCCCAGGGCGTCAACATCAAGCGGGTGCCACAGTGGGGCATCGACTCGTGGCTTTTCTACCCGAACTTCATGTTGCTCATCTGGGAGCCCGGCTGGTTCCTCACCTACCACTACTGGCCGACCGCGGTGGACAAGCACATCTTCGAGGCGGTGCTGTATTTCGTCCCACCGCGCAACGCACGGGAACGCCTGGCCCAGGAGCTGGCTGCGGTGACGTTCAAGGAGTACGCGCTGCAGGACGCCAACACCCTGGAAGCGACCCAAACCATGATCGGGACCCGGGCTGTGAAGGAGTTCCTGTTGTGCGACCAGGAAGTCCTGATTCGCCACTTGCACAAGATAACTGGCGACTACGTACACAACTGGGTTAAGGAGCGCCAGAACAATGGCAAAGTTACCGTCTGAATTCGCGGCGCTGGAACCGTATTTGGACTGGGACCTGGCCCATGAGCCGGAGCGCTACGCCAAACGGCTAGCCTCGACAATGGCCGAGATGCAGGAGTTCTATGACGTCGCTTTCCCACTTCTCAACGATGTCATCTCCTACTGCGACAAGTTCCCGCTGGACGAGCTGCCCGACGACGCAAAGTCTCTGATGCACATCATGCAGTCGTTGGTGATGGTGTCGTTCCCGATCGAGGCCTGGAAGCAACCGCGGGTTCCCGACAGCGGTGCGGCCTGGGTGGAAGTCCTTCAGGAACCGGTGATCTGAGCAGTGCTCACGCTCAGAGCGGCCGGCCTGCTGGACGTCGAGTCCGGCGACATCGTCCGGCCCGGCATCCTGCGCATCGACGGTGACCGGATCGTCGGCGTCGGTGGCGAACCCGAAGGCGACACAATCGATCTCGGTGACCAGATCCTGCTGCCCGGTCTGATGGACATGGAAGTCAACCTGCTGATGGGCGGGCGCGGCGAGAAGCCGGGCCTATCCCAGGTGCAGGACGATCCACCGACCCGGGTGCTGCGCGCCGTCGGCAATGCTCGCCGCACGTTGCGCGCCGGGTTCACCACGGTGCGCAACCTCGGGCTGTTCGTCAAGACAGGTGGCTACCTGCTCGACGTGGCACTGGGCAAGGCGATCGACGCCGGCTGGATCGACGGGCCGCGCGTGGTGCCGGCCGGACACGCGATCACACCCACCGGCGGGCACCTAGACCCGACCATGTTCGCTGCGTTCGCACCGCACGTGCTGGACCTGACGATCGAGGAGGGCATCGCCAACGGTGTCGACGAGATCCGCCGGGCGGTGCGCTACCAGATCAAGCACGGGGCCCAGCTGATCAAGGTCTGCTGCTCGGGCGGCGTCATGTCGCTGACGGGACCACCAGGCGCACAACACTATTCAGACGAAGAATTGCGCGCCATCGTCGACGAGGCACACCGGCGCGGGCTCCGGGTGGCCGCACACACGCACGGTGCCGATGCCGTCAAGCACGCGGTGCAGGCCGGTATCGACTGCATTGAGCACGGCTTCCTCATCGACGACGCGGCGATCGCCCTGATGGTTGAGCGTGGCACGTTCCTGGTCAGCACCCGGCGCCTGGCCGAGGGCATGGACGTCTCGCACGCCCCACCCGAGCTGCAGGCCAAGGCGGCCGAGATGTTTCCGAAGTCGCGCATCTCAATTCTGGCGGCCTACGAGGCCGGGGTGAAGATCGCGGTGGGCACCGACGCGCCCGCAATTCCGCACGGCAAGAACGCCGACGAACTCGTCACCCTGGTGGAGTGGGGTCTGCCACCGCTGGCGGTGCTGCGGGCGGCGACCGTGACCGCCGCCGAGCTGATCAATTCCCGCGATCTGGGCAAGCTGGCCGAGGGTATGCTCGCCGACGTCATTGCGGTGCCGGGAAACCCGTTGGACGACATCACCGTTACTCGAAACGTCAGCTTTGTCATGAAAGGCGGCAAGGTATTTGTCCAGTAACCAGCCAACCAGAACTGACGATCTGGTCGAGATCCAGCAGCTGCTCGCCCGCTACGCAGTGACCATCACCCAGGGCGACATCGACGGACTGATCGGTGTGTTCACCCCGGACGGTACCTACAGTGCGTTCGGCGACACCTACACACTGGATAGATTCCCGGAGTTGGTCGCCGCCGCACCCAAAGGGCTGTTCATGACCGGCACCTCCCTGGTGGAAAACCTGGATGGTGACACGGCGACCGGGACGCAACCACTGTGCTTCATCGAACACTCCGCCCATGACATGCGGATCGGCTACTACCGCGACACCTACCTGCGGACCCCCGACGGCTGGCGGCTGAAAACCCGTGCTATGACCTTTATTCGGCGCAGCGGTGTGCACGACTCGGGCCGCCCGCACGCGGTGGGCCGACCCACCCCGTGACATCAGCACCGGTTGACGTCGGGCAATTCCGCGCGGACCTGTGCGCGTGGCTCGACGAGCACGACCTGACGCCCGGACCCGATCTTTCGTTGCAGGGCCATATGCGGCAGTTCGGCCGGGTCAGCGAAGCGCTCTTTGATGCGGGCTGGATGCGCTACGGCTGGCCAGTAGAGGTCGGCGGCCTCGGCGGACCCGCCCTGCTGCGCGCCGTTGTCGGGGAGGAAGTGGTCGGCCGCCGCCTGGCCGAACCGGGGCCATATTCGATGCTCGAGGTGCTGGCCCCCACGATGATCGATTATGCCCCAACCGAACTCGCCGCCGAGATGGTGCCGTTGCTGCTCAGTGGCCGCGAGCAGTGGTGCCAGGGTTTCTCCGAGCCGGGCTCCGGCAGTGATCTCGCGTCGTTGACGACACGTGCGGTTCAGGATGGGGACAACTGGATCGTCAACGGCCAGAAGGTCTGGACCAGCTTCGCGCAGTACTCCAGCCGCTGCATACTGCTCACCCGCACTGCCCCCGGCCATGACGGGATCACCGCGTTCTTCGTCGACATGGACACCCCGGGCATCACGGTGCGTCCGTTGCGCACCATGCACGACGTCGACGAGTTCTGCGAGGTCTACTTCGACGACGTGCCAATCCCGTCCCGCCGCATGCTCGGGCGGCCCGGGGACGGCTGGCGGCTGGCGATGGACCTGCTGCCTTTCGAGCGATCGACCTGCTTCTGGCAGCGCATCGCGTACCTCTACTCCCGCTTTGACGCGCTGATCGAACAGGCCGTCGAGCGTGACGATACCTCCTTGGGCGCAGCATATCTCGCGCTGCACACGTTGCGCTGCCGGTCGCGTGTCACCCAGCACCGACTGGCCGGCGGGACTCGACTGGGGCCAGACACCTCCATCGACAAGGTGCTGTTGGCGGGTGCGGAGCAGAAGCTCTACGACACAGTTCGCGACCTGCTGCCCGGGACGCTGGAACTTGACGACACCGCGTGGCGCCCGGAGTACCTGTACTCCCGAGCGGCCACCATCTACGGTGGCACAGCGGAGATCCAGCGCAATATCATCGCCCGCCGGTTGCTCGACCTCGGCAAGGAGTGAGCGCATGACTGCCGACCCCGAGCTGCAGTTGATAACAGAGTCGCTGCGTTCGGCGATGCTGTCTTCGTCGGGCGCGAAGCTCGACGGCGCACTGGCCGAGCTCGGCTGGCTGGACATGCTCGACGAAATCCCTGATACTGCAGTTCCTTTGGTGTTCCAGCTGCTAGGAGAAACGGGTACGCAGGCACCGCTGCTCAACGATGTGGTGCTGCGGGCCGCCGGGCTACCGGGTGGCGGAACCGTGCCGATGCCCTATGCCGGCGGGTCGTGGGTGGTCTGGGAACGCAGCGACCAGGTCGCGTCCACGTTGGGTGGCGATCTGCCAATACATCGTGTGGCACAGCGCGATTCGGTCCCGCTGGCTGCCGGGCGGCGGGCCCTGGGCTGGTGGCTCGTCGGCTGCGGCCGGGCTATGTTGTCGCTGGCTCGTCAACATGCGCTGGACCGCGTCCAATTCGGCCGTCCCATCGCTTCTTTCCAGGCGGTACGGCACCGGCTGGCCGAAACATTCGTGGCCGTCGAGGGCGCCGAGGCGACATTACAGGTCGCCTCGGACCATCCGGACGACCTAGCCAGCCTGCTCGCCAAAGCCGCTGCGGGCCAAGCCGCTCTTACCGCGGCCCGGCATTGCCAGCAGGTGCTGGGTGGCATCGGCTTCACCGCCGAACATCAACTGCACCGGCACATCAAGCGGGCGTTGGTGCTCGACGGGTTGCTCGGGAGCTCGCACGAGCTCACCCGGGAGGCGGGCGCGATCGTGCGCGAGCGGGGATCTGCGCCCCGCCTGGCGCACCTATAGCTCGCGGCCACGCGCCTACTCTTTTGCCTCGCGAGAGTGAACCTTACGACGCGACACGCCGTAACAGTGTCGTGGAAGTCACAGTCGCGGAGGCGATGGGGAGACGGTCCGGAGACGTGGGAGAAGGCGGGGTGAAGATTAGCCGCGCGGGAGTCCGAGGATTCGCTCGGCGACGATGTTGCGCTGGATCTCGGATGTGCCGCCGGCGATGGTCCCGGCAAAGCTGCGTGCGTACCGGTCGAACCAACTGCCCGAGTGAGCATCCAGGTCCAGCGGAGCGAATGGCGCGGTAATCGCCGGATGAACCAATCCGGCTGCGCCACTGGCATTCAACGCATCTTCGGAGGCGCGCTGTAGGGCCTCTGACCCCAAAAGCTTGAGCACCGACTGCGCCGGCACATCTTCCTCGCCGCGCGCGGCTTTCGCCATCGCCGCGGATCCCAACAGTTGCATCGCACGCGCGTCCATAACCAATGTGGCGTAGCGGTCGCGCTCCACAACCCCGTGCGGTGTGAAATCAATCGCCATCTGGTCCAACAGGTTGGCGTAATCCATCCACAGCATGGCTCGTTCATGGCCCAGCGACCCGGTGGCCACCCGCCAACCGTCGTCCAGCTTGCCCACCAGGTTCTCGGCCGGCACCCGCGCATCGGTGAAGAACACCTCGTTGAATTCGACGTCGTCATGGTCACAGACCGACGCGAACGGCCGACGGACCACGCCTGGGGTGTCGGTCGGGATCAGAAATACGCTGATGCCTTTGTGTTTTGGCGCGTCAGAGTTGGTGCGGACGAACGTGAGTAGCACGTCGGCGTCGTGCGCGCCGGAGGTCCAGACCTTCTGCCCGTTGACCACGAAGTGATCCCCGTCTGGCACCGCCCTGGTTTTCAGCGATGCCAGATCTGAGCCCGCGCCGGGTTCACTCATCCCCAGTGAAGCGGTGATCTCGGCGCGCAGGATCGGTACGGCCCAGCGTCGCTTCTGTTCCTCGGTGCCGAACGACAATAGCGATGCCGCGATGATGCCGACGCCCTGCGGGTTGAAGCTGCGATAGATCCGGCGGCGGGCCAGCTCATCGGCATACACGTACTGCTGAAGGAGGGTGGCATTGCGGCCACCGAACTCCGGCGGGTTGCCGGGTAGCAGCCAGCCGTGGTCAAACAACGTCCGTTGCCAGCGGGCCGCCCACTTCGGAAGATGAGAGCACGATCGCGGGCGCTCGAATCCCTCGGCCTCGTCGGGCAGATGCTCGTCCAGGAATGCCACGAATTCCGCCCGGAATTCCTCGACGTCGGCGTCAAAACTGAGCTGCACGGGGTTCCTTCCAACCTTCGCATGCTCGGCTCTCGCAAATCTGCTTCCCAAACACGCGTCTAAGAGAATAGTATTCTCGTCGTGAGGAAGTTACAATCTCCAAGACATCGTCCGTGAGGAGGTCGAGCGCACCGATGGCACGGCGTTCTCCGGTACAGTCCAACCATGTTCTCACCCCGCGGCAGCCTGCCGAGCCGCCCGTGACGACCCCCAGCGAAGAACCCGCCTGGAAGCAGCGCGCCGTAGAGCGGTCCATCAAAACCGCGAAACTGCGTGCAGCGCAGCGCGTCCAGCGCTTCCTGGACGCCGCGCAGGCGATCATCATCGAAAAGGGCAGCACCGACTTCACCGTCCAGGAGGTCGTGGACCGTTCGCGACAGTCGCTGCGCAGCTTCTACCTGCAATTCGACGGCAAGCATGAGCTGCTGCTAGCTCTGTTCGAAGACGCCCTAAGCCGCTCGGCCGATCAGATCCGCGCCGCCACCGAAAGCCATACCGATCCCCTAGAGCGACTCAAGGTCGCCGTCGAATTGCTCTATGAGGCGTCCCGCCCGGACCCGACGGCCAAAAGGCCACTCTTCACCGACTTTGCGCCGCGTTTGCTAGTTACCCATCCCACAGAGGTCAAGGTCGCACACGCGCCGCTGTTGGCGTTGCTCACCGAACTCACCGAGGCCGCGGCCGCGGCCGGCAAACTGCGCGCCGACGTCAACCCCAAACGGGCGGCCGCCATGACCATGCAGACCGTGATGTTCATCGCACAATCCAGCGGTGGCACCGACGACGCGACGGTCAAACCCATCTCCGCGGACGAGGTTTGGGACTTCTGCTCACGCGGATTCGCGGGCAAATAATTCGCCGGCCGACACTCGGCCACAAAATTCGACAATGTGCGAATATCGCACGTCAACGGTTGTGCGAGAATGCTATTCTCCGATATCAAGAATCATAAATAGCCGAAACGGATTCCACGTTGACACTCATTGGTGGGTGATGACAGAGTTCTGGGGCGGCATGAACGCGCACCCGCGAGGGACGGGAGAGCGCGGTTCCGGCGAGAGGGCAATTTCCCGTGACAGTAAGCGCAGCCAATGATGTCTATTTCGACCCCTACGACGTCGAACTCAATGCCGACCCCTACCCGATGTTTCGGCGCCTACGGGAGGAGTCGCCGCTCTACTACAACGAGCAGCACGACTTCTACGCGCTGAGTCGGTTCGCCGATGTCGACGACGCGCTCGTCGACTACCAGACCTTCAGCTCTGCTCGGGGCGCAATTCTCGAACTCATCCGGGCCAACATCGACATGCCACCGGGGGTGCTCATCTTCGAGGACCCGCCGGTGCACGACATCCACCGCAAGTTGTTGTCCCGCATGTTCACGCCACGCAAGATCAACGACCTCGAGCCCAAAATCCGTGAATTCTGTGCTCGCAGTTTGGATCCGCTGATCGACACCGGCAGATTCGACTTCGTCACCGATCTCGGCGCACAGATGCCGATGCGGGTGATCGGCATGCTGCTGGGTGTTCCCGAAGAAGATCAGGAAGCCGCAAGGGATTTCGCCAACGCGCAGATGCGAACCGAGGCGGGCAAGCCGATGGAGGTCTCGGCCGAGAACATGCTCAACGGCGAGTTCTTCGGTCAGTACATCGACTGGCGCGCCGAGCATCCGTCCAACGACATCATGACCGAGCTGCTCAACGCCGAGTTCGAGGACGAGACCGGCACCGTACGCCGCATGCGCCGTGACGAACTGCTCACCTACGTCACCGTGGTGTCCGGGGCAGGCAACGAGACCACCACTCGGCTGATCGGATGGGCCGGCAAAGTTCTTGCCGAACACCCGGATCAGCGGCGCGCCCTGGTCGAGAACCCGGCGCTGATTCCCGCGGCCGTCGAGGAACTACTGCGCTACGAACCGCCGGCTCCGCACGTGGCACGATACGTAACCCGCGATGTCGACTACTACGGCCAGACCGTGCCCGAGGGCAGCGTGATGATGATGCTGATTGGTGCGGCCAACCGTGACCATCGCCAATTCCCGCCCGACGGTGACGTTTTCGACATCCGTCGCGAGCCGCGCCAGCACCTTACGTTCAGCGTCGGCACCCATTACTGCCTCGGGTCGGCGCTGGCACGCCTGGAGGGCCGCATCGCACTCGAGGAGATCTTGAAGCGTTTCCCCGAATGGGATGTCGACCTCACCGAGGCCAAGCTTTCCCCGACGTCCACTGTGCGGGGTTGGGAAACCATGCCGGCCGTAATCGGCTGAATCACTTAAGAAAAGGGGTAATCATGGCAGGTCGTGTGGAAGGCAAAGTCGCCTTCGTCACCGGGGCCGCGCTCGGTCAGGGCCGCAGCCACGCGGTTCGCTTGGCGCAGGAGGGCGCCGACATCATTGCCGTCGACGTCTGCAAGCGAGTCGTGGAGACCAGCCCCATCCCGGCGGCGACGCCCGAAGATCTGGCCGAAACCGCCGATCTGGTCAAAGGTCTCAATCGACGGATCTTCACCGCCGAGGTCGATGTGCGCGACTACGACGGGCTGAAGGCCGCCGTGGACGCCGGCGTGGAGCAATTGGGTCGGCTGGACATCATCGTTGCCAATGCGGGCATCGGCAACGGCGGGGACACCCTGGATCAGTGCAGCGAACACGACTGGCAGGAGATGATCGACGTCAACCTTTCCGGCGTCTGGAAGACGGTGAAAGCCGGTGTACCGCATCTGGTCTCGGGCGGCAACGGTGGCTCGATCATCCTGACCAGCTCGGTCGGCGGGCTCAAGGCCTACCCGCACTGCGGCAACTACGTCGCCGCCAAGCACGGCGTGGTCGGCATCATGCGCTCGTTCGCGGTCGAATTGGGACACCACATGATTCGGGTCAACTCCGTGCATCCCACGCACGTCAGCACGGGCATGATCATGAATGAGGGAACATGGAAGATGTTCCGGCCGGACCTGGAGAACCCGGGCCCTGACGACATGGCCCCAATCTGCCAGATGTTCCATACGTTGCCGGTTCCGTGGGTGGACGCACAGGACATCAGCAATGCGGTGCTCTTCCTCGCTTCCGACGAAGCCCGCTACATCACCGGGGTCACCCTGCCTGTCGATGCGGGAAGCTGCTTGAAATAGGGTTCCGTCAGTATGGACGGAATTTCTAGCTTCGAGGGGCGCGGAGCGGTCGTCACCGGCGGTGCGAGCGGGATTGGGTTGGCTACCGCCACCGAGTTCGCCCGCCGTGGCGCCCGACTGGTGCTTGCCGACGTCGACGGACCGGGATTGGAGCAGTCCGTCGCCCACCTGCGCGGGCAGGGGCTCGACGCGCACGGCGTGCTGTGCGATGTCCGGCACCTCGAGGAGGTCGTGCGCTTGGCCGACGAGTCGTTCCGGCTGCTCGGCCAGGTCGACGTCGTGTTCAGCAACGCCGGCATCGTGGTGGCGGGCCCGATCGCGGAGATGACGCACGAAGACTGGCGCTGGGTGATCGACATCGACCTGTGGGGCTCAATCCATGCCGTTGAGGCGTTCCTGCCGCGGCTGCTCGACCAAGGTAACGGTGGTCACCTCGTATTCACCGCGTCGTTCGCCGGACTGGTGCCCAACGCCGGACTGGGCGCATACGGCGTCGCCAAATACGGCGTCGTTGCCCTGGCCGAAACCTTGGCCCGCGAGGTGAAAGGCAACGGCATCGGCGTCTCGGTGCTGTGCCCGATGGTCATCGAGACCAAGCTGGTGTCCAACTCCGAACGAATCCGCGGTGCGGATTACGGGCTGGCCTCGACGCCGGAGGTGACCGGATCGTTCGGGCCGCTGCCGGCGCAGGACCAGACCGTCAACGTCGAGGAGTTCGCCCGCCTCACCGCCGACGCTATCCTGGCCAACCGGCTGTACGTGCTACCCCACGAAGCCTCCCGCGCCTCAATTCGCCGCCGCTTCGAGCGCATCGACCGCACCTTCGACGAGCAGGCCGCCGAGGGCTGGCGACACTAGGATCGGACCGGCGGGTGGTCCACCACTCACCGGACAGCGCCGATCTGACTAAGCAGGCCCCAGCCGGTACTCGCCGGTGACCGGATCACGGAACCAGCCGCCGGCGGCGTGCGTACCACCGTCGACGTGAATGGTCTGACCGGTGATGTACGTCGACATCCCCGACGCGAGAAATACTGCGGTGCTTGCGATTTCGTCGACATCACCGGCACGACCCCAGGGCACGACGGCACCCACGGATGGGGTGGCGGTCTGTCCTGCGAGCTGCGCCAGACCTTCGGTCATGGTGATGTCGGGGGCGATCGCATTAACCCGGATGGCGTGCCGAGCCAATTCCAGTGCGGCGGTCTTGGTGTAGTTCACCACCCCGGCTTTCGCGGCGGCATAGGCCGCATAACCCGGTGCGGCGCGTACACCCTCAATGGAGGTTACCGCCATGATGCTGCCGGGCAGGCCAGCAGCGACCAACTCTCGCGCAACCCGCTGGGTGCACAACAGCACGTGCCGCAGGTTGGCGCGATACAGTGCATCCCAACCGTTTTCGCTCGTCTCCAGCAGCGGCGAGGAGAACGTCCCACCTGCGTTATTGACCAGGATCGTCGGTACACCGAGTTCGGAGATCGTGCGCTGCAGTGCCGCGTCGACCTGACCGCTGTCGCGCACGTCGGTGGTGACTCCTAGTGCGCCGCTCGATTCGGCCGCATCGTGGCAGCTTTCCGGGTTGCGTTCCCAGATAGCCACTTTCGCGCCAAATGCCGCCAGGCCCGCGGCCACACCGCGACCAATGCCCGTTCCTCCACCGGTGACCACCGCGACGCGGCCGGTGAGCAGTATGTCGGAAGGGTCGATCATGCGGGTGCCTGTCCGATGACGCCGTCGGCTTCCAGCTCGGCGATCTCGCGTTCATCGACGCCCAGCTCGGCCAGCAACTCGCGGTTGTGTTGTCCCAGTAGAGGTGCGGGCTGGACGTGAAATCGGTCCGGACCCTCAGACAGCCGCATCGGCACGGTGCTGAGCCGTGCCGGGCCGTTGACCGGATGGTCGACAAGTTCGAAGAAACCCCGTGCCGCCAGTTGGGCCAGTTCGGTCTGGCGATGCGGCTGCATGACCTTGGCCACCGGGACGCCGGCATCCCACAGCGCGGCCACGATCTGATCGCCGGTTTGCTGCGCACACCATTCGGCAAGTTCCTGGTCGATCCGGCCCTGTTGTGCACGGCGGCCCGCGGCGGTGCGAAGCGTCGGATCGGTAGCCCACGAAGGCGATCCGAGCGCCCTTCGCAGTTCGCACCACTGCTCGTCGGTCGCGACCGCGATGGCGACCCAGCTGTCGAGGCGACCGAACTCGTCGATTTCGTTGGTGCGGTAGAGGTTCTGCGGGGCCGCCGTGGGCCCGCGATTGCCGGCGCGTTCCAACAGCCTGCCGTAGGCGGAGTATTCGATGACCTGTTCGGCGGCGACGTTGAGCGCCGCGTCCACCATCGCCGCTTCCACCAGCACTCCCTGCCCGGTCCGGCGCCGGTGTTCCAAAGCCAGCAGCAGCGCGTTGACGGCGTGGATGCCAGCGTTGGGGTCGCCGACTGAGTATGGCTCGAAGGGCGTGAGGTCAGGGTAGCCAGTCAACCAGCTCACTCCCGAAGCCGACTCGATGACGTAGGCGAAGGCCGGGTTGTCCCGCCACGGCCCGTCCAGCCCGAAGCCAGGCATCCGCATCAGGACCGCATCCTGCCGAAGATCCTGCACCGCCGACCAATCCACCCCGATCTGATCCAGCACCCTCGGCGTGAAGTTCTCCGCGATCACGTCACAGGTGGGAATCAGCCGGCGCAGCAGGTCTCTGCCACGCGGATTCTGCAGGTCGAGTGTCAAACCTTTCTTATTGGTGTTCAGCGCCGCGAAGATCGGCGACTTCTCCCACCACAGTTCTTCGGCGACCGGTATGCCCGCGATCAACCTGGTGCCGTCGGGCCGCCGGGTGGATTCGACATGAATCACCTCCGCGCCCAACATCGCCAAGAAGTGGGTACAGGACGGGCCCGCCCAGAAAGTTGTCATGTCGAGCACGCGAAGCCCGCTCAGCGGCAGGCTCTTTGCGGATGTGGCTGGCGCTTGTCGGGGCGGCTGAACGCGCCGGTGCCGCGTGTTGTGCTCACCGAGTCGGGGCGCCGGGCCCGGTGGGCGCAGTCGCGCCGGTGACATCCGGTAGGGATGGCCGGGCTGGGTGAATCCGTCGCGGGGATTGCGCTGGAAGCTCTCGCGTGCCACGAAATGGTCCAGCGCCGGAGCATTGGCGCCGTTGGCGACTGGGGCGCTGGGTATCCGGAACGCTTTGGCGAGTTCGCGGATGTCGTCGACGCAGTGACTGCGCACCCAGGCGTAGATCTCGTCGGCGTGCACGTTGGCCTGTTCGGTGATCGACAGCGGCGAGTCCTCGTCGATCCACTCCGGGTGCCCGACCATCGCGCACAGGTCGAACCATTGCTGCGCGGTGCCGCAGCCGAGGTCCACCAACCCGTCCTGTGCGGCGGCGACTCCCGGCACGGTCCGACGCCGGGTATCGCGCCACGGTCGGCCGAGCATCTCGTGGTAGGTCACCGGATAGTAAGTGAGACCCAGGATCTCGGCCTCCAGTATGGACAGGTCGATCAGCCGTCCGTGGCGTGCAAAATGTGCCGCGAGGGTGGCGGCGCTGGCGTAGGCGCCCGCCAGGTACTCGCCGACCTGGCCGCCGACGAACACCGGGGCGCGGTCGGCAACCCCTCGGCCAAGCCCGATGATGCCACCGGACCAGGCTTGCAGGGTGAATTCGGTGGCCGCGCGCTGCGACCACGGTCCGAGCCGACCGAACGGTGTGATCGCCGTGACGATGAGGTGTGCATGCCGGTCCCGAATCTGCTCCGGGGTAAACGACTGGTGCTCGGCCACTTTCGATCCGCCCGACCACACCACAGCGTCGGCGGAGGCCAGCAGCGTCTCAACAAGTTCGAGGTCGGCATCGTCGGCCGGATTGGCGACGACGCTAAGCTTCGACCCCGCCAGAAAGCTGAACAACGCGCCGTCGGCACCCGGCTCGATGCGCGCACCCGACGCCGACCATGTCCGCAGCGGATCACCCTCCGGTGATTCGATTTTCACGATATCTGCGCCGCCGTCGGCGAGCAGCTTAGAGCAGTAGGCACCGGCGATCCCGCTGGAGAAGTCGATCACCGCGAAGCCCGTCAACGGAGATTCGGCCACTACCGCTTCTTCTTTCCGCCATCGGCCTTGCGCGCCTTCTTGCTCAGTCGCCATTCGGGCGGGAACTTGTTGTCGTTGTCCTTGACCGCATCGGCCAGGCCCCGGTCGACGGCAGCGGCCAGGGAGAAGGTGCCACCGTCGGGCCGCATCCCGCCGCCCATCGATTCGAACACTCCACTGAGCACACTCCCCAGGTATTCGCCCTGAAACTGTTTCATCACCTCGAAAAACGTCTTCTGCAGGAAGACCGTGTCGGTGGGCCGATTGCTGGCGCAAGCCAACGCGCACTTCGCCACCTCGGCATCGAGTTGGTCGCGAGGCACCACGCTGTTGAGGAAGTTGCAGTCGTACATCTCCGCCGCGGTGAAAGCCCTTCCGGTAAAGACCATTTCCTGGAACTTGCGGATGCCCATCGTCTGGGCCCACCACCACATCCGGGGGCCCCAACCGTAGTATCGAAACGACGGGTGCCCAAACAGCGCGTCGTCACTGGCGATCACGAGGTCGGCATCGGCGGCCTGGTAAAAGTGCCAGCCGTAGCAATAGCCTTTGGCCTCCACGATGCTGATCTTCTTGAAGTCCTGCAGGCCCCGAATGCCCGAGTTCGGGTTGGCGTACCATTGCCCTATCGCCGCTCCGTGGCGGAAAGTGTCCTTCGGCGGATACCTGACATCCTCGGTGCCCAAGCCGAATTCGGCGAGCAGCGGCCCTGAGTCGGCAGCATTCTTGGCCTGCATGAACTCCTCGAGATCGGCGCCGGAGCCCAGGTCCTCCCCCGCGCCGCGGATGACCACCACCTTGACGTCGTCGTCGAGGCTGGCGCGGTGCAGCAGATCGGCGTAGCGCCGCCGCGCGGCAATGGTAGGTGCGTTCAGCTGTTCCGGCCGGTCGAAGGTGATGGTGGCGATGCGGGTGGTGATGTCCTTGTCATATCGGATGATCTTGCCCGCCTTGCGATCCGCTTTGGCGGCCATGTTCAGCCGCGCCAAAACGGACTGGTCGTAAGGACTTCCGGCCCGTCAGGCGCTATCAGCACCGCTTCGCGCCCGAACACCGCGCCGACTTCCGGTTTCCAGACATACCCCGTGACGGCCAGCACCATGCCGGGCTGCAGTCGCTCCACCGCCGCGGTGTCCGGCAGCGACCCCGAGACCACCGGCGGGTCGAACCCCATCCCCAGACCTCGGGCCACCGGCATCGCCGGCAATGGCTCTCCCGCGGCCTGATAAGCGGCCAGCAGGTCCGCGGCCGGCGCTCCGGGCTGGCATGCGTCAATCAGCTTGTCCCACAGTCGGCCCCAGCGACCGAATACCTCGGCCACGCCCGGCACCGATCCGACCGGCCAGGTTCGGCCGACCTCACCCACGTAGCCGCCGGCCACCACTCCCGACGACAGCGCCACCAAATCACCGGACTGAATACGACCGTCGCCGCCGGCACGACGCCAGGGATGTTCACGCGAAGTTACCCACGCCACATCCTGATTCGACGGAGTGCTCACGCCGCCGGCCGCCAACGCCTCTAACAGCACGCCAGCGAGGTTCGTCTCGTCCATTCCCGGCCGCAGCTCAGACACCGCCGCGGACAGCGCCATCTCGGCAACCTTGATCGACTCGCGCAGCGCCCGGATTTCGTCGGCGGTCTTGATCCGTCGCGCGGCACGCATAGCCAGCTCCCCATCCACCAGCTCGGCGTCGGGAAACGCTGTCGGCAGCAGCTGGGCGAAACTGGGTGAGAGCGCGTCGGTTCCGACCCGGCGGGCGGTGGCGGCACCCTCGATGCGCCGAAGCGCCGCCACGGTGTTCACCGGATTCCAGGAGATGCCGTACAGGTTCTCGTGCGGAATATCTTCCGGCACACCTTCATCCCAGGTACTGAGCAGGTGGATAGCGCCTGTCGCGCGCACCAGCACGCAGCTCGGGCCGAACGGCCGGGTCCCGGCCACCCAGAGTTGCGGTGCGCCGGTGATATACCGAATGTTGGCCTGCCTGCCCAGGACTAGCACGTCCAGGTCGTGCTCGGCCATCTGGGCCAGCGCGCGTTCCCGACGACCGTGCCGCAGCGCGGTGTCGTCGGCCAGAACCTCAGTCGACATAGGGGGCGTAGGGGTAGTCGGTCAGTTTCATCGAGCCTTCCTCGGTGATCACCAGGACTTCCTCACTGCGATAGCCGCCGGTCCCGTCCTCCCAGACCACCGGCTCGAGTACCAGCACCATGCCTGATTGCAGCACGAAGTTCTCGTCGAACTCGTCGCCGAGATCGGTTCCGATCATCGGCATCTCGGCGGCGTTGACGCCGATGCCGTGACCGAGGTAGAAGTGCGGAAGCCACGGCCGGACGCCGCCGTTGGCGGCAGTGGCAGCGCGACCCAGGTCGGCTGCGGTTGCCCCGGCGCGCGCAACGCCCAGCACGGCATCCATAATGTGGCGCCATTGGTCGAATTGCGCCTGCTGACGCGGCGACGGGTCCTGTCCGACGATCCAGGTCCGTCCGAAGTCCGAACAGTAACCCTGGTAGGTGATGCTGACGTCGGTCCACAGCACGTCACCGCGGACCAGCTCCCGCTCGGTGCTCAGCAGGGGCAGAGCCAGGTCGCCATGCGTGGTCCACACCCCCTCGGCCCGGCTATTTGGCATCACCTGCCAGATCGGTTCCAGCATGCTGGCCATGGCCCCGAGTTCGAAGGCGCGGCGCAGAAAGCGACCAGACAGGTCAACTTGGCGGATTCCGGGCGCCAATGCCTGCTGCACTTCGAGCATTGCCTGGTCGGTGATCCGGACCGCGGTGCGGATGCAGGAAAGTTCATCCGGTGTCTTGACCGCCTTGGCGGCACTCACCACAGCCGCGGCGTCCACCGGAGTACCGTTGGGGAACAGTATGTTCCGCGCCCGAGACATGGCACCGGTGAATTCGTCGACCGCCACGGTCGCTCCCACCGGGATGAGCTCTGCCAGTTTGCGCGCGAAATCTGAAACGCCCTCGTCGAATTCGAGATAGACAGGTCCATGTCGGTGATCTGACGGCAGGTCCGATTCCTGCGCGGCACCCTCCCGGAACGGCAGGAACAGGTGCGGCGTGTCGTCGTCGACGAGGACTACCGCAACCGGGCGCTCGACGTAGGACAGCCCGGCATCGCCCAGCGGCCAACTTGTCCCGGTCGCGTAGACGACGGCGTTATTGCCCAGCAGGATCAGGGCATCGACACCCCGGTCGGTCATCGCCGCGCGGAGCCGCGCCCCGGTCTCGCGGCGCAGCCGGGTTAGGTCGGGGGTCTCCGGGATGATTAACCGGTCGGTGATCGTGCTCATAGGCCCAGAAATTCACGGATGTTGCCGCTGACAATCCGGACCGCCTGTTCGGACCCGACGGCCTCGACGACGGCCGCGAGCGACTTCTCCGAATAGCCGTATGTGCTTTCGTTGTGCGGGTAGTCGCTGGACCACATCACCTTGTCCACGCCGATCCGGTCGATCAACTCCAGGCCCAGCGGGTCCACCATGAATGAGGCGCTCATGTGGGTGTCCCAGTAATAGCGAACATCGTGCTCAAGCGGGCGGTTGAACATGTGCTGGTAGGAGGCGACTAGATGCTCGGCGTCTTGCAAAGCCCATGGGACCCAAGCGATCCCACCTTCAAACCAGCCGATTCGCAGGCCGGGGTGATCGTCGAGGATGCCGGAGAAGAGGTACTTCGCAAACTGCTCGCGAAAGCCGTCAATGTTGATCATCATGCCGACCACCACGCTGTTGAACTGACAGGGGGTTTTCGGCGGCGTCTCCCCGATGTGATGCGTGACCGGAAGCCCGGCGGCCTCGATCTCGTCCCACACCGGTCTCATCGCGGTGCTGCCATAGTCGATGATGTTTCCGTCGTCATCCTTGCCCGGGTTCAACGGGAGCAGAAACGTCTTGAGCCCCAGCGACTTGAGCTCGGATAGCGTTTTTCGGGTACCTTCCGGATCCCACCAGTTGATCAGGCCAGCCCCGTAGAAGTGGCCGTTGGACTTCTCCTGCAATTCCGCAATGTACTCGTTGTAGATACGAAAGGTGAGCTCGCGAAGTGCCTTGTCCGGGTAGTGAAACAGTGCCAGGACGGCGTTCGGGAAGGCAAGCTCTTTGTCGACGCCGTCCTCGCGAAGTTCTTGAATCCGGGCCTCGATGTTGGTGCTGGCAGCCCCAGGCAGATCATCGTACTGCATGAGCACTGCGCTGAAGTCACCCGGCAGGAACGACTGACCCTTGCGGCCAACCTGGTATGCACCGTCCTCGTACCAGATTCGCGGTGCCTTGTCCTTGAGGTTTTCGGGAAAGCGCTCGTAGAAGATGTCGGAGGCCAACGAGATGTGATTGTCGGCGGAGAACACCTCGGTCCCGGCGGGCAGGCCAACGTTGCTGTCGAGGGCGTGACCTTTGCGATCCTTGGGTGCGCCAAAGCCTTTCGGTGGGTAAAGCGTGCTTGTCATCGTTGACCTCTCGAATACTTCTGTGGGCTGCGTATCGGGCTTACCAGGTGACCGGCAGTTCGTAGACGCCGTAGGCAAGCCGGTCATCCTTGAACGGGATGCCTTCCAGCGGCGCCGCCAACTCGAGTGTGGGCACCCGTCGGAACAGAGTCCGGAAGACGATCTGCATCTCGGCACGGGCAAGCTGCTGGCCCACGCACTGATGCCGGCCGTAGCCGAACGCGACGTTACGGTCCGCGTTGGACCGGTGGAGATAGAGCCGGTCCGGTTCGGTGAAGGCGTGTGCGTCCCAATTCGCCGGGGCCAGGTCGATGATGATGCCCTCCCCGGCGCGAATCACCTCGCCGGCGATCGGAATGTCCTCGACGGCGACGCGACGCTGACCGTTCTGGATGATGCTGAGATAACGCAGCAACTCCTCCACGGCGTTGGCCACAATCTTGGGGTCTTCCGCATCGCGGATCGCTGGCAGCTGGTCCGGATTCTGCAGCAGCGCTAGCACCCCGAGGCCGAGCATGTTCGCAGTGGTCTCATGCCCTGCGATCAGCAGCCCGGTGCCCAATTGCGCGGCTTCTTTGACGCTCAGTTCGCCTGCCTTGACCCGTTCGGCCAGATCGGAGACCGCGTCCTCGGCGGGGTTCTGCATCTTCGCTTCGACTAATTGGCACAGATACTTGTGCAGGCTCATGGCACCTTTGACGGTGTCCTCACCGGTGGCGTACCGCGCGAGACCGACGTTGGCGTGGTGCTGAAACATCTCGGCATCCTCGTAGGGCACCCCCAACAGCTGGCTGATCACCAGCGAAGGCACCGGCAACGCGATCGCGGTGACGATGTCGGCCGGTTGCGGTCCGGCCAGCATCATGTCGATGTGGTCGTCAGTGATCTGCTGGATGGCCGGCCGGAGTGCTTCTACCCGCCGAAAAGTGAATGGCTTGGATAACATTCGGCGGAATCGAGTGTGCTCGTCGCCGTCGGACGTGAACACCGAGCGGGGCCGTTTGTGCACCGTCGACAACATGCCGGCGTTCCAGTGCGGAAAGCCCGGCACCCGGTCGTCCACACTTACCCTCGAATCCGAGAACAGCTCGCGGCACTGCTCGTAGCCGGTGATGAGCCAGGGTGTGCTGCCGTCCCAGATCCGCACCCGGGAAAGGGGTTTGGCATCGGCCAACGCCATGACCTCCGGGGGTGGGGCGAACGGACAGCCCGCCGCTCGCGCCATCGGATACTCGGGGATGCTGGTATCGGTCGTGCTGTCGGTGAGCGTGTCGGGCAAGGTCACTCCTCGATCTGGATTGCCAGCGCCGGGCAGAATGCGGCAGCTTTACGGGTCGCGTCGGCCTGGTCGGCGGGAGGGTTCGGGTTGAGCAGGACGACGACGCCGTCCTCATCACGCTGGTCGAAGACCTCCGGCGCGTTCATCACGCAGTTGCCTGACGAAGCGCAGATATCTTGGTCGACAGTGACTTTCATCTCTTCGGCTTTTCGGTTACAGGTGTGACGGGTGCCAGCCACAGGCCGACGATCGCATCGATGAGACCGGTGGCGGCGGCCCGCCAGGACGGGCGCGGTAACGACGTGCCCTCGGCCAGGGCACGCTCGAGGTCCGCGCAGGTGTGCATCAAAAGGTTGCGCGCCATGATGTTTCGCTCGAATCGGACGGAGACCGGCAGGTCGGGTAGGCAGCTGTTGATGCCGTCGATCACCTCAACCAGCGACGAAGAACTCAGCGCATCCTTAACGACGAGGTTGTGGTAGGCCGGATCGGTCATAGCCTGCGCGGCGAATCGGGCGTACCAGGTGGGGTTGCCCAGTTCCTCCAGGTGCTCGGTGAGGGGGCAGACCAGGCAGGCGACCCAGTCCCGCATCTCGGCTGCGGCGGGCAGGCCGGCCACCATCTTCTCCCGCAGTCGCTCGACGGGCCCGCGGTGCTTCTGCTCGATGGCACGCACCAGGTCCGCCTTGGTGCCGAAGTGGTATCCGACCGCGGCGTTGTTGCCCTGTCCGGCCGCCTCGCTGACCTGCCGGTTGGACACCGCGAATACGCCGTGTTCGGCGAATAGCCGCTCGGCGGCGGCCAGGATCGCCTCCTGTGTGGAGCTGGCCCGGTCGCTGCGCACGGGTCGACCGACTGTGGTCATGCCGCCAGTCAACCGCGCTTGCCCGCGTTAAGTCAAGCGATTGATTTAATCTGCAGCGGATCGGCCCGGATGGCCCGTACCTGCGCTACGACGTCAGGTCAGTGGTGGCCGGGCCTTCCAGCAGCGTGCCGTCCGGCGCGAACCGCGACCCGTGCAGGGGGCACTCCCAGGCCTGATCGGCGTCGTTCCAATTGACTATGCCTCCCAGGTGTGGGCAGACCGGCGAGACGCGATGCTCGATGCCGTCGACCCTTGACCTGGCCTCCAGATGCCACGGTGGACCGCTGACCACCCCGGCGCCGTCATCGGTCGGGCTGCGACGCGTCAGGTGCACCGATGGTGTGATCCATCCCTTGGTCAGGTTGAACCCCACTTCGAGGTTGGACATCACAGCCGATGACAGCCCGGCCAGCTCGTGGCGGCTCCAACTGGCGAACGCATCGGCCCAGTCCATCCGCCCACCCAGGATTCTGGTCGATAGCGCCAACGCCGCAGCAGGTCCGTTAGTCATTCCCCATTTGTTGAAACCCGTTGCCACGAAGATGCTTTCGAAGTTGGGAAGGATCGGGCCAACATAGGGCAGTTCGTCGATGGGCTCGTAGTCTTGTGCCGACCAGAAGTGCGTCTGCGCCGCACCGGGGTAGTGCAGACGTGTCCACGACGACAGCTCGTCGAGCGCCTTGGAGGGGCTCCTCTCGCGGCCGACGGTGTGTCCCGCGCCGCCCACGATCAGCAGCTCGCCGTCTCCGACAAGCGCGTACCGGACGGATCGCGTCGGCGAGTCGGTCGAGATCATCATCGGCCGGGTGATGCTGCCGGGAACCTTGAATGCCATGCAATAGGACCGTTGCGGCTTCACGCGGGCGAAGTAGCCGCCGCGGTCCAGGATGGGGATTCCGGTGGCCAGCACCAGCTGGCCCGCCCGCACTTCGACTTCGCGCCGCAACTCATCGTTCACCTGCACGCGGACCCCATTGCCGCGGCTAGACACCTTACGTACTCGACAATTCTCGACTAGTCGCCCGCCGTGTTCGAGCAACTCGACGGTCAGCGTATCCAGCAGCGTCATCGGATCGAACTGTGCCTGCTGGGGCAGCCGGACGCCGCCACGGTAGGGAAACGGTACCGGGGCGTCGTCCTCCCACGTGACTGGCAGGCCCACCGTCTGCGCGGCCTTGAACTCGGCATGCGCCGATGCGAGGCCCTTGTCGGACTGGGCATAGCTATAGGCGTCCTCGTGCTGCACCGCCACACCGTGCTGCTCGCAGTATTTGAGCAACCACTCCATGCCTTCCCGGTTGCCGTCGACGTAGGCACGGGCGGTATCGCGGCCGTGTTTAGGCAGGATCTTCGACAGGTGCGTGGCCTGCAGCAAGCTGAGCTTGGACGTGGTGTTGCCGCTGGCGCAGGCGCCGACGCTGCGCGCCTCGACCACCAGCACATCTTTGCCGGCGCGGGCCAGCAGCACCGCGGTCGTCAGCCCGGTTATCCCAGCACCCACGACAACGACGTCAGCGGATGCCGGCCCCTCGGCGAGTATGCTCGCCGCCCAGGGCTTTTGGTTGTGCTCGGCAAGCCAGAGAGAAGTCCGCAAAGGAGCCATGAGTCGCTGATACCCGCGAACAACGCCGTCAAACAGCGGGCCACAGTATCGGCCTGCCTCCGGTAACGGCTACCCGCGCACCGGAGACGTAGCTGGCGTCGTCGGATGCCAGCAGGACGTAGACCGCCGCCAATTCGGCCGGCTGGCCAGCTCGACCCAGTGGAACGCTGTCACCGAAGAACTTCACCTTCTCGGCGGGCATGGTCGCCGAGATCAGCGGAGATTTCCTCCAGGCTCTGGTACGTCATCTGGTAAGCGGTATTGTTGACCAGAGTGTCGATGTACCCGAATTCGGCTGCGGCGCAGTCGATAACGGCGCGCTTTAGGCCGGGGACGGTTTGTTGCTGCTCGGGGAATGCCATGACAGGCGGACTAGCCGTTCGGAACCCGGATAAATGTGCTGCGTCCAAAGCTTGTAGGGCCCGCGCGGCGACGCTGTCGGCGACGTTTGGCTCGACGGATCAGGGGTACTACCGGGGCTGGTGTTCTTCAGCCCAGCAGGAACAACTCTGCGACTCAGAGGTTGTTCGCAGCCAGCGGTGGCCAGTTGGCGCCGCTGCGCGCCATTGAAATCAATGTTGTCGAAAGGAACTCGTCATGGTGCGTGTCGCGTCGGTACCCGCCTCGCACGTTTACGCGCGGCACCTGGTCGATACGGAGATCAATTGCGTTGTCCGCCTTGATGACCCCGTTCCTGCGGACGGGCACACCGTGCCCGATGGCTGGTGGCCAATGGCGGGATGGCTCTCGTCGTTCGAAGCCAGCGGCCACATCCGCCGCCGAGCCGACGGTCGACCGGTCCGCAGAGTCAGAGTGGAACGGTCCGCAATCGCTGGTCGAGAACAGATCTCGTTGCACGACAACGTTTTTGCAAATTGCGGAAGAATCCCTTCGAACGTATCAGGAGTTGATATGTCTGTAGCGCGCAAGCCGTCCCAATCCACGCCCCGCCGCATCAGCCCGACTGGTGCTTCCACCAGTTCCGATGGCCTCGACAACGACCCGCGCGCACAGCAAGGTTCGTTTTTGACCACCGCCGAGGGGCTGCGACTGCCCGACACCGACCACTCGCTCAAGGCCGGCAGCCGAGGTCCGAGCCTGCTGGAGGACTTTCACCTTCGGGAGAAGATCACCCACTTCGACCACGAGCGTATTCCCGAGCGGGTCGTACACGCCCGCGGCGCAGCGGCGCACGGTGTATTCGAGGCCTACGGAAATGCGTCCGACTACACCCGGGCAGCCTTCCTGGCCCGCAAAGCCAACAAGACCGACGTGTTCTGCCGCTTCTCCACCGTGCTGGGTTCGCGCGGCTCGGCCGACACGGTCCGCGACACCCGCGGCTTCGCGGTGCGGTTCTACACCGACGAAGGCAATTTCGACTTGGTGGGCAACAACATTCCGGTCTTCTTCATCCAAGATGGCATCAAGTTCCCCGATATCATCCACGCCGGCAAGCCGCATCCGGACCGTGAAATCCCGCAGGCGCAGTCCGCCCACGACACCTTCTGGGACTTCGTGTCGTTGCACACCGAGGCCACCCACCACGTGTTCTGGAATATGAGCGACCGGGGCATCCCGCGTTCCTACCGCACCATGGAGGGATTCGGCGTCCACACCTTCCGGCTGGTGAACCTGCGCGGCAAGACCAGCCTGGTCAAATTTCACTGGAAGCCGGTGGCGGGTGTGCACTCGCTGGTATGGGAGGAAGCGCAGATCGCTGCGGGGTGCGATCCCGACTTCCACCGCCGCGACATGGCGGACGCCATCGACGCGGGTGCCTTCTTTGAGTACGAACTCGGAATCCAGGTCATGCCCGACGACGGGACCGACAGCTATGACGGCATCGACTTGCTCGATCCGACGAAGATCGTTCCCGAAGAGCTGGTTCCGGTCACGCTGATCGGCAAGCTCACGCTGAACCGCAACCCCACCAACTACTTCGCCGAGACTGAGCAGGTCGCATTTCACACGGGCAACTTTGTTCCGGGCATCGAGCCGACAAACGACCCGCTGATGCAGGCCCGGCTGTTCTCCTACCTCGACACCCAACTGACCCGGCTCGGCGGACCAAATTTCACTCAGCTGCCGATCAACCGTCCGCACTGTCCGGTCAATGACATGCTGCGGGACGGCATGCACCAGAACGCCATTCACCAGGGTCTGGCCCCCTACCGTCCCAACAGCATCGACGATGGGGAGCCCGAGGTTGCTGACGCCGACGACGGCGGCTACGTGCAGACTCGGCGCTTGATCGAAGGAAGCGCCGTCCGCGCCAATCCCGTGTCGTTCGAGGACCACTTCAGCCAGGCGGCGATTTTCTATCGCAGTCTGAGCCGCGTCGAGCAGCTGCATGTGATAGAGGCATTTACCTTCGAACTGGGCAAGTGCTACGAGCAGTCGATAAAAGAACGCGAGTTGGAGGTACTCGCAAATGTCGATACCGATCTGTGTCAGCAAGTCGCGGTTGGCCTGGGGCTGCCGGCGCCGAAAGGCAATCCGCCGAAAGACGTTTCGCCGTCACCCGCCTTGTCCCAGGTATATGCCGAACCGGGCCCCGTGGCGGGCCGCAAGGTCGGCATCATCGCCGACTCGGGCTCGGATCTCGCCGGCGTCGGGAAACTGATCAAGGCGGTAACTGCCGCCGGAGCGGTTCCGCTGCTCACCGCTCCGGGCGGCGGAAAACTCAAGTCGGGCCGACGGATCGAGGTGGTCGAGCGCACCCTGCTGACCGCGCGGTCGATCGAGTTCGACGCGGTGGTGGTGGCGGCGGGTACCACCCCGACCGGCGACATCAAGCTAGTAACTTTGCTGCAGGAGGCTTTTCGGCACTGCAAGCCAGTGGCCGCGTGGGGGGATGGTGTGGCTGTCCTGGAATCGGCCGGTATCTCGCGCGACGGTCCGGGTGTGCTGATCGCCGATGACGTCGACAAGAAAACCACTGCCGGGCTGCTGGCCGCACTCGGTATGCACCGGGCGTGGGATCGCGCGCCGACGGTCATGGCGTCGGCGGTTCCTCCCGCGAATAGGCGTCCGGCGAAGAAGAAGTGACACGAGCCAAAGGCCGCGTGCACCACAGCGCCCAGACCACCAGCAACGGCTGGAACAGTAGGCGGATACCACGAGCCAGGTCGGAATTCAGACCGAAAGCATTCGTGTGCGTGACGAATTGGGAGATGTTACCGGGAAACACCAGCACAAAGAACAGCGCGACCGCCCAGCCGACGGACGCGCGCCACCGGGTGAGCAGCAGCAGTGCCGCTCCGAGCACGAGTTCCACCACACCCGAGGCGCTGACCACGAAGTCGGTATCCAGCGGGAGCCATGGAGGCACCTGTGCATAGAAAGTGGTTCGCGCAAACGTCAGATGCCCGACTCCTGCGAAGATCAGCACGCCGGCGAGAACTGCCCGCCCGACGGTGCGTAAGAGGGAGGCCACCGGGTGCACCCAACCAGTATGTCTCTCGGCGGCAACATCAATCCGCCCGTGTGCGAGAACGATTCACTTTGCCGGCTACGGTCCCCCCGTCAACCGGTAGCACCGTCCCGGTAACGTACCGAGACCGGTCGGTCGCGAAATACAGAGCGGCCTCTGCCACGTCGTCGGGCGTACCCTCGCGCTTGAGCGGGCGGTCGTCGCGCATGGTCTGGCGAATCGCTGCCTCGAAACGCTCAAGCTCGGCGGGATCCTTCGCGCTGGACGACGATGCCAGGATCGAAGTCGGTATGTTGCCGGGCGCGATAGCGTTGACCCGAATCTCGTAGCGGGCCAGGTCGATTGCCGCCGACTTGGTGAACTGGATGACGGCCGCCTTGGAAGCTCGATAGGTCATCACACCGCCGCCGGCCTGGATCCCACCGATCGAGGTCACATTGATGATGGAGCCGCCGCCATGGTCCGCCATGTGCCGCGCGGCGTCCCGGGTGCCGGCCATCACGCCCAACACGTTGACCCCCATCACCCGGTAGAAGTCCTCGAAGTCCTCGTCAAGCAACCGGCGCAACGGGCCCGAGATGCCGGCGTTGTTCACCATGACGTGCAACCCACCGAATTTCTCGACCGCCACGGCAACCACCGCGGCAACCTGTTCCTGGTCGGAAACGTCGGTCTGATGAAATATCGCGGACGGCCCTAAGGCGTCGGCCAACTCGTCGCCAAGATCGGTCCGGACGTCGGCAATAACCACCCGGGCGCCCTCGGCGACAAACCGCTGCACCATGCCCCGGCCGATACCCGCAGCCCCGCCGGTGACCACAGCCACCTTGTCCGTCAATTCGTTGACCACCCGTCGAGTTAATCGGGGCGGCCCTCATTAAGTCAAGCACTTGATTTAACACGGCAGGTAGCCTCGATGCAGACACGTCACCCGGGCCCGTTACGGCGCACCGCCTCCTGCGCCAGCTGTACCCGCGAGGTGTAGCCCAACTTCGTGTACATATGCGTCAGGTGGGCCTGCACGGTGCGCGGAGAGACGAATAGTCGTTCGGCGATGTCCTTATTCGTCAGCCCATCGCTGACCAGTCGCGCCACGTCGATTTCGGTCGGGGTCAGAGCTGCCCAGCCCGTGCCGGGCCGTTTGCGCTCGCCACGTCCGCGCATTGCATAGGCGATAGCGTCTTCGGGCGACAACGCCGCGCCCTCCGCCCAGACTTCCTGAAATCCGTTGTCGCCGAGCATGTTAACACATGTATCCAGCGCCGCCCGATACGAGCCCTGGTAGATCGGAAATCGAAACTCGCCGGTGCCGTTGCGCATCGCATCGGCCGCCGCAAGGATCCGGGTCGCGTCAGTGTGCCTATCGGCCTGCACCGCCAGCCGCGCCAGCGCTTCCAGGATGAGTGGGACCCCAAGGCGCCCCTGGTTGGTGGTCGCGACCGAAAGAGCCTCCCGGACATCGCGGCGGCTCTGTTCGTAGTCGCCGAGGTCGGACGCGATGTGCGCCCTGATACCCAGCGCATACATCCGATGCCAACCGGCCAGGGAGGTTACTGCCTCGTCGGCCAGTTCCCGCGCCCGGGCCAAGTCGCCGTCTAGGTGCGCGCACTGGGTGATGGCAGTGATTGCCACGGTGCCGCGCTGTACCGCGGGAAACTCCCAAACGGTCCGACTGATCGCACGCGCGGAGTCGGCATCACCCTGGGCGACGGCAGCCATCGCCATGACGGTGCCGGCCGCGCGTTCCAGCATGACGTCGAGTTCCGCTCCCGCTGCCATCGCCGCCCGACCGATCCGGTTGGCTTCGGCGACCTCACCCCGGTACACCAAGGTGCACCCTTGGCTGATCAGACACAACATCATTCCGACGCCGTCACTGTCGGACTCGCAGTCGGCGAACACGCGGCGATAGGTCTCGACAGCGCCGGCGAGGTCGGCACGGAACATCTGGGACATGCCAATGGCCCAACGACACGAGTGCTCGTTGGACCAGTCGTCAAGCGCATTCGCGATGTCGGCCCCTTCAACGCCGATAGCACTGGCGGCGACCGGATCCCCGGCCATGGCGGCCAGATAGGCCTGCCGGCCCAGGATCTGACTCAGCCTCCAGTCGTCCCCCGTCAACCGGGCCAACTCGTTCGCCTCGGACAAATAGCGGGCAGCCAGGTCGAAGTCGAGTCCGGCCAGGCAACCACACGCCGTCAAGGTTCGGCTCAGCAGCGCGTGATCGCCGAGCCCGCGGGCGGTTTCGACGGCCCGCTCCGCCTGATCCATGGGGTAGTGGGCCACGGTGAAGGAGTCCAGGAAGACCTTGTCGGCTATAGCGCGGGCGTATACCTCCGGGGCGACGTCATCCGGATCCAAACCCTTGTCGGTCAGGATCGCGTCGAACCACGTCAAACCCTCGCGAAGTCGGCCCCGGCCCTGCCATAGCGGCTGCAGCGACGATGCCAGCGCAAGGGCTGCCGCATGCTCGCCGCCACCGCAGCAATAGGTGAACGCGGCACGCATGTTGTCGATGTCGGCTTCGACACGGTCGACGCGGCGTCGAAAGTCGTCGCGGGCGGAGACATCCAGCTCGGCGGCCAGCGAGGAGTAGTGGTTGCGGTGCCGCGTCAGCACCGCGTCGGCCTCCCCGGCCTCCTCCAGCTTTTCCAGCGCATAGTCGCGGATTGTCTCCAGCATCCGATATCGCGCCCGATCGTCGACGCTGTTCGCCTGCACCAGCGACTTCTCCACCAGCAGCGTCAGCTGGTCCAGTACCTGGTAGCGCTGTCCGCATTCGCAGACCGCAACCACGCTGTCGAGGTCGAAACCTCCGGCGAACACACCCAGCCGCCGAAACAACACCGCCTCGGCTTCGCCGAGCATCGAATGCGACCAGTCGACTGAGGCACGCAACGTCTGCTGACGCCGCACGGCGGTGTGCGAGCCGCCGTTGAGCAACAGAAACCTGTCCTGCAGACTGTCGCGGATGTCGGCGGCCGACAGGGCCCGCATGCGGGCGGCCGCCAACTCGATAGCCAACGGCATGCCGTCCAGGCGGCGACAAATCTCGGTGACCACGTCGAGATTGCCTACGGTAAGTCCGAAGTCGGGCTGGACATGGCGGGCACGGTCAGCGAACAGCTGGACAGCCTCGTCAGCCAAGGCCAGGGAGGGCACCTGCCAATTCACCTCAGCGGCAAGGCGCAGCGGTTCGCGACTGGTCGCAAGCACCCGTACGGCTGGGCAGCGGCTCAACAGTGAAAGCACCACTGCCGCAGCCGCTTCCCGCACATGCTCGCAGTTGTCAAACACGAACAAAGCTCGGCGGTTGGCGATACGCGCAGCGGCAACATCGACGATCGAGCGGCCCGGCTGCTGGTGCATCCCCACGGCCTCGGCGACTGCCGCCTCGACCAGGTCGGCGTCGGCGATCGGCGCGAGATCCACATAGTGCACCGGGTCCGCCGCATCCCCGGCGACTCGGGCCGCGAGCTCACTGGCAAGGCGGGTCTTGCCGACCCCGCCGGCGCCGGTCAGCGTCACCAATCTGTGCTCGTCGAGAATGCCTTCCAGTTCGGTTATTTCGGCACTGCGTCCCACAAAGCTGGTCAACGGTATCGGAACCGTCTGTGCAGCACCAATATTCGCAGAACGCAGCGGAGGAAATTCGCCGAGCAGGTCGGGATGGCATAGCTGCACGATCCGTTCGGGGCGAGCCAGGTCGCGCAACTGATAGCTGCCCAGATCGGTCAGCCAGACTCCACCCGGCAGACTATCGATCACCAGCTGCTCGGTGGCGGTAGTCAGTACGGTTTGACCGCCATGCGCCAGATCGCGCACGCGCGCAGCGCGATTGACGGTGGAGCCGATGTAGCTCGCGGTGTCACGAAGCTGGATCTCACCTGAATGCAGGCCAATACGCAGCCGAAGCGGGGCCAACGGTGCGAGCTGCAAGGCCAGCGCACACGCGACGGCGTCGCTGGCCCTGCTGAAGGCGATCACGAAGCTGTCGCCCTCGCCTTGTTCGACCGCACGCACGCCGTGATGGTCGTCCACCAACCGGGCCAACGTCGTATCGAGGCGGGCGACGGCCCCCGTCATGTCTGCTGGACAGCTCTGCCACAGCGCGGTGGAGCCTTCGACGTCGGCCAGCAACAGCGTCACCGTTCCAGTCGGCAGTTCGCTCACGCCACAGCTCCAATTCACCGGCGATGTGTCCGCGCGGGGATCAGACTCACCCATGCTAGCCAGCCTGCGACCGCGGAAGGCGGACAACATCAGCACATATGCGTAGAAAACGGGATCGTCGCCCGCGCCGACGAGTTACGCCTTCCTACCAATGCCCCGGAGCCATCCCGCACCGCAAGCTCGACTCACCGACAAGGAAGGAGCTTTCTGATGACACGACAACTCGACGGGACCGGGCCGAACATCGGCGCCGTCCTCGGTGGGCACTGCGATCCGCACTTCGCCGACCTTGCCGCCGCTCTCGCCGAGGAAATATCCAGGGGAAGCGAGCTCGGCGCAGCCGTTGCCATTGACATCGGCGGCGAGATGGTGGTCGACCTGTGGGGCGGATACGCCGATCGGGCCAAGACCAGGCAGTGGGACCAGGACACCATCGTCAACGTCTTTTCCAGCACCAAGAATGTCACCGCATTGGCGGCCCTGCTGCTTATCGATCGCGGCGAGCTGGATCCGTTCGCCCCCGTAGCCCGGTACTGGCCGGAATTCGCGGCCAACGGAAAGCAGGACATCGAGGTGCGGCATGTCATGAGCCACACCTCCGGCGTCTCCGGCTGGGAGCTGCCATTCACCGTCGATGACCTCTACAATTGGGACCTTGCCAGCGCCCGGCTGGCCAGCCAAGCGCCCTGGTGGCAGCCCGGTACCGCGTCCGGATACCACGTGTTGAGCAGCGGCCAGTTGATCGGGGAGTTGGTGCGGCGAGTCAGTGGAATGAGTCTCAAACGGTTCGTCCGCGAAGAAATCGCAGAGCCGCTCGGCGCCGACATCCAGATCGGCGTCCGCGCCCAGGACGACAGCCGAGTGGCCGAGCTGATCCCACCCCCGCCGCTGGAAGTACCTCTGGAAGCGGTGCCCGAGGATCACCCGATGCGAAAGACGTTCGGGATCATGGCTCCGAACGCCGAGGCCGCATTGACTGCGCAGACGGTGGGTTGGCGGCGCGCAGATATCGGCGCGGCCAACGGTCACGGCAACGCCCGCGCCCTGGCGCTCGCACTGTCCGCTGTTTCGTTGGGCGACAGCGTTGCTGGGAGGCAATTGCTGCGACCCGAAACCGTCGACCTGATCTTCACCGAACAGGCCAACGGTCTCGACCTGGTGCTGGGCATGCCCGCTCGTTGGGGGATCGGATTCGCCTTGCCGAAATACGATGCGGTACCCGACATCCCGGATGGGCGGATCTGCTACTGGGGTGGCTGGGGTGGATCGACGGTGGTAATGGATCTCGATCGTCGGATGACCTTCGCGTATGTGATGAACAGAATGGGGCAGGTCACTGCGGCGGGATCGGATCGCACCCAGCGGTATACCCGGCTGGTCTACCACGCCATGAGGTAGAGCTCAGCCGTCGCACGCTCAGCCGTTCCGACTAAAGCGGACAACCGGTTAGCCTTTGCGGAGCATGCCTTCCGGTGGAGGCTACTGCCCCATCACGTATTGCACGGTGGGACCGGCAGTCCATCCGCCGTCGACGGCGATCTCAGCACCCGTCGTGTATGCGGCGTCGTCGGAGAGCAGATACCCCACCGCGCCGGCGATCTCGTCCGGGAGGCCCACCCGGCGCATCGGAGTGTTGGGATAGTTACCTTCACCGATCTGGATACCGACTTGCTCGGTCATCGGGGTGTACGTCATTCCCGGATGTACGGAGTTAACTCGGATCCGGTCGTCCGCCAGTTCCACCGCGGCGACTTTAGTCAACCCGCGCACACCCCACTTCGAGGCGCCGTAGCCGGCGGTCAGGGCCAGACCGAAAAGGCCTGCAGCAGAAGAGATATTGACAATCGAGCCGCCACCAGCGGCTCGCATTGCCGGAATCGCAGCCTGGATACCGTTGAACACCCCCACCAGGTTCACCTCCAGCACCGCCCGGAAATGGTCGATGGGCTCGTGCTCGACGAGCTGCCCAGTGGATATCCCGGCATTGTTCACCAGCCCGTCGAGCTTGCCGAATTCATCGGTGGCATAGCGCACCGCCTGGGCCCACTGTCCCGGATCGGTGACATCCAGATGCGCGTACCGCGCCGACTCGCCTAGCTCGTCGGCGAGGGAATTGCCGTCCTCGTCGAGCAGATCGACGAGCACAGCTTTGCCGCCCCGGCTGACGATGTGGCGGCCGAACGCAGCGCCGAGCCCCCGCGCACCGCCGGTGACAATGACCACCTTGCCGGCCAATTGTGCTTCGTTCGAGGTCATTATGAGTCGGCCCGCATGTCAATCCCGGCGAGCATGGCCGCACTCATGCGCCGGGGCAACTCGGTCATGATCGCCGACGCCGCGATGCGGCGGGGCAAGGTGACGTAGCGGCGATTGCGTTCGATCGCGTCGGCGATCGCCTCCGCCACAACCACCGGTTCCAGGTCCTCGCGCGGTAACATGTGCATTCGTTGCGATCTTTCGATCGCCCGCCTTGCCGGCCCGAATTGCTTTATGCCGTCCAGCATATCGGTCTTAACAGCACCGATCTGGACGAGCGTCGTCCCGATCAGAGTGCTCTTGAGTTCCTGACGGATTCCGGCGGTAAAGTGGCTCAACCCAGCCTTGGACGTGGCATAGACGGTGACACCGGGGCTCACGCTCACCGCGCCCACCGACGAGACGTTCACGATGTGTCCACGTCCGCGGTCGACCATGCGGGGCATCAGCTGGCGGCACAGCTCCATCGGAGCTAACAGGTTGACCTGCAACAGGTCTCGCACCTCCTGCGCGGAGGTGTCCGGCAGCAGGCGACAGCAGTCCAACCCGGCGTTGTTGATCAATATGTCGATCGGGCCGTCTGCTTCGACCCGGTCGGGCAGGGCTTCGACGGCAGCCGGATCGCTGAGGTCGGTCGGGTACGCCTTGCCGCCGAGTTCCTTGGCGAGAAGATTCAGTGCCGCTCCGTCGCGTGCGACGACGGCAACCTCAGCGCCGCGCTGAGCCAGTACCTCGGCGATGCTGCGGCCTAATCCGCGGCTGGCGCCGGTGATCAACGCGCGGGTGTTGGTCAATCTCATGGACATTCCTTCGGACGGCTTGAGCCCCGCAGGGCTTCGCGCACTATCTGGCACGCGTCGGTGTTTGCCTGCTCGGCGGCGGGAATGTCGTCGGGCAGATTGAAGAAGCCGTGGAACATTCCCGGGTAACGCCGGACGGTGGTGGGCACTCCGGCGGCACGGAGAAGCCGGGCGTATTGTTCGTCCTCGTCGCAGAGTGGGTCGATCTCGCCGGTGATGATATGCGCCGGAGGCAGGCCGGCAAGGTCGGCAAGGATTGGCGAAGCCCGTACGTCGCTGCGGTCGCCGCCCGGGCCCAGATACTGCTCGGTGAACCACCGCTGGTGGTCGATGGTCAGCACACCAGGGGCCGACCGGGCATGCGCCCCGGACGGTTTACGGCGCTGATCCACCACCGGGTAGATGAGCAACTGAAATGCGATCGGCGGGCCACCTTGGTCGCGGGCCAGCAGGCACACCCCCGTGGCCAGATTCCCCCCGGCGCTGTCGCCGGCCAGCACAAGCCGGCCGGGGTCGCCACCGAGCTCGGTCGCGTGACCCGCCACCCAGCGCGTCGCGGTCCAGGCGTCGTCGAGGGCGGCCGGGAATCGATGTTCGGGGGCAAGCCGATAGTCAACCGAGACGACCACGGCACCAACACCATTGGCAAGCCGGCGGCAGCAGGCATCATGAGAGTCCAGGTCACACAGCACGAAACCGCCGCCGTGCAGATAGACAATCACCGGCGCCGCCGATCCCGCTGCCGGCTGATAGATCCGCACGGGTATCTGCGCGCCATCCGGCCCGGGTATGTCGCGGTCGGTTACCCGCGCGACCGGTATATGCCGGCGCGGCTTGCGACTGGCTCGCAGACTCTCGCGCACTTCGTTGGCGTCGGCGCTGCCGTCGCGCATCGAGGCGAATGCCGCGGCCATCCGTTGCGCGACTTCACGGCCCGGTTCTAACCGCGTCGTCGATTCCGTCACGACCGTCACACTAAGGCTTCGGACGGTTCGGACGACCACGTCCTCCCGTTCATCGGGAAAGCCCGCCGCCGAATCATCCGGGACACGGTTGGATGTAATTCAGCGGAAGTAGAAGTGGAGGTGCGCCCGGATGCGTCGTCTCACCGGTGTCGACAACTTGTTTCTCAAACAGGAGAAGAACACGCAACCCCAGCACACCATCAAGGCCGTCGTACTCGATCCCGCCGCTGCGCACCAGCCGCTGACCTTCGAGGCGATTCGAGCGGCGGTGCCCGCCCTGGCGGAACGGATCGAGCCGCTGCGCTGGCAACTCCTGCGGCCGCGGCTAGGCCGGCCGTGGTGGATCGAACGTCCGGATATCGACCTCGATCACCATGTCAAGCGGGTGTCCACGCCGGCGCCCGGCGGCGACCGGGAGCTGAGTGCGCAGATCAACGAGATCAACATGGGCGGACTCGACCACAGTCGGCCGTCCTGGCAGCTGTGGTACGTCGATGGGCTGGCCGGCGGCCGAATCGCGTTGGTGCTCAAACTCCATCACACGCTGGCCGACGGCATGGCGTCGCTGCGGCTGCTCGAGACGATGCTCAGTCCCGATGCCGGCGAACCCTTACCGACAGCTAACGGCGCGCTCTGCGGCGAGCGCCGGCCCAAAGCAGTGCAGTGGTATCGCACGCTGCTAACCCACCAAGTTAGCGCCGCCGCAAGGTTTCCCGGCGTACTGGCACGATCGGCACGCACGATCGAGACGGTCCGCGCCCGCCGTAAGGCCGGCCGACCCGGCTTCGCCGAGGCCTTCGCAGCACCATCCGCCCCGTTCAACGCTCCGTTCACCACACGTCGCGAATTCGCCTTTATTACTTGCGATCTCGACCAGATCAAGACAGTCAAGGCGGCGTTCGGAGTGACAGTTAACGACGTGTACCTCGCCGTGTGCAGCGGTGCCGTCCGGTCGTATCTGCAACAGCACGGCAAGCTGACCGCAGAACCGTTGTCCGCCGTAGTACCAGTGGCGATTCGACCACCGGGCGCCGAGGTGGACTGGGGCAACCAGGTCACCACGTGGTACACCTCCCTCGCCACCGATGTGGCCGATCCCGTCCAGCGGCTGATGCAGATTTCGGCTAACACCAAGGCTGCCCGAGCGGTCCACGACGAGCGCGACCTGTGGTTATTCGGCGACTGGATGGAATACTGGCCCTTGTTCTGGTTCTACGGGCGCGCACTGCCGATCGTCGGCGCGGCGACCAAGAAGCGCCCAACGTACAGCCTGATCGCCTCGAACGTTCCCGGCCCGAGGAACCGGTTGTATCTTGGCGGGGCACCGGTGGAGAAGCTGATCTCGGTGGGACCCATCGTCTATCCCTACGGCTTGAACTTCACCGGTTGGAGCTACGGCGACGATATGACCATCGGGATGCAAGCGTGCAGCGACCACGTTCCGGACATCTGGGAGATTGCCGACGGCATTCAGGTCACCCTCGCCGAACTGTTTTCGCTGGCGAGGGAATCGGTCGCTTAGGTGACAACAGCTTTGCTGCGGCCTCGTCCCTACATGTCGAAGAAGTCCAGCAGCAGGTCGTTCACCACCGCGGACTGCTCGATTTGCGGGCAGTGACCCGCCCCGTCGATGACGACCGAACGCGCGCCACCGATCTGCTCGGCGATTTCAGCTGCCCAACCCGAAGGGAGCAGCTTGTCGCCCCTGCCTTCGACAACCAGCGTCGGCACCCGAATCCTCTCATATGGCCGCTCGCTCGATGGCGCCGTCGTTGCACCGGCGTTGGGCCGGCGAAAACGGGCCGCCGCCACAGCTTCCCACGCGCCGGGGGCGACGCTCGATTGGTAGCGGCGCCAGACATAGTCCTCGTCGGCTGGATAGCAGCGGTCGTAAAACAACGCCTCCACGATGTTCCGCATCGCCGGTAGCGTTGCGTCGTACTGTTGCAGCGCATCGAAATGATGGTTCTGCTGAATCTCCCCGCCCCCGCATATGATTGCGATGCTGCGTACAGGCAGCAGTGGCGACTCCGACGTGGTGTCGGTCAGCAGATTGATCGCGCCCATGGAGTTTCCAGCGAAGTGCGCCGAGGTGACCCCGAGGATCTCGCAGAACCGCGCCACGTGGCGGATCCGCATGGCGCGGCTGTTGACGAAGTCGATCACCTTCGCCGATTCCCCGAATCCCAGCTGGTCGGGAGCCAGCACCCGGAACCGGTCGGCGAGTACGGAAATATTTCTCTCCCAGCCTAATTCAGCACTGGCACCGAACTCACCGCCATGCAGCAGCACCAAGGGGTCACCAGAACCGGCCTCAAGATAGCTCGTCACGAGTCCGTCGACCTCGACGGCTCGGCGATGTGCCTTGATCACTTGATCGCGATCGGGTTCAACGGGGAACCGACCGCGCCGGTGAACCGCAGCGGTGGCGCGATCAGCTGGAACTCGTATACGCCGTCGGTCGCACAGTCCGCGGCCAGCGCGGTGAGGTCCCAGTATTCGCCGAGCATCAGCCCCATGTCGCGCAGACACAACAAATGGAAGGGCAAGAACAACCCGTCGACACCGGACACCGGGTCCTCGACCTGAAGGTTGTCCGCCGCTACGGCGGCAACCTCGTTGTCGTGCAGCCACTGTGCGCAACGCCAGTCCAGCCCCGAATAGGGCTCGACCTTGTCGCCGGTGAGCGCAAACCTGGTCCACCAGCCGGTCCGGACCAACACGACATCACCGCTCTCGATGGTCACCCCCTGCGCCCGGGCGACGTCGTCTAACTCCTGCGGTGTGATCGGATTGCCGTGTTCTAGAAAGACTTCCGCGCCACGGTGCCGCACCAGGTCCAGTAGCACACCGCGCGAGGTGATGCCCTTGACGTCGACCTTATCGATGCCGCAGTGGAATGCGCCCATGCTGGTCACCGAATCCGCTGGAAAACCGTTGTACAGCTTGCCCTCGTAGTACACGTGCGCCAAGGCATCCCACTGGGTGGCTGCCTGCAGTGGCATGATGATCATGTCGTCGTTGAAGCGAAACGGATTGTCCGCGAGATAACTGGCCAGCTGGGCGGCAGTCGGATTCTTCGCCCATCCGGGCCCATACTGCGCCAACGAGGCGGCGTCACCGCCGTCGACTGTCATCACGTGAATCGGGTTGTGTCGGAACCCGAATGCGCCCTGCGGCCCCGACGATCCGAAATCTACGCCCAGGGGGAACACCTTGCCGTGTCGGACCAGCCCGGCGGCCTGCCGAACCTTCTCGGCAGTAATGAAGTTCAGGGTGCCCAGCTCATCGTCATCACCCCACCTGCCCCAGTTGCTGACGTCGGCGGCGGCCCGGCGAAAGTCGGTCATGGTGGCCATCAGGCCCGTCCTTCCTCGAGTTCCCCCGCGATTGCGGCGCCCACGTTCCCCCCGTCGACCCACACCACTTGGCCCGAAATATAGCTCGCTGCCCTGCTATTCAGGAATAGCAATACCGCGGCCTGCTCCGCCGGGTCCGAGACCCGGCCCAGCGGCTTGGGGATGTCGTCGAGGAACTGCGGCCCGTAGGCGGTTCGCAGCTGATCGAGGATCGGCGTCTGGGTGACGCCCGGTCCGGTGCAGTTGATCCGGATGCCGCGCGCCCCTAGATCGTTGACGCTGCGCATTGTGTAGAGGATGAGGGCCTCCTTGGACAGCTGGTAACCGGTGCCCAGCAGGTCCGGGTGACGCTCACACCACTCGATGCCCTCCGGCATGGTTGCCGTGCGCAGCAGCGGCGCCACATCACGCAGATGTTCCCGGTACGCCGACGCCGCCAGCGACGACACACTTACGATCGACGACCCTGCGGCCATCCGGGGCAGCAGCGCCTCGGTGAGGTGTCGCAAACCCAAGAAGTTGATTGTCACCACCAAAAGGGGGTCCCCGATTCCGGACGAGACGCCAGCGATGTTGAACAACGCGTCGACGGGTCCGGCGATGGACGCGACGGCATCGTCAATCGACGCCGGGTCGGACAGATCGACCTGGTGAAATTCACTGAGCCCGAACGCGGTTCGCTGGCGGTCCAACCCCACCACCTCGGCGCCGAGCGCGCCGAGCTGCTGCACCACGTGCGCTCCGATGCCCGACGCGCATCCGGTGACCGCCGCACGGCGGCCGTCATAGCGCAGCAGCTGGTCGACTGTCGCCAACGCTCAGTTGCCCTCGGCCCGCGCCTGCTCCTTCAGCCGCTGCGCGGCCTGCACGCGGCCCTCGTTGATCTCGGCCATCGCCTCGGGAATCTCACTGGCGGTGAAATTTCCACCACGACCGGTCGGCAGGCCACCGAACGAGTACTGCTCGTCGAACGGCGGAATACTCGACTCGGGCCGGCGGGCCTCCACCTTCTCGATGACCGGCGCCAGCCTGGCGACCTTCTCCGCCGCCTGCTTGACGTCACGTTCGATGAACTCGGGCAGCACCTCCTTGCCCATGAGTTCGATGGATTCCATGGTGCCCTCGTGGCTGCGGGGGTTGAGCAGCAGGATGATCTCGTCCACGCCGCTCTCCTCATAGCCGCGCAGGAACTCCCGCACCGTGGCCGGCGAGCCGATCGCCCCGCGACCCGGACCGTACGCCAACGTCGGGTCCTTTTCCACCTCTTCAAGATAGCGCTCCCACACCCCGGTGCGCCCCGGCGTGTGCACGCCCGTCATGTAGTAGTGCATGATGCCGAACGAGAAGAAGCCGCCGCCCTGACCGAGGCGCTGCAGCGCCAGCTCGTCGGTCTTGGCGACCATCATCGACAGGTCACCGCCAATCGCCAAGATGTTCGGGTTGATCTGCGGGGTGATTGGCACTCCGTTCTCTTCGAACTCCTTGTAGTAGCCGTTGACTCGCTCGGTCAGCGGTCCGGGACCCGTGTAGGCGAAACTCAGTGCGCCGATACATTTTTGCGCTGCCATCTGCACGCTGGCCGGCCGGGTGCAGGCGACCCAGACCGGCGGGTGCGGCTTCTGCAGCGGCTTGGGGATCACGTTGCGGGCGGGCATCTGGATGTGCTCGCCCTTGAACCCCGAAAAGGGCTCCTCGATCATGCAGCGAATGGAAACCTCGAGCGCTTCCTCCCACTGAGCGCGCTTGTCGGCGGGGTCGATGTTGAATCCGCCGAGTTCACCCACCGACGAGGATTCGCCGGTGCCGAACTCGACTCGGCCGTTGGAGAGCAGATCCAGGGTGGCAATTCGTTCGGCGACCCGGGCCGGGTGATTGACCGCGGGCGGGAGATGCATGATGCCGAAGCCCAGCCGAATGTTCTTGGTGCGCTGGCTGGCTGCTGCCAGAAATATTTCCGGTGCGGTGGAGTGGCAGTACTCCTCGAGGAAGTGGTGCTCGGTCAACCAGACTGTGGAGAATCCCGCCTTGTCGGCGGCCTCCACCTCATCGAGGCAGTCCTGCAGCATCTTGCGCTCGTCGTCGGGAACCCAGGGCCGCGGCAGCGCGAACTCGTAGAACAGAGAGATCTTCATTTGCTTCCTCCTAATGGGTCAAGGGTCTGTGGGATCAAGGGGCTGGATGGCTTGCCGTTCCACGATGTGCTTCGCCGCGACATAGCCGAAGGTCATGGCGGGCCCGATGGTTGCGCCCGCACCGGCGTAGCTGCGGCCCATCACCGGCGCAGAAACATTGCCCACCGCATACAGGCCCGGTACCACCGTGTCGTCGGGGCGGAGCACGCGCGCGAACTCGTCGGTGCGCAACCCCCCCGAGGTGCCCAGGTCGCCGAGCACGATGCGGAATGCGTAGTAGGGCGGGTCACCCAGCGGGTATAGATTCGGGTTGGGCAGAGTTGGGTCGCCGTAGTAGTTGTCGTAGACGCTGTCACCACGGTTGTAGTCGTCGTCATGGCCTTGCCTGGCCAGCTCGTTGAACCGGGTGGCGGTGGCCCGAAGTTGTTGCGCCGGAACGCCGATCTTGGCAGCCAGTTCCTCCCAGGTCGATGCCGCCTTGACGACGCCGGAGTCCAGCCAGGCCGCCGGCATCTTGGGGCCGGTAGGCACCGGCGCGCCGGGGATCTTCGGAATCGGCAGGTGCCCGCCGACCACGTAGCGGTTGAACGAGCGGTGGTCGGTGATCAGCCAGCACGGGATATGAGTGACGCCGGACTTCTGGCCTTCGATCATCGCGTGGCCGAAGTCCATGTATGGCGCGGCCTCGTTGATGAAGCGTTTGCCTTCGCCATTGACGATGAACTGTCCGGGCATCATTCGCTCGTTAAGCATGAATTGCATTCGCCCGTCCGGCCATTGAATCGCCGGGAACCACCAGGCCTCGTCCATCAGTTCGGTCGCCGCGCCAACCTGTTGCCCGGCTCGGATACCGTCGCCCAGCGCGGCCGGGTTGCCAAAACTCCAGTCCTGGTCCACCACGGGCTGATGCTCCTTACGCCACGCCGTGTCGTGGTCGAAGCCGCCCGAGGCCAGTATCACGCCGCGTCGCGCACCGATCCGCAGCTGCTCGCCATCGCGCTGCACGAGCGCGCCGACCACCGTTCCTTGTGCATCGGTGAGTAATTCGGTCATCGGAGTGTCCAACCACAGCGGAATCTCTCGATCCTTCATCGCCAGTCGCAACCGAGCGGCCAGCGACTGTCCGATCGCCGCCATCCGCTCACCGAAAACCCTCGCCCGGACCATCCGCAACGTCAGCTTCAGCAATACACCTTTGCCGGCCCAGGACTGCCGGATCCGGTAGAACGAACGAAGTTCCTTGGGACCCAGCCAGATTCCTTTGGGCGCTAGCGCCAGCGGTGTCAACAGTCGCGGTTCGTCGTCGCCGAGTGCGCGCAGATCGATCGCGGGGACGTTGATGGTGCTGCCGAGTTCCGATCCACCCGGCAGCTCCGGGTAGTAGTCCGCATAGCCCGGCTTCCAGACGAATTCGAGCCAGGGGCTGAGCTTCTCCAGAAAGTCCAGCATCTGCGGTGCGGCCTCGACATACCGGCGCAGCCGGGCTTCGCTGACCAGTCCGTCGGTGATCTGCCGTAAGTACTGGACAACGCTTTCCGGCGACGGCGAGTAACCCGCCCTGCGCTGCGCGGGTGCACCCGGTACCCAGATGCCGCCGCCGGACAGAGCGGTCGAACCACCGAACTGCGGCGATTTCTCGATGACCAGCGCATCCAGACCGGCGGCGTTCGCGGTCAGTGCGGCGGTCATGCCGCCACCGCCCGACCCGATGACGAGCACGTCCACTGCCCGATCGAAGCCCGTGGATCCCCTCACTCGCTCACCGCCGTCCGGATGGCGAAACCGGCGATCAAATCGGCGGCCAGCCGGTAGTAGCGCATGGTGGTCCGATACGGGCCTGCGGTCGCCATTGCTGCGAACGCCGCTATCCAGGTGCGGATCTCGTGCGCCGAACTGCCACCTTCGTGCGTGACGAAGGAATTGGACCACTGATCCAACTCGGCCAGGTGCCCAGCGTCGACGATGTCCAGAAACCGCCGATCCCACTCTGGGTTGAGCGGCTGCAGATCGCTGTTACCACTGGCGAAACTGCGGGCCGCCTCGATCACCTGAGTTTGCCGGGCCTGGCGTTGTTCGGTGGTCATCGGCCGGCCCTGCACGATGCGTTCCAGCACCGCTGGCCCGGCCGTAGCCAAGGTGGGCACCGGCGGACTGTGCGAAAGCCCGCCGGAACCGACCAGCAACACCCTTTTGTCCAGCGCGCCAAGGAAATTTCCGACCGCGGTGCCCAGCGCCCGACAACGGTGCAGCGGTCCGAGCGGGACCGCGATCGCATTGACGAAGATTGGGATCACCGGCACGGCGGTAGCCGCACCGCACAGCTTCTCCAGCGGCTGCACCGTCCCGTGGTCGACGTCCATGCCCGCCGACACGGCGACGTCGACACCGGCGCCCAGAACGGCTGTCGCGCAGTCGCGGGCGACGTCGCCGGCCACCTCGAGCGGGCCAGCGTAAGTGCCATAGTCGCCGACACCGCTGGCCTGCATGCCGATACAGAACGGCGGCATCGCCCTATAGAAGAAGCCGTTGTAGTGATCCGGGGAGAAGATGACGACGAGTTCGGGGTCGTAGTCGGCGACGAAAGAGCGCGCCTGAGCAATCGCGGTCTCTACATCGTCAAGCAGACTCCGCGGCGGCCCCGGAAGATTCAGCAGCGGGCTGTGGGACATACAGCACAGAGCCAGTGGCACGGTCGACTTCACCCCCTTGCGGCGTCAGGGCGAGTCTCTCCAGGAGCGCGGCGCTCAAGTCCGGTGACCGCTGCGCAATGCAGGCTCCCGCGATGCACCGGTCTGGACGAAGGAACACCACCGATTCCGGATGCGTGTCGAACCAGGCCTTGAGATCACCGCACCGGTCGCCGACGATCAGGACATCGGGATCGTCCTGATCGACCCAATGCAGCTGCGTTGCCGGGCGTAGCGCAACGAACTTGGCACCCAGCACTTTCCAATCCGCGAAGGCGAGTTCGCCGAGGATCCTGCGCGGGTTGTTGTTCCAGCACAACACGGCGAACCAGGTGCCCAGCACGTCGTCGAGCAGGACGTTCTGCTGGGTGCGGGTGTCGACTCGGGGCTGGATGAACAACGTGCCCGCCGGCGAGTCCGCCGCGGCGACCGAGTGCACCACCGCACCCTGCTCGTAGCGCGGCATGGGCTTGAACCTCATCTCCAGCACGTATCGCTTGAGCGTCGGCAGCACGGACGCAGAGCGGATTAGCAAGTCGCGCGCGGAGGCCACCCTGCGGTTGGTGGGTGAGATGACGCGGCCCACCATGGTTGACAGGTCGATCATCGCCCGGGCGTGCTTACGCCTCTCCACGTCGTAGCTGTCCAGCAGTGCCTCGCCGGCGCGGCCGTTGACGACCGCGGCAAGCTTCCAGCCCAGGTTCGCCGCGTCCCGGATGCCGCTGTTGTAGCCCTGCCCCTGCCAGACCGGCATCAGGTGCGCGGCGTCCCCGGCGAGCAGCAGCCGTCCGTTGCGGAAGGACCCGGCGATGCGAGAGTGGTGCGTGTAGACGCGGCGGCGGATCACCTCCACCCGGTCTGGGCGGGGGACCATCCGCGCCAGCATCCGGGTCAGAAACGCGGGATCCTCGGCCTGCTCGTCGGTCTCGTCGGCGTGAATCATGAACTCGAAGCGCCGAATTCCGTGGGCGATCGAGATCGAGGCGTACGGGCGCTCGGGGTCGGCCCCGACCTCACTGTTGGGATGACCCAGCGGGTCGTTGGCGACGTCCACCACCAACCACCGGGTAGCCGAAGTGGTGCCGTCGAACGACACGCCCATCACGCCGCGCGTCTTGCTGCGCCCGCCGTCGCAGCCCACCACGTACCGCGCCCGCACGAAGCCGGCCATGGCCTCGCCACCCAATTCGACGGTCACCCCGCCGTCATCCTGCGCGCACGCGGCCATCGGGCTACTCCACCGGACCTGCACATGATCGAATCTGTCCAGTCCGCGCAATAATTCGGCATCGACGAGCGGCTGGACGAACCCATTGCGCTTGGGCCAGCCGAATCGGGCGTCCGGCGGCGCCATCTCGGCCAGCACCCGACGCTTGGCATCGTAGAAGCGCAGTATCTGATTCGGCACGGTGTGCGGCAGGACCTGCTCCACCAGACCGATCGCCTGGAAGGTGCGTAGCGACTCGTCGTCTAGCCCGACGCCACGGGGATAGTCGATCAGTGACGCCCTTTCCTCCACTACCAGCGTCCGAACTCCTTGCAGACCAAGGATATTGGCCAGTGTGAGACCGACCGGCCCGGCACCGATGACTACGACGTCGAAGTCCTCGACACCAGCGCCGTCACCCTCGACCATCAGCGACCCAGCAAGAAGTCGATGTGTAGCCGGTTGAAGGTCTTGGCATCCTCGTACTGCGGCCAGTGGCCGCAGCCCGGCATCAGCTCGAACCGCGCACCGGGAATCATCGACGCGATGCGCCGGCCTTCGGGTACGTCGGCGGTGGGGTCGTCGCTGGTCCACAGCACCAGCGTGGGTGCAGCAATTGCGCCGTATTCCTTCGGGCCCAACATGTTTCGCGCCCGGACCTCGGGGTCCTGCAGTGCCATGATGTCGCGCATCGCGGCGACGAACCCCGGCTGCCGATAGATCCGCTGCCGACTGGCCACCAGATCGTCGTAGTCCTTGGACTTGTCCGCCATCAACCACTTGATGCGCGCCTGCACTGTCGCCCACGACGGATCCTCGGCGGCAGCCATCGACAGTGTGATGATCCGTTGCATCACCTCGGGGTCGGCCTGCGAGCCGCCAGCGGTGTTGAGCACCAGCCGGTCTATCACGTCGGGATGGTCGATGGCGGCGCACGCGGCCACCCAGCCCCCCAGCGACTCACCGCTGAGCTTGATGCGGTCGACCCCGATGGCATCCACCACCGCCATCAAATGGTGGACATAGTGCGGGATTTCGAGCGGATGATTGGGCTTTTCGGTGTACCCGTGCCCCAGCATGTCGATCGACCAGGTCCAGAAATGCTCGGCGTGCGCCGCGAGGTTGCGGACGTAGGCCTCAGCGTGCCCGCCGGATCCGTGCAGCAGGATCAGCACCGGCTGGCCGGGTTCGCCGGCCCGCAGGTAGCGGGTCCGCACTCCCCCGGCCCTCAGGTATCCCTGCTCGAACGGCACGCCCTGCAGATCGCCCCAGACGCTCTCGAACTCCGTCACAGTTCCCCTCTGCCTGGCCACCCGGTGAGAACAAGGCTCTCGTCTTCAACATATATCGTGTGCTAATATCGCACATTGATGTGCGATATATATAGAGCTTGGCTCTCCCTCGGAGGTCTGTCAACCCCGTGACCGGTTCCCAGACGCTGGCCCGAGGACTCACCGCGCTGCAGCTGGTGGCCGCCTCTTCGGCCGGGCTCACCATGCAAGAGGTCGCCGACCAGGTGGGCGTGCACCGCACCATCGCCTATCGGCTGCTGGGCACATTGGCGCAGTTCAAGCTGGTAGCCAAAGGTGGCGACGGGCGGTATCGGCCGGCCGCGGGTCTGGTGCCACTGGGCGCGTCCTTCGACCGCAACCTGCGCCAGCTGTGCCTACCGACGCTGCGCGGGCTGGCGGACGAATTGGGCACCACGGTGTCGCTGCTGGTGGCCGAGGGAGACGAGCAGGTGGCGCTCGCGGTGATCGTCCCAACCCAAGTCGCCTACCAACTCGCCTTCCACGAAGGCAGCCGATATCCGCTGGACCGGGGCGCCGCCGGAATCGCACTACTTGCGGCCATGCCACCCCGTGCCGCCGAACGCGACTTGGTTACCTCGACCCGACAGCGCGGCTGGGTCACCACCCACGGGGAGATCGAACCGAACACCTACGGCCTGGCCGTCCCTGTTGTCCGCCCGGCGCCCTCACCGCCCACCTGCATCAACCTGATCTCGCACCGCGAAGACGTGGTGATGCGCGGCAAGGATGCCGTCATCCACGCCGCCGGGAAGTTGTCCGCGCTGTTGAGCTAGAGGCTGGAAGGTGACACCGATGCCTGAGGATCAAACCCGAGACCATGAGTACGACTCCGACCATGAGTACGACTGGGATTATGAGTACGACGTCGTCGTACTGGGTAGTGGCGGCGCCGGGCTCACCGCCGCGCTGGCGGCCGCCACGACCGGCGCGACAGTGGCGGTGTTCGAGAAGGCGGCCACAGTCGGCGGCACCACCGCCGTCTCGGGTGGAATTGCCTGGATTCCCGCTCACAATCGTTGCGCAGAAAGGGAATTGACGCCCGAGGATGCACTGCGTTATCTACACGCCCAGTCGTATGGCTCGATGGACAGCGACCTGGTGGACACGTTCGTGCGAACCGGACCGGTGATGCTGGACTTCGTGGAATCCCACAGCGGCCTGCGGTTCGAGGTGGCGACCGGCTTCCCCGACTACCAGCCCGAGCTACCGGGCGGCCAACCGGCAGGCGGTCGATCGCTCAGCGCGGCGCCGTTCGATCTCGGCCTACTCGGTGACTGGGCCACCAGAATCACCGCGTTTCCCGCCGACTGGTCCAACGTCGGCTTCGACGCCGAGACCCGGGCCAGGTTGCACGCCGACATCGACCGGGCCGGCGAATTGTGCGTAGCGGGGACAGCGCTAATCGCCGGATTGCTCAAGGGACTGCTGGACATCGCGGTTACCCCCCACACCGGGTCGCGCGCCACCGAACTCCTGGTCGACGAACACGGCGGTGTCTCGGGTGTGCGGATCGCCGGGCCCGAGCGAACGGAGGACGTGCGGGCGCGCCGGGGCGTCATTCTGGGCACCGGCGGATTCGAATGGGATCCGTTGTTGACGCAGGCTTTCCTGCGCGGACCCATGCACGGCGCCGTCTCCCCGCCCAACAACACCGGCGACGGGTTGCGCATGGCGATGGCGCTGGGTGCCGATCTGGCCAACATGGGCGAGGCGTGGTGGGTACCGATCGTGCGGATTCCCGACGACACCATCGAGGGCCGGCAACGCAGCCGAAGCGTGCGTCTGGAACGCACTCGGCCGCGCAGCATCATCGTCAACCGGGCGGGTCGGCGGTTCGTCAACGAGGCCGGCGAATACAATTCGATGGCTGGGGCGTTCCACTACCTGCAGCCGGGCAAGGGTTACGTCAACGACCCCGCCTGGATGGTCTTCGACTCAATTCACTTGGGCCGCTACGGTTTCTTGGGAATCGGGCCGAACGACCCAGTACCGGAGTGGTTCTGCGAATCGGCCGACCTCGCCGAACTGAGCGCAAAAACCGGCATCGACGCAGCCGGACTCGCCGACACACTGCAGCGGTGGAACCGCAACGTCGCCGCGGGCAGTGATCCCGACTTCGGCCGTGGCTCCAGCGCTTATGACGGCTACTGGGGTGACGACAGCGCCCCCACCCTGTCCGGAAAAACGTTGGGGCCCATCGACACCGCCCCCTACTACGCGGTGCCGATCAGCGTGGGATCGATGGGTACCAAGGGCGGACCGCGGACCGACGTGGACGGCCGGGTCCTGCACGTCAACGGCCGACCAATACCCCGGCTGTTCGCGGCGGGCAACGCGATGGCCGGTGCGACCGGTCGCGCCTACGGCGGCGCTGGCGGAACTATCGGTCCGGCAATGGTTTTCGGCTATCGGGCCGGTTACACCGCGGCGACCGGCGAGTCTGTCAAGGTTTGAGTGCCAGCTCGACACAGACGTGCGTGCCCGGGGGCGCGTCCAGGAAGACGAAGGTGCCGCCCGCGGCGTCGACCCTGGCCCGGTGCGAAGCCAACCCGATATGCCCCTCCCCCAACCGCCGCGCCATCGTGTCCCCGCTGACACCCACACCGTCATCAGAGACCTCCAGCACACAAACCCCATCAGCGACACGCAAACTCACCGAAGCATGCACAGCCCCGGAATGACGCACCACATTCGACAACAACTCCCGCGCCGCCGCGAACACGATCGGGTCGATCTCGTTTCGCACCGGATAGTCAATATCGGTACTCACCTCGATACCCGAGCGCTTGGCCGTAAACCCCGCCAACTGCTCCACCGCAGCACCCAACCCAACCTGCTCAAGAACCGCCGGATGCAGCTCGAACGTGGCCTGCCGCAACCGCTCCGAGGCACTGTGCAGACCCGACAAAGCACGACTCACCCGCTCGTCATCGGGATCATCCAAGGACAACTCCACCAACTCCTGACGCGCGACCAGCACGTCCTGCAACGGCCCATCGTGAATGGCCTCCGAGATCCGGCGCTGCAACTCCTCCGACGCCGTCATCGTCTGCGCCAGCAACTCCTCACGCAACGCACTCAGCCCCGCCACCGAGCGGACATGCCGTTCCTCGATGCGCACCACCACCAACGCCGTACCGCACAAAAACGCATACAGCGCGAATCGAAAGACGGCTTCGGGCCAGCCGATCGCGCGCACCATCACAGGATCCTCGACAACGGCCAAAGCGAATCCGACCAACGTGAAGGCCAGCACCACCGCTGCCCGCCGGGTCGACACGTCGAGGCCAACCAGCACCGGCAACAGAGTCATGATCAGCAACGGGTAGATCCCGTCGGTGGACTGCATCTGAAACCCGGTCAGGGCCACCACATCGATCGCGATGAACGCGAACGGTTCAAACCGGCGCACTCCGACCAGCCGGCCCATCCCCACCCAACGGCGTGACGGGGCGAAGGCCATTACCACCGAACACACTGCGATGAACGCGTAAACGACGATCAGCACGGTTTGCTGAGGCCACTCCGACTGCCGGGTGCCGATGAGCATGGCTGCCACCATGAGGGCCACCACCCCGACCCGTAACACCGATGCAATCCGGTATGAGCGCAACCGGTGCACACTACGAACGCGCTCCAATTCCACGTCGCTGGTCGACACACGAACACCGTACTCACGGCGCCCTAGGTCGGAGCCGGTCCGGCGATTGCGAACAGTTCTTTGCCTGCCAGCCGCTAGACTTTGCACCATGGTCGGCGCTGTGACGCCCGAAAAGGTGCGCGTGGTGGTCGGCGATGATCACCCGCTATTCCGCGAGGGCGTGGTGCGCGCGCTGTCGTTGAGTGGCTCGGTGAGCGTCGTCGGCGAAGCGGATGATGGCGCGGGCGCCCTCGAGCTGATCAAGGAACACCGACCCGACGTCGCGCTGCTGGACTACCGCATGCCCGGGATGGACGGAGCGCAGGTGGCCGCGGCGGTGCGCAACAACGACCTGCCGACCCGGGTGCTGCTGATTTCGGCGCACGACGAAGCCGCGATCGTGTATCAGGCGCTGCAACAGGGTGCGGCCGGATTTCTGCTCAAGGACTCCACTCGCACCGAGATCGTCAAAGCGGTGCTCGATTGCGCGCAGGGCCGCGATGTAGTAGCGCCCTCGCTGGTCGGCGGGCTGGCCGGCGAGATCCGGCAGCGCGCCGCACCAAACACTCCGGTGCTCAGCGCGCGCGAACGCGAAGTGCTGCAACGCATTTCCCGCGGCCAGAGCATCCCCGCGATTGCCGCCGAGCTGTATGTGGCGCCGTCGACGGTCAAGACGCACGTGCAACGCCTCTACGAGAAGCTCGGTGTCAGCGACCGCGCCGCTGCTGTTGCTGAGGCGATGCGCCAGCGGCTGCTGGACTAGCCGCCGGTCCGCAACGGCAGTCGCACACGGACGTGCGTGCCCGGGGGCGCGTCCAGGAAGACGAAGGTGCCGCCCGCGGCGTCGACCCGGGCCCGGTGCGAAGCCAACCCGATATGCCCCTCCCCCAACCGCCGCGCCATCGTGTCCCCGCTGACACCCACACCGTCATCAGAGACCTCCAGCACACAAACCCCATCAGCGACACGCAAACTCACCGAAGCATGCACAGCCCCGGAATGACGCACCACATTCGACAACAACTCCCGCGCCGCCGCGAACACGATCGGGTCGATCTCGTTTCGCACCGGATAGTCAATATCGGTACTCACCTCGATACCCGAGCGCTTGGCCGTGAACCCCGCCAACTGCTCCACCGCAGCACCCAACCCAACCTGCTCAAGAACCGCCGGATGCAGCTCGAACGTGGCCTGCCGCAACCGCTCCGAGGCACTGTGCAGACCCGACAAAGCACGACTCACCCGCTCGTCATCGGGATCATCCAAGGACAACTCCACCAACTCCTGACGCGCGACCAGCACGTCCTGCAACGGCCCATCGTGAATGGCCTCCGAGATCTGACGCTGCAACTCCTCCGACGCCGTCATCGTCTGCGCCAGCAACTCCTCACGCAACGTACACAGCCCTGCCACCGAGCGGACATGCCGTTCCTCGATGCGCACCATCACCAACGCCGCCACGCATAGAAACGCATAGAACCCGAACAGGAACCCGGTATCCGGCCAGCCGATCGCCCGCTTTTGCAGATGGTCCTGTATCCCGGCGAAGGCGAACCCGACCACGGTGCAAGCCAGCAACAGTGCTGCCCGGCGTGTGGACATGTCCACCCCGACCAGCACCGGCAACAGGATCATGATCAGCAGCGGATAAATCCCATCACTGGACAGCATCTGCAGGGCGGTCAATACGACAACGTCGATCGCGATGAAGGCGACTGGCTCCATCGGGCTCACGTCGCCGAAGCGGTTCCACCCGAAGCGCGCAAACGGCGCGAACGCCAGGATCAGCGCGCTGACGCAGGCGAGTGCATAGAAGACGACCAGCGTTGTCTGCCCGCCCCATTCGGACCGCGGGCTGGCCAGCACCATGGCGCCCACAACGAAGGCCAGAACACCGATCCGCAGCACGGCGACCACACGGTAGGAGCGCAGCGCATGAACCCTGCGCACGCGCTCCATTTCCCGGTCGCCGGCCCGCCCTGAAGCACTGGCCACCGAAATACCGTACTCACATAACGGGCTGCTGTTGGGAGTCGTGCACTGCTCCCTCAGTCACAGGGCGCGACGGACGGATGCCGACCGCCGCGGACCGCGACGCACGCTGTTCGGTTTCCGCCCGCGCGATCCGCGACTCGATGTCGTAGGGCACGATGATCGCGGTCGCACCGCGGATACGGCTGACGGCGCGCGCCATCTTGTCTGCGGTGCGGTCGTGCAGCAACCGACCCAGCAGCGGCGAGTAGGTTCGGCGCGGCAACAGGACGGTCACCTTGCTGTCGGGATGCTCACGGAGCACCTGGGCGACCAACTCGTACGCGGACTTGCCCAGATGGCGATCCGGGCAGTCGACCATGCGCAGTTCGGTGTCGTGCTCGAAGCGCTCCCAGCGTTGCCGGAGCAGCGCGGCATGATCGGCGTCGATGACGAAGTGCACCGCGGTCAGTTCGTCGGCGTGCAGCCCGTTTCCGTAGCGCAGTGCTTCGATCTCGGCGAGGTCGACGGTGTCCACGAAAATCAGCACCCGTAGTCGCGCGTGCTTGGCTACCTCCGGAGGTTCGGTCCGCGACATCTCCAAAACTGATGCTTCCGAACGGTATTGGCGATTCAGCCGCATCAGGAACAGCACCAGTAGCGGGAAGATGACCACCACCAGCCAGGCGCCCTCGGTAAATTTGGCCACCGCGAAGATGCCCACCACAACCGTTGACAGGATTCCGGCCGCTAGGTTGACCGCCAACTTCGGGCGCCACCGCCGGCCGCGATGAACCAGATGGTGCTTGGTCATCCCGTACCCGGCCATCGAGAAGCCGGTGAATACCCCGATGGCGTAGAACGGCACCAACGCGGTTACCGAACCTTCGGTGACCAGCAGCAGCGCCACCGCCAGCGCCGCCAAGGTGATGATGCCGTTGGAGAAGACCAGGCGATGCCCCCTCTTCATCAGCGGCCGCGGCAAGAACCGGTCCTCGGCGACGAAGCTAGCCAGCCCCGGGAAGCCGTTGAAGCTGGTATTGCACCCGGTGAACAAGATGGCGGCGGTCGACGCCTGCACCAGGAAGTACAGAGTGTTGCCGAGGGCGCCTTGCCCGAAGACGGCGCGGGTGATCTCGGAGAGCATTGACGGATATTCGTGCAGATAAGGCGTGGCGTGGGTGACGTGCGCCAGCCAGGCAACCCCGGCCAGCAGGAAGCCCAGGATGCAGGCCATCACGGTCAGCACCCGGCGCGCGTTGATGCCCTCGGGTTTGCGGAAGCTGTCGACGGTGTTGGAAATCGCCTCGACACCGGTCAACGATGTACCACCGTTGGCGAACGCCCGCAGCACGACCAGCACGGTCGCACCCATAACCAGCCCGCTGCCATGATGCACCGGGACCGCACCGACGAGCTTGTGAGGATCGTATTTCGGTAAGCCCCAGATGATTTCACGAACTAATCCGGTCAGGATGGTCAGGGTGATCATGACGACGAACGAGTACGTGGTGATCGCGAACGCCCGGCCCGACCGCCGCAACCCCCGCAGGTTGGTCAGACACATCAGCACCACCACGCCCACGGTGAGCTCCAGGTGGTAGGGACGCAGCGCCGGGATCGCGGAGACGACCGCCAACGTCCCGGCCGCGGGCTGCACAGCCACCGTCACCACGTAGTCGATGAGCAGCGCTGCCGCCGCGACCTGCGCCGTACGGGGACCGAAGTTCTCCCGCGCTACCAGGTAGGCGCCGCCGGCCCGGGTGTAGGTCGTGACGACCTGGCGGTACGACGCGGTGACCAGCACCAGGATCAGCAGCACGACTCCGGTGATCGGCAGCAACAAGGTGAACGCTGCCATGCCGGCCGCCGGCAACAGCTCGATCATCACCTGCTCCGGCCCATAGGCGGTTGAGGAGATTGCATCGGGCGAAAGTGCGCCCAGCGCAATGTGGTTCGACAATCTTTCGGAGTCGAGTTGATCGCTGGTCAGTGTCTTTCCGAGGAAGATCCGCTTCCATCGGTCGGCAAATGACTGCGGTATACCGCCAGCCTGAGTCGTCACAATAGGTTCGCTTTCTTGGAGAACGTCGTGCTTGTTCCGGCGTGCACGGCCAATGGTTCGACGCCGGAGGGACGGCCTGCAGGTTCAGCCCACCCGAGTGACTTCCGCCACTCGAGATTCGATGTCAAAGGGCACAATTTGCGCGGTGGCACCCGAAATTCGGCTCACCGAACGGGCGATCTTGTCCGCGGTGCGGTCGTGCAGCAGTCGGCCGACCAGTGGCGAGTAGGTTCGGCGTGGCAGCAGCACTGTCACCTTGCTGTCGGGATGATCGCGCAGCATCTGCGCGATCAACTCGTGGGCGGCCTTGCTCAGATGGCGGTCGGCGCAGTTGACCATGCGTAGTGGGGTGTCGTGCTCAAAGTGCCTCCAGCGCTCGGTCAGTCGCGCCGCATGATCGGCGTCGATCACAAAGTGCACAGCGGTCAGCTCGTCCGCGTGCAAGCCGTTTCCGTAGCGCAGCGCCTCGACCTCCGCAAGATCGACCGCGTCGACGAAGACGACGACTCGGTGTTTGCTGTAGCGGGCCAGATCTGGCGGTTCGGTCTGGGACAACTCCAAGACCGAGGCCTCGGCCCGGTACTGGCGGTTAAGTCGCATCAGTACCAGCACCAGCAGCGGGAAGACGACGACCACCAGCCACGCGCCCTCGGTGAACTTGGCCACCGCAAAGATGCCGACCACGATCGTGGACAGGATTCCGGCCGACAGGTTGACCGCCAGCTTGCGGCGCCACCCCCGGCCGCGATGAACCAGGTGGTGCTTTGTCATGCCGTATCCAGCCATGGAGAAACCGGTGAATACGCCGATGGCGTAGAACGGCACCAACGCGTCGAGCGAGCCTCCGGTGACTATCAGCAATGCCACCGCCAGCGCCGCCAGGGTGATGATGCCGTTGGAGAAGACCAGCCGATGGCCCCGCTTCATTAGCGGCCGCGGCAAGAACCGGTCCTCGGCGACGAAGCTGGCCAGCGCCGGAAAGCCGTTGAAACTCGTGTTTCCTCCGGTGTAGAGGATGGCCGCGGTCGACGCCTGGACCAGGAAGTACAGGATGTTACCGACAGTGCCGTGGCCGAAGACCGCGCGGGCGATCTCGGACAGCATCGACGGGTACCCGTCGACGTACGGGGTGGCGTGGGTGGCGTGCGCCAGCCAGGCGACGCCGGCCAGCAGAAACGCCAGGATGCAGGCCATCACGGTCAGCACCCGGCGCGCGTTGATGCCCTCCGGCTTGCGGAAGCTGGTCACCGTGTTGGAGATCGCCTCGACACCGGTCAACGACGACCCACCGTTGGCGAATGCGCGCAGCACGATCAGCACCGTCGCACCCATCACCAGTCCGTTGCCCTGGTGGACTGGTACCGCGCCGGCGATGTGCGCTGGGTCATACACGGGGAGGGTCCCCATGACCTGGTGAACGATGCCGACAACTATCGTGAGCGAGACCATAACGACGAAGGCGTAGGTCGGCAGGGCGAACGGCGCTCCGGCTTCCCGCAGGCCACGCAGATTCGCGAGGCACATCGTCAGTACCACGCCCACAGTGATCTCGAGGCTGTACGGGCCGAGTACCGGCACCGCGGAAACCACTGCCACGGTCCCGGCTGCACATTGCACCGCAACGGTCACCACATAGTCGATCAGCAGCGACGCCGCGGCAATCTGAGCGACCCGCGGTCCGAAGTTCTCCCGTGCCACCACATACGACCCGCCGGACCGCGTGTAGACCATCACCACCTGGCGGTAGGACGCGGCCACCAACACCAGGATCAGCAGGATGACGCCGGTAATCGGAAGCAGCAACGCGAACGCTGCCATGCCCGCCGCGGGCAGCAGCTCGATCATGATCTGTTCCGACCCATAGGCGGTTGACGAGATCGCGTCCGGCGACAGCACCCCTAACGCGACCGGATTAGACAACCGCTCGTGCTGCAGCTGGTTATTTATCAACGGCCTGCCGAGAAACCCTCGCTTGCACACGTCGGAAAACGACGACCATGTTCTTTGTTCATGATCCAAAGTTGTTGCCAAGGCGTGATATTCCTTTGCCCAATCGGTAATTGACGTCAAAAGCCTAGCGGCTCAGCACACCTCACCCCCCGCTCAGAGGGCTACCGACAGCATGTTGTCAGGATATTCCCAAGATAACTTGATATCGATGTAACAATGGACGCCCAGTATGGAGACCAAAGCGCGCCACGGGGGCCGCTAGAACCGCAAGACGCCGACGAAAATGGAGGTTGGGCGCCATCACAACCAGGCGCGGCGCATTGGCAGCCGCGACCTCGAAAGCTCGCTGGTTCCACGGCCTGGCTGTCGTTCGGCGTTCACCGGATAACGAACGACCGCCAATCCTTGTCGCAGATCAATTGCCGCAGCAGCCTTTTATTCGCGTCGAATTTGCCGTGGCAGCAGCGTTTATCGAAATGACTGTTAGCAGTCGAGACAATAGGGGAACGGATGCTGCAGCAAGATCAGTGTTCATGCCAGGCAAAAAGTATTGATCAGCAGAAATATTCGCGCCGATCACGCCGAACTCTGGCAGTGGCCAGTCCAGGCCAGCACCGCGAGGAGCCGAATTTGATGCAACAGCGGGTAATCGTCAGCGGTGACGACGCGCTCGCCACGACGATCATCGAGGAGTTGAAGCGCGCGGGCGCCAGCGTCGTGAAACTCATCGGTCCCGAACTAGCCGGCACCAGAGTCAAAGCGGAACTGGCGCGGGCCGGCGTAACCGAGGCGGCGGCCGTCATCTGCGCCAGGGACGACGACGCGACCAATCTCGAGATCGCGTTGCTGGCGCGGAAAGCCAACCCGGATATCCGGGTGGTGTCGCGCCTGTCGAACGAGGTTCTGCGCGAGGCGGTGGCCGAGGACGAGGGACCCAGCGCGATCTTCGGAGTCGCCGAGCTCGCCGCCCCGGCTGTCGTCGAGGCGTGCTTGGCGCGCACCACACACCCGTTCGAGGCGGCGGGGATCGAATTCGCGGTCTTCGGTGCCGAAGCGCCGCACGAGGGGACGCTGCGGGAGATCTTCGGAGACCTCGCCCCGGTGGCAATCATGCGCGGCCAGAATGCATCTGACCCCGGCCAGGTAGTGGTATGCCCCGGCCGCGATGAACATGTCTGCGAGGGCGACTGGACGGCGCTGATCGGAACACAGGACGAACTAACGACTTTCGGCGTCAAGGTTCCACGCCAAACGCGTACGCGTTCGCACCATTCCCGGTTCCGCCGGATGCTTGACGCGGCGCGCCTGTTGCCGGCCGAGGTCAACCCGGCCTTTTACCCGGTAATCATCGCCCTGGTCGTGCTGATTCTGGGCTCGACCATGTTGTTGCACTTCGCCTACACGCACCCCGGAATGTCCTGGGTCGACGCGTTCTACTTCACCATCGAGACCATCACGACGACCGGTTACGGCGACTTCAGCTTCGCCGAACAACCCACCTGGCTGCGCGTCTACGCGGCCGTGTTGATGCTGGGCGGCGTCACCACCACAGCCCTGCTGGTCGCCTTCGTCGCCGACGTGCTGTTGTCCCGCCGCTTCGTCTGGTCGTCCGGACGTCCCCGGGCACGCCACCTGCGCAACCATGTGATCGTGGTCGGGCTCAGCGCCCTGGGCATCAAGGTCGTTCGGGACCTGACCGAGTCCGGCCACGACGTCGCGGTGATCGAACGTGACCAGGGCAATCCGTTCGTAGCGGAGGCGAACGAGCTGGACGTGCCGGTCATCTATGGGGACGCGACGCTACGTCAGACGCTGGAATCGGCCCGCGTGGACACCGCACGTGCCGTAGCGGTGTTGACGCGCGACGACATGATCAACATCGAGGCCGGAATGGTGCTTCGCGAGATGCTGAGCGCCCAGGTGACCCCGGAGGTCAATCGCTGGAACGAGGTACCCCTCGTTTTACGTGTCTTCGATCACGACCTCGGCGCCGCAGTGGCGCAGCGGTTCGGCTTCGACAACGTCCGCTCCACCGTGGAGATCGCCGCCCCGTGGTTCGTCGGCGCCGCACTGGGCCTGGAGATACTCGGGACGTTCTCGGTGGGCAGCCGCTCCTTTCTGATCGGTAAGATGCATGTCCAGCCGGGCAGCGAACTCGACGGTTTGCAGATGTTCGAGATGTCGACGCAAACCCGCGTTTTCGCCATCACTCGAGACGACGCCCCGGTTCAACTGCACCCGCGCCGTGATGCCCGACTTTGTGCCGGAGACACCGTGTACCTGGCCGGGCCGTATCGAGAGCTGCTGGCCACGTTGCGCAAGGGACAGCAGTCCAAGCAGACCTCTGACGATCTGGACGCCGAACACGGGGTGAGTGCCAGCTCGAACAACTGACCCGGTGCTCCGCCCGGCCTATGTGAAGGCTGTCTGGCTTCACGGCAACCTCCTTGACGGTTCAGATGGCTGACCAATCGGCATAGCGGATGTCACCGTTTTCCCTGACCGACGAGATCGGGCCACACTGCCCCGACCGATTTGAATTGTGAACCGATACAATGTATTTCGCCGCAATACCGCCCGAAGTCAATTCCGGACGTATGTATACAGGCCCTGGCTCGGCCCCGATGCTGGCTGCCGCCGAAGCCTGGGAAAGTTTGGCGGCCGAGCTGCATTCGGCGGCGAGCTCCTATCAAGCGGTGGTGTCAGGGCTCGTCGCGGGACCGTGGCTGGGTCCGACGTCGATGACGATGGCGGGCGCCGCCTCGAACTACGTGGCATGGCTCGGTGGCGCCGCCGCGCAGGCCGAGGAGACGGCCGACCAGGCCACTGCCGCCGCAGCAGCCTTTGAGTCGGCGTTCGCCGCGACGGTGCCGCCGGAAGTAGTGGCCGCCAACCGCAGTCTGCTGGCGGCCCTGGTCGCCACCAATCTGTTGGGGCAGAACACGCCTGCCATTGCCGCCACCGAGGCGCAGTACCTCGAGATGTGGGCGCAAGACGCCGCCGCGATGTACGGCTACGCCGGTTCGTCGGCCGCGGCCACGCAATTAACGCCCTTCCTAGGGCCCCAACAGGCCACGAGTCCGTCGGCGGCGGCTGGCCAGTCCGTTGCCGTCAGCCAGGCTGCCAATACCGCGGCGGGCACCGCGCAGGGCGCGGTGTCCCAGGTCGCGCAGGTCTTCTCCGCGGTGCCCGACGCGCTGAGCGGCCTGGCGGCGTCGTCCCCGAGTGCTGCCGCCTCGCTGTCGCCGCTCGACCTGCTCGACATCGGTGCCGACCTGATCGCGTTCTTGATCGACGCGCCGGTGTCGCCCCTAGGCGTTATTTCGCTGCCGATCGACATCGTCGGCGCCCAGACCGGTTTGCACACCGACGACATCGTGTCCGGATGGGCGGATGAGAGCACAGCAATTCCGGGGCTAACGGGCGCGAAGTTCGTAGTACCGCCGCAAACGATTGCAGCGGGTATCGGGGAGGCCAACTCAGTAGGCGCATTGTCGGTGCCGCCCACCTGGACTGCTGCCACACCCGCGGTGCGTCCGGTCGCGCTGGCCTTACCTGCCAATTTCGGCATCGACCAGCAGGCGCTGACGGCCAGTTTGTCCAATAGCGTCGACACCGCAGCCGGTGACATGGCGCTGGCGACTGCGGCCGGACGCGCCGTCGGCGACACGGTAGGCGGGCGGGGTCGTCAAGTTGCCCAAGCGGCTACCAGAGGCCAGAAACCCGCCGCCGAGAACGCCAAGACCGAGACCGACGAGAAGGCCGAACACGAGGAGCCGCGTACCGTGGTGACCGGAATCGCCGCCGAGATACGTGAATTCGCCCGGCTTCGCGACGAGGGCCTGATCACCGACCAGCAGTTCGTTGAGCAGCGGAACCGGCTACTGGACCTTTAGCGCCACACCGCCTAGTCGGGCCGCGACGGCGCCGACAGGAGTCTTTCGGCTGCAGCGTACGGGTCTTCGCGGCCATCGACCACCGACTGGGCGAGCAGATCGAGGTCCGGCCGGGTGCGCAGCCGGGTCTGTGCCAGCGACAGGATCTGCGCTCTCGCACGGGCCAGCCGCCGGGCACGATTGTCGGCGCGGTGATGCACCTCGATCGCGTCGACCAGCTCCGTTAGCCCCTCCCCACGTGCGGCGACCAGGCTGACGATCGGGGCCTGGGTTTCGGCGCGCAGGTCCCGCACGGTTTGTTCGGCGCCCTCCCGGTCCGCCTTGTTCACCACCACGATGTCGGCGACCTCCAGCAGGCCTGCCTTGGCGGCCTGCACCGCGTCGCCGGCCCCGGGGTTGAGAATGACGATGGTCGGATCGGCGAGCGCCGCGATTTCGATCTCGGACTGCCCCACACCGACCGTCTCGGCGAGCACCACGTCGTAGCCGATGGCCCCTACCAGCCGGATGGCCGCCGGCACCGCCGCAGCAAGGCCCCCGAGGTGACCTCGACTGGCCACGGATCGGATTAACACGTCAGAATCGTTGATATGGGCTGTCATTCGGATACGGTCGCCGAGCAGCGCGCCGCCGCTGAACGGTGACGAGGGATCGACGGCCAGCACCGCGACCCGACACCCACGTTCCCGGTAGGCGCCCACCAGGCCACCGATCGTCGTCGACTTCCCCGCTCCGGGCGGACCAGTGATGCCGATGACCCGTACGTTGACCACGGGGAGACCGAGTGTGGAGAGCACCTCGTCGCGGCGCTCACTCTCCACCAGGCTGAGCAAGCGACCCGCGGCACGCGGAGATCCGTTGCGCGCCTTGATGATCAGATCGTTGACGTCCGTGGGATGCGGGCGCATGGCGTCGGGCACGGACAGTTCTCCACTTCGGCGGCGCGCGGGGTGAAGAGCCGACCGCGCATTCGTGAGAACTATATTCTCACAGCTCGAGAGTATGAGTTGCAAGGCGGGCTCCGGGCGCAGCGGCCCGGCCCGTTGCGTGCGATTCTGGTGGTTGCCATCACGACTTGCCAACAAGAAAGGGCGTCTTTGGTGATGACCCCACAGCCCACGATCGCCGTTCCGGGCGGACTGGTATGGGCCAAGCGGGTCGGTCCCGCGCAGCCGAGCGGATCGCGCCCGCTGTTGGTGGTGCACGGGGGTCCCGGGTTGCCGCACTATTACCTGAGTGCGCTGGAACGCCTGGCCGACGAACGCGAGGTGGTCTTCTGGGACCAACTGGGTTGCGGAAACTCCGAGCGTCCGACCGACCCGGGGTTGTGGACCATGCGGCGTTCGGTGGCCGAAATGGACTCAGTCATAACGGCTCTGGGCCTGTCCGACTTCCACATCTTCGGCAACTCTTGGGGGGCGATGCTCGCCCAGCAGTACCTGCTGGACTTCCCCAGCGGTATCCGCAGCTTGACCATCTCCAACAGCGCCGCGTCCATTCCGGTGTTCGCCGCCAACGCAATTCGACTCAAGGCTGGGTTGGACCGGGCAACTCGGGACGCCATCGACCGACACGAAACCGCCGGAGCCACCGATTCCGCCGAGTACCGAGCGGCGATCGCCACCTGGAACGAAACCCACCTGTGCCGCCGCAAGCCCTGGCCCGACGACCTCTACCGCGCCTTCCAGAATATGGGCGCAGAGATATTCGATACGATGTTCGGCCCCAGCGTCTTTCGCATAGTCGGAACGATGCGGGACTGGGACGTGGTCGATCGGCTCGGCGAGATCACCGCGCCGACGCTGCTGCTCGCCGCCCGGTTCGACGAGTTCTCGCCGGAGCACATGCGAGAGATGCACCGGCGCATCCACGGCTCACGCTTCGAGTTCTTTGAGAACAGCGCACACCTCCCCTTTATCGAAGAACCCGAACTGTTCGACACAGTGGTGCGCGATTTCCTAGGTCAGCACGACTGATCCGGGAGGAACGACGATCAGGCGCAGGTTCGCCGAAATCACTTCCATGCAAACCGTGTTGGCTCAGGCTGGCCGTGATGCTACTGATCAGCTGATCGGCCCGATACGCACCGATTCCGGCCGTCCTGTTGGTAAACACTAACGCCCGCACTCACACCTCGGTGGCGGCTGTGCGGTAAAGTCATCCCGGATTACATGGAACTTGAGTTCCGTTATGGACGCGCCCCCACGTCGACCGATCTACAACTGTGCGAACAACTCGGTTCGCATAGGGGCCGCCGGGCGTCATGTTGAAGGAGGAGATGGCGGTGTTTCGACTTCTCAAGAAGGTGTGGATTCCGCTGCTGCTCGTCGTAGTCATCGCTCTGGGCTCCTATGTCGTGATTCGCGTACGCAACACTTTCGGTGCCAATACTGCCGTCGCGCGGGGCGACGTAAACGCCGAGACCAAGCCGTTCAATCCCAAGCGCATCACCTACGAAATCACCTCGCCCGCAGGGGGCAGCATCAGCGCCAACTACCTCGATGAAAATGGGCAACCCCACCTGATCGAACATGCCCCGCTGCCGTGGTCGTACACCATCGTGACAACCCTGCCGTCGATGTCGGCCAACATCGTTGCCCAAGGCGACCGGGGCATGCGTGACATCCGATGTCGGGTCATCGTCGACGGCCAAGTCCGCGACGACCGCACCATCAACGAATTCGAGCCCTTCATCTACTGCTTGGTGAAATCTGTATGAGTAACGAGCCCGACTCTCGCTCCCGCATCGCCCACCTGATCCGTACCCTGGCGGTGCCGATCATCCTGTTCTGGCTCCTGGTCGCCCTCGGGACCACGCTGTTTACCCCCGACCTCGGTGAAGTGGCGGGGAGGCACTCGGTGCCCATGACTCCGCGGGACGCAACGGCGTTCAAGGACATGATGAAGATCGGCCACAAATTCGAAGAGTTCGACACGGACTCCTCGGCGATGATCGTTCTCGAGGGTGAGGACAAGCTTGGCGACAGCGCACACGTCTTCTACAACAAGCTCGTCGCGAAGCTCAAGGCCAGCAAGCACGTTCAGTTCCTCCAGGATTTCTGGAGTGACCCGCTGACCGCCGCCGGCTCCCAAAGCCCAGACGGTAAAGCCGCCTATGTACAGGTCTTCCTCGACGGTGCGCAGGGCACCACTCCCGCCCACAAGTCGGTCGCCGCAATCCGCAAGATCGTCGCCGACGTACCGCCGCCACCCGGCATCAAAGCCTACGTAGCCGGCAACACCGTGCTCAACACCGATACGCTCAAAGCCGCGCACAACAGCATGGAACTCATGACCCTGGTCACCATCGGCGTCATCTTCGTGATGCTGCTCTTCATCTACCGGTCGCTAAAGAACGCCATCCTTGCGTTGATCCTGGTTCGCTTCGAGCTCTACGCCGCGGAAGGCATCGTGGCGACCGCCGGCAATCTTGACATCATTGGGCTCACGCCGTACGCCGTCAGCATGGTCACGATGCTGACCATCGCCACGGGAACCGACTATTTCATCTTCCTGTTGGGTCGCTACCACGAAGCCCGATCGCGCGGCGAAGACCCCGAACAGGCGTACTACAGCGCCTACAACGGCGTCGTGCACGTCATCCTGGGGTCGGGACTGACGATCGTGGGCGCCTGCCTGTGCCTGACCGCGACCAAGCTTCCGTACTTCCAGACGATGGGAATTCCGTGCGCCATCGCCCTGGTGGTGACGATGCTGGCGGGCCTGACTCTGGCTCCAGCGGTGCTGGTGGTCGCGTCCCGGTTCGGCTTCTTCGATCCGAAACGTCAAGTGTCGGAACGGGGTTGGCGCAAGGTCGGCACCCTGGTGACGCGGTGGCCGAAACCCATCATTGTGGTCGCGACCTTTATCGCGGTGATCGGGTTCGTCAGCCTGACGACCTACGTGCCAACTTACAATGACAGGAAGTTCACTCCGCCCGAGATCGCGGCCAACGTTGCGCAGACGGCGGCCGAGCGACACTTCACCCCGGCGCGCGTGAATCCGGAATTGCTGATGGTCGAAGCCGACCACGACATCCGCAACCCGGCGGACATGCTGATCATCGACAGGATCGCCAAGGCCGTCTTCCATGAACGCGGCATTGGGCGGGTGCAGACCATCACCCGACCCCTAGGGGCGCCGATCGAGCACAGTTCGATCCCGTTCGTGATCGCCATGAACAGTTCGAGCACCCTGCAGACGGCGAAATTCATGAACGACAGCATGGCGGCCATGCTCGAGCAGGCCGACGAGATGGGCCGGACGATCGCAGTCATGCAGCACATGTACGGCGTCATGAAGCAGATGACCGAGACCACCCACGAGATGACCGGCGATATGCACGTGTTGCAAGCCGACATCGAGGGGGTGCGCCAGCACGTCGCCGATTTCGAAGACACCTGGCGCCCAATTCGCTCCTATTTCTACTGGGAGAAGCACTGCTACGACATCCCGGTGTGCTGGTCGTTGCGGTCGATATTCGACATGCTCGACGACATCGACACCATGGCCGACGACATCGGAAGAACAACCAAGGACATCGACAAGCTCGACACCTTGATGCCGCAACTGCTCGCTGATTTTCCCAAGACCATCGAGTCAATGCAGAGAATGCGCGATTACATGCTGTCCACCCACAGCTCCATGGCAGGCATTCAGCATCACATGCAAGAGAGCGCCGAAGGCTCGACGATGATGGGCAACTACTTCGACCAGGCCAAGAATGACGACTCGTTCTACCTGCCGCCGGAGGTCTTTCAGAACCCCGACTTCAAACGCGGCCTGAAGATGTTCGTCTCGCCCGACGGCAATGCCGTCCGATTCATCATCACCCACCAGGGCGACCCTGCCTCGGTGGAAGGCATTCAGCACGTCCAGGGCATCAAGCAGGCCGTCGCCGACGCGGTCAAGGGAACGCCGCTGGAATCGGCGAAGGTATCGCTGGCCGGCACCGCATCGATGTACAGTGACATGCAGCACGGGGTCGGCATCGACTTGACGATCGCCGGAATCGCGACGCTGATCCTGATCTTCTCGATCATGCTGCTGATCACCCGTAGCTTGGTGGCGTCCCTGGTGATCGTCGGTACCGTGCTGGCTTCACTTGGCACGGCATGCGGTCTTTCCGTGCTGCTCTGGCAGGACATCCTTGGGCTGGGCCTGCAATGGATCGTGCTGCCGCTGACGGTAGTCATCCTGCTGGCCGTCGGGTCCGACTACAACCTGCTGCTGGTTTCGCGTCTGAAGGAAGAGATTCCGGCCGGCCTCAACACCGGCATCATCCGGGGCATGGGCGCTTCTGGCCGGGTGGTCACCGCCGCCGGCCTCATCTTCGCGGCGACCATGGCGTCGATGATCGTCAGCGACCTGGTGGTGATCGGCCAGTTCGGCACGTCGATCGGCATCGGCCTACTCGTCGACACGTTCATCGTGCGAGCATTCATGACGCCGGCGATCGCCGCCGCCCTAGGCCGCTGGTTCTGGTGGCCGCTGGACACCTTCCGCATGAAGAACAGTGCAGCGGCGCCCACGAACGACCCCGCAGCTGTCCCGCAACCGATGAGGGTGTAAACATCGAAGACCCGCACCGGGATCTGGCACGCTTTGGTGAGAATCGATGAAGCGCTTCGGGCCGCGGGTGGGAGCAGGTACAGGGCAGATGAGCGAGATGGAATCGAAGCTACGCCAACGGACGGACGGCCGGCTGGACCGCTCCCGTGATCCCGCGATCCTCAACGCCGCTCTTGCAGCGTTGACCGAGAACGGCTACGACGCCACCAACATGGACGACATCGCGGCCCGCGCTGGCGTCGGCAAGGCCGCAATCTACCGGCGATGGTCATCAAAAGCGGCGTTGATAACCGACGTCCTGGTCTATTGGCGGCCCGATCTGCGGACCGACGACACCCCCGACACAGGCAGCTTGGCTGGCGACTTCGACGCCCTCATCGAACGCGCAGTGCGCACTGACAACCAGTTGATCACCACCGACCTGGTACTCCGTGTCGCTTTAGAAGCCACCCGCGATCCTCAGCTCGCCACGGCCGTCGACGATCTCCTACTGCTCAGGGGGGGCCGAATAATCTCCAATATCCTGACCCGAGCCGCGGCCCGGGGCGAGATCGCCGCCGACCGTGACTGGTCTCTGGTCGCCGACGTGCTAACCGCAATGGGCCTGCTGAGGGTGCTGAGCGGACAAACCGTTGACGCCAAATTCCTACGACAAGTCGTTGACACCGTCGTCTACCCAGCGCTTGCCACCTAGACATCGCCTCCGTGCTCGATCCCCGCACAAACACGAAGACCTCTGAGCCAGCTTGGCGACTTAAGAGCGCGGAAAATCAAGGCGATACAAGCATTCTCGCCCGGGCCAATGCAGCCGGCACCGTTCGGCCGCGGCCAGCCCACGTCTCGACCGCCAGGATCAAACTCAAGTCGCAGGTATGCGGCGTAGACCACTTGCTGTCTTCCACCGTGTCGGCCATGTCGGTGTCGATCCACCCGGCGTGTACGCGGCCGACAAGCGTTTCCGCGCAGCGTAGTTCGATGCGACATCGCGTTGATCGGACCCGGCGTGGGATTGAAATTGCCTACTGCTGCGTGGAATTGGCCGGTGCCGGCTTTGTCGCCGACGTGTGCGCGGACGAGGGTGCAGTCCGTGGTGAGGGATTTCTTCGAGGACCAGATCCTGCCCGCACCGATGGCGCTGATTCGAAACTGCGGATGCGGGTATAGGCCGGGCGTGATTGGCTGCAGACGATACTGCTGCGACGAATCGGAATCGGGGCCACATTGACCAAGCGTGAGGTCGGATCCAGCCTGCATGTCAGCGTGACCGAACCGACGACACTCGAGTTCCAGATCACCGTGGCCGCCCTGCCCGGCTTGCAGGTGAACGAGTCACTGACGGTGACGGTGGATGGCAGCCCGGTGACGGTCCGCGAGATCGCCGGCGAGCATGGCACCCGAATCCACACCGGGGAGTTCGGCGTCGGGGATGTCCGAATCAACTATGAGGCCACCGTCACCGGCCGGGCCGAGCCACCCCCGGTGCGCGACATCGACGCCTCGACGTATCTGCGGCCGAGCCGTTATGCAGAAGCCGACAAGTTCTTCGGGTTCGCGGCCACCGAGTTCGGCCAATACACCGACTCGGTGACGGTGCTGGAGAAGGTGTCGTCGTGGGTCGGCACGCGGTTGAAATATGTTCCAGGTTCCAGTGATCCGATCGACGGCGCGACTGATACCCTGCTCGCCGGTGCCGGGGTGTGCCGAGACTACGCGCACCTGGTGATCGCGTTACTGCGGGCGGTCAACATCCCCGCCAGACTGGTGTCGGTGTACGCACCGGGCTGCGACCCGATGGACTTCCACGCCGTGGCTGAGGCGCTGATCGACGGAGACTGGCGCGTCGTGGATGCAACCTGCCTGGCGCCTCGGCAGGCGATGCTGCGCATCGCCACCGGCCGCGACGCAGCCGACACTGCCTTCCTGGACAACCACCGCGGTGCCATCGACCTCCGCGACATGATGGTCACGGCGGTGACCAGCGACGATCTGCCCCGCGATTCCGTTGAGGACCTGGTGACACTGGGCTGATCCTCAGGGGCTGGAGTGATTGATCCCATAGTTAGGTTGTTCCGCAACTTCCGCGCGGGTAAGCGCTTGCAACGTGATTGCCAAGGAATCGTAAGGCGATTCAAGGGAAGGGAGCGCAACAGTGAGTAACCGCGACAGTGGACCGGTGGCGGCCGTCAAGGGCATCGTCGAGGACGTGCTCGGCAAGTCCAAAGAGATCGCCGGCATCGTGATCAACAACGACAACCTTCGCAACGAAGGCCGGGCGCAGCAGGACAAGGCGCAGGCGCAGCGCGACGTGGCCAAGAAAGAGGCTCAGGCCGAGTCGGCGAGGGCTGCTGCTAGCGCGGCCGAGGCGCGCCAGAAGACCAAGTCCGCCAAGTAAGAGTTAGTCGCCCGAAGTGGGGTCGCCGCCAATGCGCCGGCCCCACTTCGGTGTTCAACGGCGTGCGAAGGCTAATTTTTGCTCGCGTTGAGTTTGGTGACGATCGACCTGAAGTCTTCGGTGACGAACGACTGGTGCTCGGCGGACAAGGCGTAGTCGATGCTGGCGAGCACCGCACGCTCCAGGTGGATGTTGAGCACCCGCTTGGTGCTTTCCACCGCCTGCTGAGGCAATTCCAGGATGCGCTGTGCGCAGGCCACCGCTTCCGCGACCGGATCGTCGACCACGTGGTTGGCTAGGCCGAGTTCGACTGCCCGCTCGGCGCGAATCCTGGTGCCAGTCAACGCATATTCCTTAGCCAGCAACAGGCTGATGTGCAGTGGCCAAGTCAGCGGACCACCGTCGGCGGCCACCAATCCCACCTGGACGTGCGGGTCGGCTAGGAAGGCGTGGGGCGCGATGTAGACGATGTCGCTGAGCGCCACGAGGCTGCAGCCCAGGCCCACTGCCGGGCCATTGACCGCCGCCACCACCGGAATTCGGCAGCGTGCCATTCCCAGCACGATCTCCCTGCCGTCCCGAATGGTCTTGGCGCGCAGGTCGGCGTCCTCGGCAAGTTCGGCCAAGTACGCGAAATCCCCGCCGGCAGAGAACGCCTTGCCGGCGCCGGTCAGCACCGCGGCGCGAGCCGACGCATCGTCGGTGAGCCGCTGCCACAGCCGGGCCAGACCGACGTGCAGGCTGTCGTTGACCGCGTTGAGGTCGTCAGGCCGGTTGAGCGTGATGATCCGCAGCGACCCGTCCGCCCGGACGTCGATTTCACTTGGCATGTCGTACATTTCAGACTCCCAATCCCAGAATTCGCGAGGCGATGATGTTCTTCTGTATCTGCGACGTGCCGCCCATGACGCTTTGCGCGCGGCTGTAGAGGTAAGCGCTGAGCAGATCCGGGTCGCGGGTACCGCCGACCGCCAGCGCGGCATGTCCGACCGACTGCTCCACCCAGGTCATCAGCAGCTTGTCCAGCGAACCTTCCGGGCCGTGCGACACGCCATCGAGTTGCTCGGACAGCCGCCGCCGCACGTGGTGGGTCAGCATCTGCGCCTGCACCGCCGCCCACGCAACTTCGTCGGCTACATCGCCGTCAGTGCGGTCCACCAGCTGCGCCACCAGCTTGTTGTAACGGGCGGCATATCCCAGCGTGGACGGTTCGCGCTCGTGGCCGACGACGGTCATCGCGACGGCCCAGCCGTCACCCGGGGCGCCCACCATCCGATCTGCCGGAACCCGGGCGCCGTCAAAGGTCACCTGCCCGAACTCGTTGGTGACGCCGTTGATCATCTGCAGTGGACGTTGTTGCACCCCATCTTGTCTCATCGATATGACGAAAGCGGAGATGCCGCGGTGCCGCTTGGCGGCGGGTTCGGTGCGGGCTAGCAGCAGACACCAGTCGGCGACATCAGAGTAGCTAGTCCAGATCTTGTGGCCGTGGATCACATACTCGTCACCCATGCGGGTCGCGGTGGTGGTCAGCGACGCCAGGTCGGATCCCGCGCCCGGTTCGCTGAACCCCTGACACCAGCGTTCGGTGCCGTTGATGATGCCCGGCAGGAATCGCTGCCGCAGTTCGTCGCTGCCGTGCCGGCCGATACCGATCACCAGGTAGCCGACGCTGGGCCGCGGCGGGGCGCCCGCTCGGGCGATCTCCTCGTCGACGATGACGTCGTAAACCGGCGGCAGCTCCCACCCGCCGTACTCGCGCGGCCACGACAAGCCGAAGAACCCTTCCTGATACAGAGCGCGATGCCAGTCCGCCTGCCCTGCCCAGTACTCGTCACCCGAGCCACCGAATTCCTTCGCGTGCAGGGCAAGCCACGACCGCAACCGTTCCCGGAACTCCGCTTCCTGCGGTGAGTCACGAAAGTCCACGGCCGACCTCCTTCAGGGTGACCGGCCACAGCTCGGTCGATGTCAGGGCCCGGCGCAGGTAGACGTGCACCAGGCATTCCCACGTGTTGCCTATTCCGCCGTGCACTTGTATGGCGGTCTCACATACGGTTACGGCGGCACGGGCGCAGTAGATCTTGGCCACCCGGGCCGACTGGATGGCTTCGGCAGGTTCCAGTTCGTCGACAGCCCATGCGGCATGCCGCAGCACGCTCACCGAACCTTCGATGAGCGCCAGACTTTCGGCGAGCAGATGGGCGACGGCCTGATACGACCCGATCGGTTTGCCGTACTGCTCCCGGAGCTTCGCGTAGTCGCAGGCCAGGGCGTGTGCCCCGCGCGCGGCACCGACCAGGTCGGCCGCGGTGATGACCAGCGCCAACGCCCGCCATCGGTCGGCGGCTTCCGCGGACACCTCTCCCAGCGGCGCCGGCGAACCTGTGATCCGAACACAGGACCGGGTCAGGTCGGCACCGTCAACGCGGTCGCCGAGGTGTACCTTAAGGACCGTGGTGCCCGAAAGTTGAACGGCCCGTTGATAACCGCGGGTGTCGACCCCACGATCCTCGACCGCGACGGTAGCCCGCTCGACTCTCGTCTCCAGGTGCCGGGTCAGATCGTCGGCCAGCACCGGGCCCAGAAACGGAGCATCGAGGAGTCGCCGTCCGAATTCCTCTGCGACGATCGCCGCCTCGACACCCGAGGCCTCATCCGAGCGCAGCGATCGCCACCCGGTCAACTCGATCTGCTTGTCCAGCCGGGCAATTCGACCCTGGTCGGCCAAGTCGCCTACGGCGGCCGGGCCGAGGTCGTCGGCCAGCTTTGCGGCGGCGTCGCGCAATTGCTGCTGTTCAGCCGTCAGCCGTACATCCATAGCTCTCCTTGAGCACTCTGCGTAACACCTTGCCCGAGGGCAGGCGAGGAATCTCCGGCACGAACACCACCCGGCTCAGCCGCTTATAAGACGCCAGTTTCGCTTCCACCCGCGCGGTGAGTTCGGCGGCGAGCTCGGTGTTGTCGAATGTGGGGTGCGTGGCGACGGCGGCGACCACTGCCTCACCATTGGCTCCGTCGGCAACGCCAAAGACCGCGCAATCCCGTACGGCCGGATGACCATGCAGTACGGTCTCGATCTCGGCGGGGGCAACCTGGAAGCCCCGCACCTTGACCATCTCCTTGAGTCGGTCGGTGATCGACAACCAGCCGTCGCAGTCCAGGTGGCCCACGTCCCCGGTGCGGTACCACCCGTCCCGCAGCACGTCACTGGTGGCCTCGGCCGGGAGGTAGCCGGCCATCAGGGAGTCCGCGCGTGCCTGGATCTCTCCCGTCTCTCCCGGATCAACCGGCTCACCAGTCTGCAAGGACACCACCCGCAACTGCACGCCGGGCACCGCGCGGCCGACGGAGTCCAGCCGAGGCCCCTGGATGGGGTTGCAAGCGATGACCGGCAACTCGGTGGTTCCGTACGCCGGAACCCAGCCGACGCCGGTGCGCCGGGTGACCATCTCGGCGACCGTGGCGGTCACCGGGGTCGCACCCCACATGAAGTACCGCAGCGACGACAAGTCGTAGGACTCCAGCTGAGGGTGAGAGGCGATGGCCAGCGCGATCGGTGCGACGGCCATTTCGACTGTGATGCGGTCGATTTCGATGTGCCGCAATATCCGGTCAATTTCGAAGCGGCGGTGTAGCCGTATCCAGATACCGGTGCGCAGCGCGGTCAGGATGTTCAGCAACCCCAGGATGTGCGACGGGGGCGTGGCCACCTGGATGCGGTCCCGAGTGGTCAGCTGCAGCGCGTCGCGCCAATCCCGCACGGCCGCATCCAGCGACGCGTGGGTGTGCCGCACGGCCTTCGGCAACCCGGTGGTGCCGGAACTGAACACCAGCGCCGCATCACCGTTGGGTGATAGGGCGCCGATGGCTTCGCGGGGAGCGAGCGGTTCGTCCAAGTGCAATGTCGGCATCAGCCCGGCCAGCACTGGATGGTCACCGACGGCGTCGGTCGGGTCGGTGAGCGCGAGCGCATGGTCGACCTCGTCGCGCTTCCAGGCCGGGCTGAGGAGGACCGCCACCCCGCCGAGCCGCCAAATCGCCAGCACGGCGGCGACGAACTCGGGCCGGTTGGACGACATGACCGCGATCCGCTGGCCCGGCCGGACACCCCTTTGGCGCAGGGTGGCGGCGAGGGCGCCGGTCAGCCCATCGAGTTCGGGCAGGCTGAATCGCTGCTCTTCGAACACGAGCGCGGCCGGCTCGGTCACGTCCCGCCCTCCTGGGTGGCTGAGAAGATACTATCGCTAGGTGAGAATAGTATTCTCTATAGTGAAGAACGCAAAGTGCACAGCAAATGGCGACGACCCGGTGGCAGATAGGCGGTCATGACGGAGCCCGGCATGGTAACGATTCACCTCGACCGTAAGAAGGTCACGGTGCCACTTGTTGCCGGCGAGACACTCCTGGAGAGCGCGCGCCGCGCGGGGCTCGATCCGCCGTTCAACTGCGAGGCCGGTAACTGCGGCACCTGCATGGCCAGGCTGACCGAGGGCACCGCAACCATGCGGACCAACGACGCCCTCGACGACGACGAGGTCGAGGACGGCTACATTCTGACCTGCCAGGCCGTACCGGACGCCGCACCGATCACCGTGCAGTACGAGTAACCACCAGGAGGCCACGATGGCAAAAGGAATCATCTACGTCGAGACGTACCCCAGCTCGCCCGAACGCGAGCAGGAGTACAACACCTGGTACGACGAGGTCCACTTGGGCGAGCTCGTCGCGCTGGACGGAATCGTCTCGGCACGCCGGCTGCGGCCGGTCAACGGCGAGGGGCCCTACATCGCCCTCTACGAGATCGAGGGCGATGACCTCGAGGAGGTGCTGCACAGCATGAGCGGCGCAAAGCTGACCATGTCCAGTGCGCTGCAACTCGATCCGCCACCGATCCCGCGGCTGCTTCAGACCATCACCGAGCACACCGGCTGACCGGGCCCGGATCGGGCCGCTACGCGGAGAGGACTGCCCAATGAGGGCTGATGACCTGATTTTGGTGAGTATCGACGACCACGTCGTCGAACCCCCGGACATGTTCCGGCGGCATGTGCCCGCCAAATACCGGGACGAGGCTCCGATCGTCGTGATGGACGACAAGGGCGTCGACCAGTGGATGTACCAGGGCAGGCCGCAGGGTGTGAGCGGGCTGAACGCCGTGGTGTCCTGGCCGGCCGAAGAGTGGGGACGTGACCCGGCCGGATTCGCCGAGATGCGCCCCGGTGTCTACGACGTCCATGAGCGCGTCCGGGACATGAACCGCAACGGCATCATCGCGTCGATGTGCTTCCCGACCTTTACTGGCTTCTCGGCCCGCCACCTCAACATGCACCGCGAAGAGGTCACGCTGGTGATGGTGTCGGCTTACAACGACTGGCACATTGATGAGTGGGCGGGGTCCTATCCCGATCGGTTCATCCCGATCGCCATCCTGCCGACGTGGAACCCCGAGGCCATGTGCGACGAGATCCGCCGAGTCGCCGCCAAGGGCTGCCGCGCGGTCACCATGCCGGAATTGCCGCACCTGGAAGGACTTCCGAGCTATCACGACGAGAACTACTGGGGTCCGGTGTTTCGCACCTTGTCCGAGCAGAACGTGGTGATGTGCCTGCACATCGGCACCGGGTTCGGCGCGATCAGCATGGCGCCCAACGCGCCGATCGACAACCTGATCATTCTGGCCACCCAGGTCTCGGCTATGTGCGCCCAGGATCTGTTGTGGGGCCCCGCCATGCGCAACTATCCCGACCTGAAATTCGCCTTCTCCGAAGGCGGTATCGGCTGGATTCCCTTCTACCTGGACCGCAGCGACCGCCACTACACCAACCAGAAATGGTTGCGCCGCGACTTCGGTGACAAGCTGCCCAGCGACGTCTTCCGCGAACACTCGCTGGCCTGTTACGTCACGGACAAGACATCGCTGAAGCTACGCCACGAGATCGGCATCGCCAACATCGCCTGGGAATGCGACTACCCACACTCGGACTGCTTCTGGCCCGACGCCCCCGAACAGGTGCTGGCCGAGCTCAATGCCGCCGGCGCCGACGACACCGACATCAATAAGATCACCTGGGCCAACGCCTGCCGCTTTTTCAGCTGGGACCCATTCGCCCGCACCCCTCGCGAGCAGGCGACGGTTAAAGCCCTGCGTACCAAGGCGACTGACGTGGATGTTTCCATCCGGCCACGCGCCGAATGGGCGCGGCTCTATCGGGAAAGGCAACTGGCCGAACTGAGCTAGCGCGGCTTAGGCCCCCGGCAGTGCCGGCGGCGGCCGGTACTCGGGTTCATAGCCCGTGACGTGGATCGGGCTGCCGACCAACCGGAACTCGCCCGCCGACACGACCACTTCCGGGGTGGCCTCAAGCGCTTCGGGTAGCGTCCGGACCGCTGACGCCGGAACACCGAGCGGCCGCAGTCGCCGTTCCCACCCGGCGGCGGTGTCGGTGGCCAACATCGCGGTGACGACAGCCAGCACTTCGTCGCGGCGCGCCACCCGCTCGGCCATCGTCTCGAAACCCCCGATACCGGCCTCGGCGGCAAAGGTCTTCCAGAAGCCGTCGTGCGTGATAAACAGGGCGAGATAGCCTTTGGAGGTCGGAAATAGCTGTGCGGGAACGTAATAGGAGTGCGCCCCGTACGGACGGCGCTGCGGCTCGATACCGCTGTTGAGGTAGGCGGAGGCATGATAGTTCAGTTGTGACAGCATCACATCGCGCAGCGACACATCCACTTGGCCGCCGGTGCCGGAGATGATCTTCGCCAACAGACCCAGTGCCGCGGTCATCCCGGTGGAGTTGTCAGCCGATGAATAACCCGGCAAAGTGGGTGGACCGTCCGGGTCACCCGTCAGGGCGGCGGTTCCGACGCCAGCCTGCACCACGTAGTCGAAGGCCGGATCGTCACCGCCGTACAGACCGAAACCGGTGATCGCCACGCAGACGATCTTCTCGTTGTGCTGTCGCAACTCGTCGTAGGTCAAACCCAGCCGGCGGATGGCCGACGGCTTGAGGTTGACCAGCAAGGCATGCGATTCGACGACCAGTTCGCCCAATCGCTGTTGTCCCGCATCAGAATTCAGATCCAGCACGATGCTGGATTTGTTGCGGTTGAGGCTGGCGAAGTAGGTGGCGCCGACGCTGCGGGATATCTCACCACCGGTCGGTTCAATCTTGGTGACGTCGGCGCCGAGATCGGCGAGCAACATCGTCGCGTACGGGCCCGCCAGCATCGTGCCGACCTCGAGGATGCGTATTCCGGACAGCGGCCCGGTACCGCTCACCGCAACTCCCTGGCGAACTCGGAGATCATCTCCCGAGTGCGGCGCTTGGACGCGACAAGTTCGTCACGGTTCTTCCCGATAGGCAACAGCCGTACCGACAGATCCGTCACTCCGGCGTCGGCGAAGCGGCGCATCCGTGCCAGGATCTGTTCCGGTTCACCGGCCGCGCACAAATCGCCGACATCGCGGGCATCACCGCGCTCGAGCAGCCGCTGGTAATTCGGCGAGACCTCAGCCTCGCCCAGGATGCGATTGGCCCGCTCCTTAGCTTCGCCGACTTGCGAAGGCGCACAGAGGCATACCGGGATTCCGGCGACGATGCGAGGCGCCGGGCGCCCGGCATCCGCGGCGGCCTTGGTGATCTTGGGCGCGATGTGGTCGCCGATCGCGCGCTCGTCGGCCATCCACAGGACGGTGCCGTCAGCCAATTCACCCGCCAACTGCAGCATCACCGGCCCCAGCGCGGCTACCAGCACAGGCATCGGGGTGTCGGCCCCGATACCCAGCGGATTATGCACGGTGAACGAATCATTCTCCACGTCAACGGGTCCCGGTCCCGCAACAGCGGCGGTGAGTACCTGCAGGTAGTCGCGGGTGTAGGCGGCCGGCTTCTCGTACGGCAGGCCCAGCATGTCCCTGATGATCCAGTGATGCGACGGCCCGACACCCAGCGCCAACCGGCCACCGGCGACCGCATGCGTCGAGAGTGCTTGGCGGGCAAGGGCAATCGGGTGTTGGGCCTGCAGCGGCACTACCGCGGTGCCCAACTCGATGCGCGAGCTGTGCGCAGCCATCAACGACACCATGGTCAGGCAGTCGAAGTCGTTGGGCACCTGAGGCATCCACGCCGTGTCCAGCCCCGCCGATTCAGCCCACTCGATATCGGAGGCCAGCTTAGCCACCTTGCGGGCCATGTCGCCGCGCTCGGCGCCGATCATCACTCCGATACGCACGGTTCCTCCTGCGCTGGTTCGGGCGTGCCGGTCAGCGCACGAATCTCGCGCACCAGGTTGGCCAGCGACGTACCGGTCGGAAACACTGCCGCCGCACCGGCTTCCAGCAATTTTGGAACATCAGCGTGCGGGATGGTGCCGCCCACCACGACGGCGATGTCGCCGGCATCGGCGGCACGCAAAGCCTCGATGGTGCGCGTGGTAAGCCTCAGGTGCGCTCCGGACAGGATGCTCAGGCCGACCAGGGCCACGTCCTCCTGAACGGCGATCGACGCAATGTCCTCAATGCGCTGGCGGATGCCGGTGTAGATGACCTCGAAGCCAGCATCACGCAGCGTACGGGCAACAATCTTGGCGCCGCGGTCATGCCCGTCCAGACCGGGCTTGGCGACCAGGATGCGGGCGGTCATCTAGAACACCACCGGCTGCTGAAATTCGCCCCACACCGCTTTGAGCGTCGAGACCATTTCGCCCACCGTGCAGTAGGCGTTGGCACAATCGATGATCTTGTGCATCAGGTTGTCGTCTCCCTCGGCACTGCGGGCCAGCGCGGCGAGGGCGGATTGCACCGCGCCGCTATCTCTTTCGGCCTTCACCTGCGCGAGCCGCTTGAGCTGCAGGTCGCGGCCCTCAGCGTCGAGTTCGTACATCACGACGTCGGGTTCGGGTTCCTCCGAGACGAACCGGTTCACCCCGACCACCGGCCTGACGCCACTCTCGATGTCCTGATGGATCTTGAACGCCTCGTCGGCGATCAGTCCCTGCAGATAACCGTCTTCGATGGCGGCGACCATGCCGCCGTGCGCCTCGAGGTCGGCCATGATCTCGATGATGCGCGCCTCGGTGGCGTCGGTAAGGGCCTCGACGAAGTACGAGCCGCCCAGCGGGTCGGCGACCTGGGTGACGCCGGTCTCGTAGGCCAGCACCTGCTGGGTGCGCAACGCCAGCGTGGTGGATTCCTCCGACGGCAGTGCGAACGGTTCGTCCCAGGCCGCGGTGAACATCGATTGCACGCCGCCCAGCACCGCCGCCATCGCCTCGTAGGCCACTCGCACTACATTGTTCTGCGCCTGCGGCCCGTATAGCGATGCGCCGCCGCACACGCAGCCGAACCGGAACATCGATGCCTTGTCTTTGGTGGACCCGTAGCGTTCGCGCACGATCGTGGCCCAACGACGCCGTCCCGCACGATATTTGGCGATCTCCTCGAAGAAGTCACCGTGCGTGTAGAAGAAGAACGAGATCTGAGGAGCGAATTCGTCGATGGTCATCCGGCCTCGTTCCACCACGGTGTCGCAGTAGGTGACGCCGTCGGCCAGGGTGAACGCCATCTCCTGCACCGCGGTAGCGCCGGCGTCGCGAAAGTGCGCCCCGGCCACCGAGATGGCGTTGAACCGCGGCACCTCGGCGGCGCAGAACTCGATGGTGTCGGCGATCAACCGCAGCGACGGTTCCGGCGGCCAGATCCAGGTGCCGCGCGAGGCGTACTCCTTGAGGATGTCGTTCTGGATGGTCCCGGTGAGCTTGGCGCGCGGTATCCCCTTCTTCTCGGCGGCCGCGACGTAGAACGCCAGCAGGATCGCCGCGGTGCCGTTGATCGTCATGCTGGTGCTCAGCTTGTCCAGTGGAATGCCGTCGAAGAGGATCTCGAAGTCGGCCAGGGTGTCGACCGCGACACCCACCCGCCCCACTTCTTCGCCGAAGTCAGGATCGTCGGAGTCGTAGCCGCACTGGGTGGGCAGATCGAGCGCCACCGACAGTCCGGTACCGCCCTGATCGAGCAGGTACCGGTAGCGACGATTCGACTCCTCGGCGGTGCCGAAACCGGAGTATTGCCGGAAGGTCCATAGCTTGCCGCGGTATCCGGATGCGAAATTGCCACGAGTGAAGGGGAACTCTCCTGGCGCTGGCGGCTCGGCGTGTCGGTTCTGCGGGCCATACACCGGCGCAAGCGGTATGCCCGATGGGGTCTGGGCTGCGTTATTCATCGTTGAATAACGTACTTGCAAAAAAAGAGAATGCCAATACCAGTAGGTTGACCTGCGGAATAGGCGCTATGGGGGTGAGTCTGCACGGCGCCGGATTTGACACAATGCCGCTATGGCTGACGAGTCCGATGACGCGCAACGGAGCCACGGTGGCTTGCCGGTGGTCGGGGGTCTGTTGCGCCGACAGCGACGGGAGGCCGAACGGGCCCTGCACGGGCTCGTCGACACCGTCGTGCGGGACGGCAAAAGCCTCGAGAGACTGATGCGGCGAATCAACATGGACGCGATCATCGCCCGGCTTGACATCAACGGCATTGTCGCGCGCATCGACATCGACGCATTCCTTGCGCGCCTCGACATCGACGCGATTGTGGAGCGGCTCGACATCGACGCGATGCTTGCCCGCCTGGACATGGACGCCATCGTCGCCCGCGTCGACCTGGACGCCCTCCTAGCACGGCTGGACCTAGACGCCGTAGCCGCCAGAGTCGATCTCGCAAAGCAAGAGAGTCGGCCGGAGAACTTGTGAACATGACCACACCGGGTCACGCGAAGCGGCGTCGACGCGCGCACTGATCACCACCGGCCACGTGCTGAAATGCCTCCGACTGCCCGTGTAGCGGCAGCCGTCGGCGAACTTTGTCGGCGCTGCGGCGGCTCGACCCGTGATTTACGCTCACCGCGTCGCCTTCCCAACGCGTGGACCCGGAACAAAGCGCGGCCGCCACGAGTTCGTAATCGGCGGATCCCCCGGCAGACCCCTCAGATCTACGAAAAGACGAAAAGACGAAAAGAGTTAACTTGCGCCGCACTAAATCCTCCACCCCGCCGGCGCGGCGGGTGGCTCGTTGGTTGGCAGCGGCCTTCGTCGCCGTCGCGGCTCTGCTGATGCCAGTGCCGGGCCAACTCTCGCGGGCTAGCGCCGACCCCGGGTGTCCGTCCGTCAAAGTGGTGTTTGCCCGCGGGACCTTCGAGGCACCGGGCATCGGTGCCACTGGGCAGGCATTCGTCGATGCACTGAATGCCCGGCTAGGCGGCACCGATGTCGCCGTCGATCCGGTCAACTACCCGGCGTCGCTGGACTTCGGCAGGGCCGTCGACGGTGTCGCCGATGCCAGCCGCAAGGTCGAGGCCACAGCCGCAAACTGCCCTGGGACCAAGATCGTGCTCGGTGGGTACTCGCAAGGCGCGGCCGTGGCCGCCTACACCACTTCCGACTCTGTTCCGGACGGCATTTCGCTTCCCGACGGAATAACCGGCCCGATGCCGCCGACCGTCGCTTCCAAGGTTGCCGCGGTCGTTTTGTTTGCCGCTCCTTCAGATGCGTTCCTGCACTTCGTCGATGGCAGTGCACCGCCCATCAACATCGGTCCGCTGTACACCGCCAAGACTCTTCAACTCTGCGCTGATGGAGATCCGGTGTGCTTCCCGGGCGGGCGGGATCGCGCCGCGCACAGCACCTATCGAGACAACGGCATGGCCAACCAAGCCGCCGATTTCACCCGCAACGCAATCGCTTCCCACTGACGCAATCGGGGTTGTCAGGCGCGGCAGAGGATTTCGCCGTGCGGGATGGCCAGCCAGCCGTCAGGGTCGGCGGCCCACATCCGCCACGCTGCCGAGATCTCCTCGAGCTCTGCGGTGGTGGCCAGGCCGGAATCGGTCAGCTGGTGCCCCAGATCCGAATGCAGAATCCGGTCGGCCCACATGCCGCCCCACCACTTTCGGGTGTCATCTGTTGCGTAGCACCACGTGCTGGCGCCGGGGGTGATGTCGGCGAAGCCGGCTTGGCGAGCCCAGGCCAACAAAGAACGTCCCGCATCTGGTTCTCCGCCATTGTCACGCGCTGCGCGTTCGTACAGCTCCCGCCAGCGATCCAGCGGCTCCAGCCGCGGATACCAGATGAATCCGGCGTAGTCAGCGTCCCTGGCGGCGACGATCCCACCCGGTGCGCACACTCGCTTCATCTCGCGCAGCGCTTGCACTGGGTCGGCGACGTGCTGTAGCACCTGGTGGGCGTGCACGACGTCGAACGTGTCGTCGGGCAGGTCGAGCGCATGCACGTCGGAGGTCAGGAACGCCACGTTGCGCAGGCCACGCGATTCCATCTCGGCGCGGGCGAGACTGAGCGCATCATCGGTTTGTTCGACGGCCGTCACCGATCCGGGTGCGATCCGCGTGGCGAAGTCGGCGGTGATGGTGCCGGGCCCGCAACCGATGTCGAGTAGGGATATTCCGGCCCGAAGGTGCGGGAGTAGGTAGCCCGCGGAATCCTCGGCGGTGCGCCGCCGGTGGCTGCGCAACACCGACTCGTGGTGGCCGTGAGTGTAGGTGACCCGTGGTGGTTCCGTCATGAACCAAGCCTAGCCAATATCTCATATATTGAGTTTTTCGTCTCAAATAATGAGACGATTAGTCGACCGGGACATCAAGGATTGGTCGCTGCACCGCCGCGCCGGGACCGTCAAAGTGCCACCACTCACCGGAGTACACCGATAGCCCGCCGTAATTCATTGCATCGCGCAGCCGGACCCGATTCGCGTAGGCGGCGGGACCGACGTCCTTGGTCGCGAAAGCCTTTGCGCGGTCGGTGAAGTCGTCGAAATCGGTGCCCATGTCAGCCAGGCAGAAGTACCCGGCATGCCGCTCGGTAGGACATGGCTGCTGTGAGCTGGTGAAGGTGACGTCCACCGAACGCCCGGCCTCGTGGCTGGTCGCGTACGGGCCCGGGCGAGCCACCCAGGCGGGGTTCGGCACCACTTGATACATCTTCACCTGGACGTCGTGCGGGCGGTAGCAATCCCAGAAGACGAGGACCTGGCCCTGTGGCCGCAACGCCGCGGCGGCGGACTCCAGCCCGTGTGCCATCGATTGATGCACCAGGCAGCGGGCATCGGCGGGGTAGAGCTGGGTGTGGGTGAAATTGTCCGTGGTGGCATAGCGCAGATCGATCACGGCGTCGGGAACTACGCTGCGCACGTCGACGAGACCCGCCGCAGCGGCTTCGGCGCTTACCGGGGGAACGCTGGGACTGAGCGGAGCCGTGGTACCCACCGGCAATATCGACGTCGCGGTATCCGAGCGAACGCCGAACGGCGACGCACCACACGCCGCGACCGCACCCACGGCCAAGGCGGTCAGCAGGATCGACGTCGCTTTTCGCACGGACATCGTCGCTTTTCGCACGGACGTCGTCGCTCTTCGCACGGACGTCGTCGCTTTTCGCACGGACGTCGTCGCTTTTCGCACGGACGTCGTCGCTCTTCGCACAGACGTCGTCGCTCTTCGCACAGACGTCATTGTCCAGTCGCCAACCCCACGGACGCGGAGCGCCACGACCGAACGTCAGCGAATTCGATCGGTCGCGGTCTGCAAGATAGCCCCGGCGATCTGGTCGGCCGGCTCGAGTCCGACTACGCCAATCGACAACAACACCGAGTCCTTCTCGCGGTACACATGGCTCCACGCGTTGGCATTGAGCCGTACGGTCGCCGAATCCGGCCTGTCGAGGGTGAACTGGTAGTGCGGATCGTGTAGATCCGCGCAGGCCCGCAGTGACTCTTCTAGCTGGTTCAGCACTCCACGCGCTGCGTTCGAGTCCGGATAGACGGCGACGGCCTGGCTGACCGTCTGAATCATCGCCGGCCCACCAGGCTTGAGGTCGTCGGTAATCCCGTGATAGCCCGCGCTGCGGAACTCTGACCACCCGGTGCCGAACGTTACGTCGCTGATCCCGGCGGCCCGGCACGGCCCCGGCGCGTTCAGATCGCCGACGGGTGGCTGCCGCAGGTCGGCGTGGGAGTGCGCGGTGAGCTCCTCGTAGTTCGCGATGCGACGAACCTCTTCGACACTGACGATCAGTGAGTCGGCGCGCGAGACCGGGGTCGCAGCCGGTGCGGCGGAGGTGTTTCGGGTCGAACAGGCAGTAAGCGCCACGAGGACGGTGACGGACGCTGCGCGGATGATGGCAGTCCGGCGTGATCGAGGTGTCATGTCCTTGGTCCGGATCGAGGTGCGCCTTGCTACCTCAACACTATGACTGGCCAAGACCGGTCATCGCCCCGCCAGTGCAATACCACGAATACTCATCGGCAGTTCATAGGTAGCGGCGCCGCTGCGGCGCAGGTCCGGAGTCTGTGCACAGGCCCGGCACGCGGCATTCGGACTATAGTCGGACGCATCGGGCCGTTGGTCTTTCTGTCAGAGTTTCCGGCGCGGAGGCAACCACGATTTCCAGACCTTATTTGCCGTGAATGCCACTGAGACGGCCCGCTTGCAGGCGGTAGAACGGTACCGATTGCACGAGACTCCGCCCGACCGGATTTTCGGACGAATCGCCGCGCTGGCGGCGCGAGTCTTCGGTGCACCGATGGCCTTGGTGTCGATCGTCGATCGCGACTGCACCTGGTTTCTGGCCGTCCACGGGCTGCAAAGCGCGCGGCATGGCGCGGCCGCCGAGGAATTGGCGGCCGGCCTAGACGCTGCGGGTCATGCGGTTTTGGTCGAAGATGCGCTCACCGATCCGCGTACCGCCCACAATGCGTTCGTGCGCGATCACCAGATCCGCTTCTATGCGCGCGCGCCGATCACCACCGCCGACAACTATCGACTCGGCGCGGTGGCCGTACTGGACACCCAGTCGCATACCGCCACGCAGGAACAACTGGGCATCCTCGGCGATCTTGCGGACCTGGTGATGGATCAGTTGGAAAGCCGGTTGTCCTCGTTGGACAACCTGCGCTTCGCCCGGCGGCAACGGGACGCGGCGGAATTCGCGCGCGATGATGCCCGGCTCGACCGCGACACCGCTGAGATAGCCCGTGACGATGCCCGGCTGGACCGCGACGACGCGATCCGCCACCGCGACATCGCCGAGCACACCCGCGACGTCGCAGAGCATGAACGGGATCTCATCACGGAGTATGCGACCGTCCTGCAGCGGACGCTGCTGCCGCCCTCCCTGCCGGAGATCGACGGTCTCGCCCTGGCCGCGCACTACCATCCGGCGTCCCCGCGGCAAGTCGGCGGGGACTTCTACGATGTGTTCGCACTCGGTCACAGCCGGTGGGCGTTCTTCATCGGTGACGTCGAGGGCCATGGTGCCGAAGCCGCTGTGGCGACGTCGCTGATCCGTTACACACTGCGCGCCGCCGCGCTGCACTTCGCCGATCCAACCGAAGTTCTCGCCGAACTCAACGCGGCGTTACTTCGCGAGCTGGATCCACGGCGATTCTGCACAGTATTGTTCGGCAACCTGGAGCCCGCCTCCGGCGGCCACGGGTTCGAGGTCACCATTGCCACCGGCGGGCACCCACCGGCGCTGCTCCTCGACCCCTGCAGCGGCAGCGCGAGTCAAGTACGCTCCGCGGACGGGATGCTGGTCGGTATGACGTCCAACGCCACCTTCGACTCTTGTCGGGTTCGGCTGAGTCCGGGCGAGATTTTGCTGTTCTATACCGACGGCATCGTCGAATCCCGCCGTGCCACGCCGCCGTTCGACGAGCACAGTCTGGCTGACTTCGCCGTCGAGCACGCGGGCCTGGGCGCCGCGGGGCTGATCGACCGGTTCGCCACGCTGGTTCCTAAATTGAATCCCGACGACGACGTAGCCGTGCTGGCGATCGGTGCCCGCTAAACCTGTTGTCGGCGTTAGAGTCGCGTGTGCCTAAGATCAGCGCCTCATCGGTGGAGGAGCACCGCGAGCAAGTCCAGCGACGAGTCTTCGAGGCGTTCGCCACCCTGATGGCCGAGCACAGCTTCGACGCGATCACCATGGCCAAGCTGGCGGCCGCCGCCGACATCGGCCGTACCGCGATCTATCACCATTTCGCCGACAAAGAGGCGGTAGTGGTGGCTTTCGCGTCGCACGAGACGAGCCGCTACATCGACGGGCTGCGTGGCGACTTGGCGGACGTCGACGACCCGGTGGCGCGGCTGCGGATCTACATTCGGCATCAGCTCGGCGCCGGCGAGCAATTTCACATGGGGCTCGGGCCGCAACTGTATGGCGCGCTGTCGCACGACACGATGCGCGCCATCCGCGAGCACGTGGTCGCCATCGAGGACGTGTTGCGGGAAATCCTGGCCGACGGTGTTGCGAGCGGACAGTTCGTGATCGAAGACCAGGCCGCCACCATGTCGTTGCTACACGCCTGCCTCGCGCCGCGCGAGTTGCCGGTGACGGCCATCGAGCGGTTTATCCTGCGTGCTCTGGGGGCACGCCCCTAAGACACGACATCCGCCGAAGGCTGTGTTATGTTTCCTGACATCTTGTCAGCATCGTTTTGACATGTTGTCAGAGTTGTTGGAACAGAAGCCGAATACCCGGGAGCAAACGTGTCAGTCAGCGCAGCCGAGGCCCTGCGGCCCTTCTCCGTTGCGATGAAAGAGGGTTCGACCGCCGAGCACGAAGCCGCTGAACACTCACCCTATGTATCCGAGCTTTTGTCCGGCCGAGTCAACCGCCAGGGTTATGCCGACTACCTGTTGCGGCTCCGCGTGATCTACCAAGGGCTGGAGGAAGCGGTGCGGGCTTACCGTAACGACCCGCTGGTGGCCGCGGTGTACGACCCGGCCCTGGAGCGCCTGGCCGCAATCGATGCCGACCTGCAGCACTGGGCGCCCGGCGCCGGGCATCACGTCGACTCCCCCGCTGCTCGCGCGTACCGTGACCGGTTGGCCACCGCGACTTGGGGAGGCGCATTGGTGGCGCACCACTACACGCGCTATCTCGGCGACCTGTCCGGCGGCCAAGCCATTGGCAAGATTCTGGACCGCACCTTCGGCCTGAACGGCGCGGGCCTGTCCTTCTACGAATTCCCGATGCGGCCCAAGCCGTACAAGGACGCCTATCGCCGTCGGCTCGACGCTCTCGACCTCGACGCCGACCAGATCGACAGGGCCGTCGACGAGGTGAAGATCGCGTTCAACCTCAACCAGGCGCTGTTCAACGAATTAGCGACGAATCTGCCCGCCTACCGGAGCTGATCTGTTCAGACCCGGGCGTAACGCCGCTGGAAGATACCCCTCAATTCTCCCAGCGGCGTTACGCTCGTTCCGGATCCCGACCGGTTGCCTTCGGCCCCAAGATGTTTCGACTCCAAAGCGAAACCGCCGCCGACAATAAATGTCGACGGCGACTCCAACTGGCATGGATCCGCGGCTGACCCGCGTTCAACTTCGGTCAGTGCGGCAACCGCGTCCGGCGACCGGTGACGGCCTCGTAGATTGCAATGAACACCACAGCAGCCCCGATACCGACGAAGAACGGGACCCAGGCGACGCCACCGTTGGCGTTGGAGTAGCCGAATTGTGCGGCCACCGCCGAACCGACCAGGCCCCCGAGGGCACCGAGTAACACCGTCATGATCATCCCGATGTTCTGTTTGCCGGGCATGACGAGTCGCGCCACCACTCCAATCACCGCGCCCACGATGAGGGAAAGGATTATTGCTCCGATCATTTTCGAACTCCTTGTCCTGGCGGGCGCCCGATCGGCCCCGTCTGCGACACCGGGTTCCCCAATTCGCGCGGCCGTAACACCCCCCAACGGTCATTTACCCGTTGGTACGGAAGCGTTTAGCTGGCCGGGACCGGGGGTAGATCCAAGAGGCGTTCGACGCACGTTCACTAGGAGGTCTTCGCCGTGAGCACTAACGCTTGCCCCGCATGCGGCTATCCCACGCTGGAGCCCGTTTTGTGCGCGTTTTGCGGCCCTGGCGATACGTTTGCCGGCGACCAGGTGTTTGGCGGATCGACGTACGTGGCGGCGACGTCGAGTGGTTCGCTATCAGGTCTCGGCCGCGTTCGCTCGGAGCCCCTTGCACTTCCGACGTTCGGCCCCGCTGCCTAACAGATACCGGCAATCCCATGAATCTTGCTGGGCTGACTGTGAATCGGCTGCTTCTTGGCGGTTCACCCGCCCGTTCGGCTGCGTCACCTCTGTCAGCGTGACAACCTGCTAGACGTGCTGAATATTCACCTTCCGGCGCTGACATCGGCGGCCGCCGATGTGGCGGCGATCGGTTCGGCGGTCAACGACGCCGCCGTGAGCGCGGCGAGCGCTACCACCGA